>CAZDUL010000179.1:0-10436 GCA_964508635.1 uncultured Allobosea sp. | reverse complement strand
GCGGCCGAGCCGCGGCCGAGCGACAGGCGCCAGAACGCGTGGTGCCCGCAGCAACCAAGCCAGCACACGAGGGAGGCAAGACCAATACCGGCGGCGAGGGCCAGCCCCGGACAGCGATTGGAGCGGAACAGCCTCCGCGCGCGGTGGCCATCCGCGCCGCGGAGGCGCAGCGACTGCCAGGCCCGATCCAACGCTCACGCCGCGACGCCGAGATAGGCGATCGTGCCGCCGCCTGCCCACCACACCGCCAGCGCCGCCAGCATCACCGCCAGCGCGTAACAGCCGGCGATCCCCAGCACCGCGTGATCGCCGAAGGTGCGCGCCGAGGAGCGGATGCCGACGACGGCGTCGTCCTCGATGTCCTGCAGCGCATAGATCGTGTCGTAGCCGACCGTCCACGCCACCGCCGCCCCATAGAGCAGGACCGCAGCCAGCCCGAGCGAGCCCGTCACCGCGCTCCACCCGACCAGCGCACCCCACGAGAAGGCCAGCCCCAGCACCAGCTGCGGCAGACCCATCACCCGTTTCATGAACGGGTAGGCCGCCACCACCACGAGCGACAGCGCCCCCAGGACCACGGTGAAGCCGTTGAACTGCAGCAGCACGGCCAGGCCGATGCAGCATTGCAGCGCAAGCCAGAGCAGCGCCGCGAACACGCCGATCTGTCCGCTGGCGAGCGGACGCATCCTCGTGCGCGCCACTTGCGCATCGAGATCCCGGTCGATGATGTCGTTGAAGGTGCAACCTGCGCCGCGCATCACCACCGCGCCGAGCGCGAACAGCGCCATGTGCCACGGGTTCGGAAGCGCGCCGTGGGCGATCGCAACAAGGCAGGCGGCCCACCAGCAGGGCAGCAGCAACAGCCAGGCTCCGATCGGTCGGTCGAGGCGCGACAGCTTGAGGAACGGCCTCAGACGCGAGGGCGCGTGGCGATCGACCCAATTGCCGCCTTCGGCATCCGGCAGCGGCTGATCCGTCGGCGGGCTGCCGGCGGACGCGCCATCCGCGCTCACAGCGCGCCTTGCGGCACGCGCCACGGCCCGCCCGTGAAGCCATCGACGCCGCCGAAGCTGCCCTGCCCCTGCTGCTGCGCCTGACGGGCGCGCCGCTCCAGCGCCGCCCGCTGCGAGGCAGCGCGGCAGGCCTGACCGCGCACGGTGTTGACCTGCCCCTGCGCCGACTTCAGGTTGCTGATGAATTCGTCTGGAACCTGGCACCAGTCCTTGTTCTCGGTAGCGAAGGCCAGCGTGCGCTGGCCGTTGCTGGCGAGCTGGCCGAACAACCGGCAGGCGACGTTCGGATCGACATTGCGCCGGCCCATGCCGTTGATGCGCTGCATGAGCGCCTGCCGCTCCTTCAGCAGCGTCTGCAGCTGGCCGCAGACCGAAGACTGCGCCGACGCCGGCCCGGCCGCCACCAGGCACCCTGCCCCGATCACCACCACCGCCATCGACCGCTTCAGCATGACCGGACGCCTCATGTCTCGCTGCGGGCGGCCTCCAGCCGCTGTCCGCCTTACCGCGGCTCATATATCAACGTGGCGACGCGATTGCCAGCGCGGCCCGATCCGCCGCTGCCGGGAGCCATAGAACCATATCCGCCGCGTCCCGACGGGCCATGCCCGCGGGCCCCTTCCCCAGCCGCGCCGCGGGCGCTAAGCGCGAGCCGCCGATCCTTCATCCGGACCCGCGCCCCATGCCTACGACGCCAGCCCTGTCCCGCAGCACGCCGCGCCTGTTCGTCGATGCGCCGCTGGCGGCCGGCGAGGCCATTGCGCTGACGCAGGACCAGGCGCACTATCTCCTCCATGTGCTGCGCCTCGGCGCCGGCGCCGCTGTGAAGGCGTTCAACGGCCGCGACGGCGAGTGGCTCGCCATCCTGGAGGAGCGCGGCCGCAAGCAGGCAAGCTTGCGCGCCGATCGGCTCTTGCGCGCCCAGCCGCAGCCCTGCGACCTGCACTATTTGTTCGCGCCGCTGAAATCGGCCAGGCTCGACTATCTCGCCCAGAAGGCGGTGGAGATGGGGGCGAGCGTCCTGCAGCCCGTCATCACGCGGCGAACGCAGGTCAGCCGCCTCAACCTCGACCGGCTGAAGGCAAACGCCATCGAGGCAGCCGAGCAATGCGGCATCCTGAGCCTGCCCGAGATCCGCGCCGAGCGCCCGCTGGAGAGGCTGCTCGCCGAACGCCAGGCGGGTCGCCGCCTCATCGTCTGCGACGAGGAGGCTCCCGTTTCGAACCCGGTGGCGGCTCTCGCCGGGCTTGCGCGCGGGCCGCTCGCGATCCTGATCGGGCCGGAAGGCGGCTTCGACGAGTCCGAGCGCGCGATGCTGGGCCGCCAGCCGGAGGTGACGGTGCTGTCGCTGGGTCCACGCATCCTGCGTGCTGATACGGCAGCCGTGGCGGCCCTTGCCATCGTTCAGTCCACATTGGGCGACTGGGCTTGACCAGACCCGCACACCCTGCGTCGATTCATTTTCTCTATCAATGATTTATGAATTCTGCGCAGTCGCCGCAAATGAGCCTTGTTCTGCATCTGTATAGAAGACCGTCGAATCCCGGTCGACCCACCGGGGAAACGGCAGATGAGCAAGGACGAGAACCATGAGCAATCTTGGCATTCGGTCCGGCGGCAGTGTCGGCGGTGATTATCGATTTGGTATCGAGGAAGAATACTTCCTGTCGGATGCAGCACAGAAGATGGCTGTCTCGCATGTCTCGCCCCGATTCCTCACCGAGGTCCGGGCCGCCTATCCCGTGGAGGTGCAGCGGGAGATGCTGCAAAGCCAGCTCGAGGTGGCGACGCCGGTGTGCCGGGACTTCGCGGAGGCGCGGGCGAGCCTCGCCCGGCTGCGCGGCGGTCTGTCGCGCATCGCCGACGAGCATGGCCTGCTTCTGACGGCCTCCGGGACGCATCCCAGCGCGACCTGGCTGCGCCAGCGCGTCACGGCCGCGGCGCGTTACGACCGGATCATGCGCGATCTCCAGATGCTCGGCTCGCGCAATCAGGTCTGCGGCATGCATGTCCATGTCGAGGTGCCGGACGAGGACCGGCGCGTTGACCTGATGGGCCGCATCCTGCCCTTCCTTCCGCTGATGCTGGCGCTGTCGACCTCATCGCCGTTCTGGCAGGGCCATCGCACCGGGCTGATGGGCTACAGGCTCTCCGCCTATCGGGAGTTGCCGCGCACGGGCCTGCCCGAGGTGTTCGAGAGCGCAGCCGATTACCGACGCTATCTCGAGGTGATGATCGCCGCGCGGGCCATCGAGGATTCGAGCTTCGTCTGGTGGGCTGTGAGGCCCTCGCGCCAGCATCCGACGCTGGAGCTGCGCATCGCAGACAGCTGCACGCGGCTGGAGGACGCGCTGGGCATTGCCGCGCTCTATCGCTGCCTCGTGCGGCACCTCGATCGGCACCCCGCGCTCAACAGCAGCCTGAGCGCCGCCTCGCGCGCCATCACGGCGGAGAATGTCTGGAGGGCGCAGCGTTACGGCATCCATGCCGGCCTGGTCGACGAGGCTCAGGGGCGCATGAAGCCGGTCAGCGAGGCACTGGACGAAGTCCTGTCGATGATCGATGCGGATGCGCGGGCGCTGGGCTGCACGGCGGAGGTCAACGGCCTGACCGACATCCTCACGCGCGGCGCCAGCGCCGACGCGCAGCTCGCCATCTTCGAGGAAGCGCGCAACCGCACCCGCAGCGTCGGCGAGGCGCTGGCCGCCGTCGTCGACTGGCTGGCCGCCGAAACGCGGCGCGAGACTGCCAGGCCACATGGCCTGCACGGTTCCCCGCAGCTTCATTGAGCGCGCCGGGCGCGCCGCTTGCGCCCGGTCGAGACGGGGCCGCCCGGTCTGCTTTCCCCATGAGGCAGGGCTTGCCCCCAACAGGCGCTCCAGCCATCGCGCCGGCGCATGAAGCCTCCGCAGGAGCTGCGTTTCCGGCTCGATGGCCGCACCGCGAGACCATTGGTCTTGCACAACTGCAAGATCGCGAGCGCCGGCACGCGAAAGTGTCATTGCGCCGTCGCCGGGTTCGACCTATCTGGTGAGGTCGGTCGCCGCACCGCCTTGGAGCGCGACCGATGTCGTCTCCGCCGGGCGCGCCGTCCGGCCTGTTCCTCGCCTGACGGCAAAGCCGAGCATTCCCCATGGCCCGCGATCTCTCCGACCCCACGCCGATCGGCTCGCGCGACGACCTCGTCGCGTGGATCGCGGCCGGAGAAAAACTTCCGGATCGCTTCAGGCTCGGCACGGAGCACGAGAAGTTCCCCTTCTACCGCGCAGACCTCGCGCCGGTTCCGTATGAAGGGCCCCGCGGCGGCATCCGCGACCTGCTCGACGGCCTTGCCGCGCGGCTCTGTTGGGAGCCGATCATGGAGGGCGACCACCCGATCGGCCTCAGCGATCCGGTGACGGGCGGCGCGATCTCGCTGGAGCCGGGCGGCCAGTTCGAGCTCTCTGGCGCGCCGCTGCCCGACCTCCACGCCACCCGCGCCGAGCTGGAGGCGCATCTTGCGGCGCTGAAGGCTGTCGCCGAGCCGCTGGGCATCGGCTTTCTCGGGCTCGGCCACAGCCCGCTCTGGACCCGCGCCGAGACGCCCGCGATGCCCAAGGCGCGCTACGCCATCATGTCCGGCTACATGCCGAAGGTCGGCGGACGCGGCCTCGACATGATGTTCCGCACCGCCACCGTGCAGGTGAACCTCGATTTCGCTTCGGAAGCCGACATGGTGACGAAGCTGAGGGTCAGCCTCGCGCTCCAGCCGATGGCGACGGCGCTGTTCGCAGCCTCGCCGCTGTCGGAAGGCCGGCCGAACGGGCTGAAGTCGATACGCTCGGAGATCTGGCGCGACACGGACAGGGCGCGCACCGGCATGCTGCCCTTCGCCTTCATGCCGGGCATGGGCTACGAGGCCTATGTCGACTGGGCCCTCGATGTGCCGCTCTACTTCCTGAAACGCGGCGAGCGCTACATCGATGTCAGCGGCGCATCGTTCCGGGACCTGCTGGACGGTCGCCTCGCCGCCGCGCCCGGCGAGCGCGCGACCATCGCGGACTGGGCCAACCATCTCGGCACGCTGTTTCCGGAGGTGCGCCTCAAGCGCTACCTGGAGATGCGCGGCGCCGACGCAGGCCCCCTGCCGCATCTCGTGGCGCTGCCGGCCTTCTGGGTCGGCCTGCTCTATGATGCAGCCGCGCTCGATCAGGCATGGCAGATGGTGAAGGGCTGGAGCGAGGCCGATCGCCAACGCCTGCGCGACGAGGTTCCCCGGCTCGGCCTCGACGCGATGATCGCCGGCCGCCCGCTGGCCACGGTGGCGAAGGATGCACTCGCCCTCGCCGATGCCGGGCTGAAACGCCGCGCACGGCAGAACCCGAACGGCGCCGACGAAAGCGTGCACCTCGCCCCGCTGCACGCCATGCTTGCCGAAGGCCGGACGCTGGCCGATGCGATCCTCGCGGACTTCGCCAGTCCGGGAGCCTCGATCGCGACGGTCTTCGAACGCTACGCGCTCTAGTGGCAACAACGCCGATTCCGCTGGCGTTTTGCGACGCGCGCGTTCACCTCGGCTCAACGAACAGTCAGGAATGTTGGCGCCATGCGGCGCCTCTGCGCCATGCATTAACCTTTGGCCAAGCGCGCCGTGCGACGCTGATCGCCATGATGATGCTCCGCGCCCGGCTCAAACACTTCGTCTGCGACAGCCGCGCCAGCGTGCCGATCGAATACGGCATGCTGGCGATGCTGATCGCCATCGTCTGCGTCGGCGCGATGTCCACCATCGGCCAGAACGCGAACACGCAGTTCACCGCCGTCCAGACCAGCTTCAAGTAAGCGCCGCAATGGACCCGGCGGGCCTGGCGCGATCTACTCCGCCACGAGCGAGGGCCTGAAGCCCGCGAGATTGTCGAGGCTCTGCGCGATGTGGCTGGCCAGCGCATCGGTGAGCGGCGAGACCTCGCCGATCGGCCGCACCAGCCCGATGCGGCAGGTGGGCAGGGCCGGCATCCCGTCTGCCGCGCCCAGCACCCGCATGCCTGGGCGCACAGCGCTCTCGGGCAGCACGGCGACTGCCAGACCCGCCGTCACGGCGGCCGCCACGGCCGTCGAGTTCCAGCTGGCGTAGAGCACGCGGAACGGGCGGCCGATACGCTCCAGCGCATCGGTCGCCGACTGGCGCCAGGAGCAGGTCGGCCGACCCAGCGCCAGCGGGATCGGGGTCTCCTCATGCACGCCATGGCGCGCCGAGGTGACCCAGAGCAGTTGCTCCACGCGCACGATCTCCGCAGGGCCATGGCGTTCGACATGGGTGATGATGGCGAGGTCGAGATCCCCGGCATGGATGCGCTGCATCAGCTCCGGCGTCGGCTCGCACACCACTGTCACTTCGGCATGCGGGTTCGAGCGCGCGAAGCGGGCCAGGATCTCGGGCAGGTAGCGGTCGGCATAGTCGTCCGGCACGCCGAGCCTCACCCGCCCCTTCAGGTCCGCGTCGGTGAAACTCGCGACGCATTCGAGATTGAGCCGCACCAGCCGGCGCGCATAGTCGAGCAGCCGCTCGCCATCCTCGGTCAGCTTCGGGCTGCGGCCGTCGCGCTCGAACAGGTTGCGGCCGAGCCGCTCCTCCAGCCGCTTGATCTGCATCGACACGGCCGACTGGGTCTTGTGCACGACATCGGCCGCACGCGTGAACGAACCGGCATCGACGATGGCCACGAAGGTGCGCAGCTGGTCGGAGTCGAGAACATGCGGCATGACGCAGGCCCATAACATAATGTTGCCGGATGCATCATATCTATTCGCTATCGTGATGCAACCGCTGTCGATACGGTTGTGGCGTGACTGGCCGGCGCAGGCAACGCCGGCGCAGGCGCCCACCCCGCACCGCAGGAGGCCACCACGATGATTGTGTCCGCTCTGATCTCGCCCGCCATCGCAGCCACGAAGGCTGTGGCCCGGGGGGGCCGCCGCGTGGCCGCGCTGATCCGCAATCGCCGCGCCGTCTTGAGCCTTGCCGAGCTCGACGAGCATGCACTCAAGGATATCGGCCTGACACGCAGCGCCGTGCTCGGCGCCTTGCAGGCTCCGCTCACGCAAGACCCGTCAGCCATCCTCGCGGGTCTTGTCGGCGAAGGGCAAGGCGGCCCGATCGCTCGCGGGGGCCACCGGCTCCGTTCCGAGGCGAGCGGCTGCCGCATGTCCGTTCCACGCCGCCCGAACCTGGTGACCCGTCACGACACGCGCGAGGCAGGCTGCTGAGCCGCAGGGCGGAGTGAGCGGGCGTCCCCGGGTGGGTCAACCTCCGACGTCTACCGCTTCAGCATCGCGTCGAAGATCGACTGCAGGTTGTTCTGATACTGGTCCTGCACCTGTCGGCCGGACGAGAACATGCTGGTCAACGCCTCCAGACCCATCCGCGCGGGATCAAACCCGGCCTGCTGCGGCGCCGGCTGGTTTCGCTGACCGCCGAACAGGCTGCCCAGCACCGCGCCCATCAGGCCGCCGCCCTGCTGGCCGCCCCCGAGCAGGCTGCCGAGAAGCCCACCCAACGGATTGCCGGACATGGCGTTGCCCGACACAGAGCCGGCGGTTTGCCCGCCCCCTGTCATGCCCTGCGCGAGCTGGCCGAGGATGCCGCCGAGGCCCTGGCTCGCGGCGGATTTGGCCAGCCCGCCCATCAGCATCGAGGCCACCACCGGCAGCATGGCCTTGAGGATCGAATCCGACACCCCGCTCATCGCCGAGGCCTGCTGCGCCACGGCGCGACTGACATCCTTCGAGCCGAACAGCTGGCCGAGCACCGCATTGCCCTGCTGCTGAAGATGATCGGGGATGCCGTCGCCATTGGCGTCCTCGAAGGCCTGCTGATAGGCCTGCCCGCCGGTGATCATGCCGGCGAACTGCGAGAACATGTCGGGCGCCTGCGTCTGGCGCTGCAGGCCGATGGAGAAAGCCGGCAGCAACGCCTCGAGCGCGCCTTGCGTCTGCTGCGGCGAAAGCCCGAACTGGCTCGACAGGTTTTCGATGGCGCGGCCGCCCTGCGCAGCCTGCATGATCTCGAACAGGTTCATCATCGATACAACATCCTTCCCCTTTTTGGCGCGGGCACGGATATCATGGGGACAGACCCCCGTCATCACGGTCTGATGACAGCCTTGATCCGCATCCGCTCGATCACGCGAAACGCGAGCCACAGCGCCGACAGGCCGAAAACGGCCCCACCGATGGCGACGCCGATCAGCACGCCATGCGCGCCGCCAAGCCACGCGCCGGCCAGCGCCAGCGGCACGGTGCCGATGGTTGCGCGGCCCCAGTTGAAGGCGGTCGAGTAGAGCGGAAACCCCAGATTGTTGAACGCGGCATTGGCGACGAACAACCCGCCGAGCGTCAGCCACATCGGACCCGAGATCCACAGGAACAGCCCGATCAGTTCGGCCGCCAGCCCCGTGGCGCCGAACAGCGCGATGATCGGCCCCTTGAGCAGGACAAGCAGCGCCCAGACCGGCAGCACGTAGAGCGCGCAGAACAGCGTCGCGTCGCGCAGCGCCATGCGCATCCGGTCATGTCGGCCCGCGCCCCAGTTCTGCCCGAGGATGGGGCCGACCGCCCCCGACAGCGCGAACAGCGCGCCGAAGGCCAAAGGCGTGATGCGGTCGATGATCGCGATCGCCGCCACCGCCTTGTCGCCGAAGCGCGCCAGGATCGCGGCGACGAACACGCTGGCAATAGGCGTGGCGATGTTGGTCAGCACGGCTGGTCCTGCGATGGCCCCGACAACCCGCGCATGGCGCGCGAGGCCGGCCACCGACGGCCGCGCCACGATGCCGTGGACGATCACCGCCCCATGGAAGCCGACCAGTGCAAAGCACAGCCGCGACACCACGGTCGCCCAGGCCGCCCCGTCGGCGCCCAGCCCTGCGCCGAAGATCAGCAGCGGGTCGAGACCCGCCGTGACGATGCCGCCGGAGAGCGTGACATACATGGCGCGCCGGGCCTCGCCCACGGCGCGCAGCGCCCCGGAAAAGCCCATGCCGACCGCCATCAGCAGGTTGGACGGGAGCGCGATCATCAGGAAGCTGTGCGCCACGGCGAGAGCCTCGGCCTGTGCGCCCAGCGCCGCGAGCAACGGCGAGGCGGCGAGCATCAACCCGCCCGTGACCATCCCGGCCACGATCAGCATCAGCAGGATGGCCGCCGCCCCGATCTCGCGCGCCAGCGACCGGTTGCCGGCCCCGATCTGCTTCGACATCAGCGCGCTGACCGCGATCAAGAAACCGATGTTCACCGATGTCGACAGGAACATCACCAGCGTGGCGAAGCCCACGCCGGCGGTGGTTTCCGGCCGCCCGAGCCTCGAGACGTAGAGCAGCGACAGGAAATCGACGAGAAAGATCGCCATCAGGCCGACCGACCCGGTCGCGGTCATGACAACGACGTGGCGCATGGTCGAGCCGGTGACGAATACCGGCGTGCGCGCCTGACCAGGCCCTGAGCCGGCGGGAGCAGGCGAAGCGATCTCGCTCATGGCGCTGCTCCCGCCACCGCTGCCGCCGTGCCGGCGCAGAACGCTGGGATCGACGCCAGATCATGGGAATGCGAGGGATCGGCCATCGCGCTGTCAGCCATGTGATTGCGCCCGACCGCTGAGCTGGAGCGGACAGGACCAGCCGGGGACATGCGCTTCGAGAATGTCGCGGTCAGTAGATAGGACAGGCCGTCGCATGTCACGAGACCACGCTGTCGATTCTCATGCCGCACAGCCGCCTCGCATGAGAACGGCCCGCCGCGCAGCCCGCCTTTCTTGACACCCGCCCCGCGCAGGGCTCAGACAGGCCCGCAGCGCCAACGCCCGAGGATGTCGTGACGGACAAGCCGCTTCTGGAGAAACCGCCCCTGAAGGTGCTGCTCTGTGCGCCGCGCGGCTTCTGCGCGGGCGTGGTGCGCGCCATCGACGCGGTCGAACAGGCGCTGAAGCTGCATGGCGCGCCGGTCTATGTCCGCCACGAGATCGTGCACAACCGCTACGTGGTGGAGGGGCTGAAGGCCAAGGGCGCGGTGTTCGTGAAGGAGCTCGATCAGGTGCCGGACCCGACCCGGCCCGTGATCTTCTCCGCCCATGGCGTTCCGAAATCCGTTCCCGCCGATGCGGCCGCGCGCAATCTCTTCGCCATCGACGCCACCTGTCCGCTGGTGACCAAGGTGCATCGCGAGGCGGAGATTCATCACAAGCGCGGACGCCACGTCCTGCTGATCGGCCATGCCGGCCATCCCGAAGTGGTCGGCACGATGGGCCAGCTGCCATCCGGCGCGATCACCCTGGTGGAGACGCTTGAGGACGTGGCGGCGCTGGACATGGCGGCGCTCGGCGTCGCGGAGACAGGCGCGCTCGCCTTCGTCACGCAGACCACGCTCTCGGTCGATGACACGGCCGAGATC
>CAZDUL010000178.1:0-7746 GCA_964508635.1 uncultured Allobosea sp. | reverse complement strand
CGAGGCCCGCCGGCAGGCGCCGATCACGACGACGCGGCAACTGGCCGAGATCGTCGCGCGCGTCGTCAGGGCCGAGCCAGGCGGCATCCATCCCGCGACCCGCACGTTCCAGGCGCTGCGCATCGCGGTCAACGACGAACTCGCCGAGCTGGTGCGGGCGCTCGAAGGGGCCGAGCGGGTGCTGAAGCCCGGCGGGCGGCTGGTCGTGGTGAGCTTCCATTCGCTGGAAGACCGCATCGTCAAGCACTTCATGGCCCAGCGCGCCGGGCGCGGCGCCGCGGCGCTGGGCTCACGCCACGGGCCGGGCCCCATCGCCGGCCATGACCCCACTTTCACGCTGGCCACGCGCGGGCCCGTGCTGCCGGGCGAGGCCGAAATCGCGGCAAACCCGCGCGCCCGCTCGGCCAAGCTCAGGGCCGCGATCCGCACCGCGGCGCCGGCTCAAGCCAGCGATCCCGCCCTCGCCGCGCTCGCAGCGCTGCCCGATCGCGACGGCCGCCGCGGTGGCCGCATCGCCCGGAGCCGCCGATGATCAAGCTCTTCCACATCGTCGCCATCGGCGCGCTGATCTCGTCGGCGCTGTATGCCTACAGCATCAAGTACGACACGCTCTATCACAGCGAGGAGTTGCAGAAGCTGAAGGCGCGCGCGCTCAAGGAGCGCGAGGCGATCGCCGTGCTGCGCGCGGAGTGGCAGCATCTCAACCGGCCCGAGCGGCTGCAGGTTCTGGCTGATCGCCATCTGCAACTCGAACGGATGCAGATCACGCAGATCGTGCGCTTTCAGGATGTGCCGATGCGCGGCGAACAGCAGGACACCATCGGTCGCAAGCTCGAAATGCTGGGCTTGAGCGACCAGACGCCGACGGCCTCCTTGGCGCGTCCGACGCAGGCGCGCCCCGCGACCGCCGTGACGCCGCGGCCGCGCTCGGTGACAGTCGCAGGCGCGCACCCGCCCGATCGGGCCGGCACCGCGGCGCTGACGCCGCGACCGGGCGTTGCCGCGCGGCCAGCGGCCGCGACCGCGCCCAGGGCTGCGTCGGCCATCGCCACCGTGCCGCCGCGCCCGGCCCCGCAATCGGTCGCCTCCGCGGGCCGACCGCTTGCGATCAACCCGCCGTCGCTTCCGCCCCGCCCGATCCCGCAGCCGGTGAGACCATGACCGAAACCGCCGATCAGCCGCAAGCCAGCGACGGGGCGACCCCGCAGCCGCGCCGGATCGTGCGGAACCGGTTCGTGCGCAGCCTTTTCGGCCTCGACGCGGACAAGAGCTCGGCCCGCGTGGGTCTCGCCATCCTCGCCTTCGGCGCGCTGTTCGCCGTGCTGTCGGGCCGGCTGGTCATGCTGGCGACAGCGAAGGACCAGACGGTCGGCCTGCGCCGGGCCACGGCAGACGCCACCTCCGCGGCGCGTCCCGACATCCTGGACCGCAACGGCGAGATCCTCGCCACCGACATCCGCACGGTCTCGGTGTTCGCGGAGCCCCGCAAGATCATCGACAAGGACGAGGCGGTGGAGCTGCTCACCGCCGTGCTGCCCGATCTCAACGCCCGGGACCTGCGCGAGCGTTTCGACCGTCGCCGCGGTTTCGTCTGGGTGAAGCGCGAGATCACGCCGCGACAGCAGGCCGAGGTGCATCGTCTCGGCATTCCGGGCATCGGCTTCGTGCCGGAGAACCGCCGCGTCTATCCGAACGGCCCGGTCGGCGCCCATGTGCTGGGCGCGGTCAACCTCGACAATGTCGGCATTGCCGGCATCGAGCGCTACATCGACCAGAAGGGACTGAAGGATCCGACCGGAGCCGGAGTCCGCACCTCCACCCGCGACCTGAAACCCGTGCAGCTGTCGCTCGATCTGCGCGTGCTGCACGCGCTGCGCGACGAGCTCATGCAGGGCATGGCGAAGTTCCGCGCAAAGGCGGCTGCCGGAGCGATCCTGGATGTCAACACCGGCGAGGTCATTGCGCTGGTCTCGCTGCCGGACTTCGACCCCAACAACCCGGCCGACGCGCTGCAGCCCGACAAGATCAACCGCGTCAATGTCGGCGTGTTCGAGATGGGCTCGACCTTCAAGGCGCTGACCGTGGCGATGGCGCTCGATTCGGGGCGCTACACCATCAACTCCACCTTCGACGCCCGCTCGGCCCTGCGCTATGGCCGCCACACGATCAACGACTTCCACGCCAAGAGCCGGATCATGACCACGCCGGAGGTGTTCGTGTATTCGTCGAACATCGGCACGGCGCGCATGGCGCTGGGGCTCGGCGTCGAACACCATCGGGGCTTCCTGCGCCGGGCCGGCCAGCTCGACCGCTTGGTGACGGAGCTGCCGGAGAATGCCGCACCGATCGTGCCGGCGCGCTGGGGCGAGCTCAACACCATGACCATCGCCTTCGGCCACGGACTGGCCGTGGCGCCGCTGCAGGCCGCGATGGCTACCGGCGCGCTGATGAACGGAGGCCTGCTGATCCCGCCCACCTTCCTCAAACGGGGGGAGGATGAAGCCAAGGCCCTCGCCACCCGCCTCGTGAAGCCGGAGACAAGCGAGGCGATGCGCTTCCTCATGCGCCTCAACGCCGAGCGAGGCTCTGCGGGCCGGGCAACGGTTCCGGGCTACTATGTTGGTGGCAAGACCGGCACGGCCGAGAAGGTCGTCAACGGTCGCTACTCCCGCGACAAGCGCTTCACCACCTTCATGGCGATTGCACCGGCGGACCGGCCGCGCTACCTGTTCATGACGATCTTCGACGAGCCGCAGCCGACGCCGGATTCGGGTGGATACGCGACCTCCGGCTGGAATGCCTCCCCCACGACGGGGCGGATCATCGAGCGAGTGGCACCGCTGCTCGGCATCCCGCCCCGTTTCGAGGCACCGGACCGTCCCTTCCCCCTGATGGCGAGGGCCGGGGCCTGGGGAACACGCTGACAGGCACGGTCCCTCGCGCCTGGCGTCGTCCGTTGCGTTCACCGTGTTCGTTCGGGCCGGCGTGCTTCATCGGGCCCATGATCCTGCTGCCGGGCTGCCGCCCTTGGGGAACCTGCACGCCGTGACCAGCCTCGACGACCTGTTTCCCGGCCTGTTCGCGGCGCAGTGGCGCGGCAACCCGGCCTGCGGGGTGACGATGGACAGCCGCACGGTGCGGCCGGGCGACGTGTTCGTCGCCTGCGCCGGCGCCCGCACCGACGGCGCGCGCTTCATCGGCGACGCGGTCGCGCGCGGCGCCGTGGCGATCGTCAGCGCGGGGGAGCGGCCTGCCGATCTGCCGGCTACCATTGCCCATGCCCGCGTCGACGATCCGCGCCGCGTGCTGGCGCTGGCGGCAGCCCGGGCGCATCCGAGCCAGCCCGAAACCGTGGTGGCGGTGACAGGAACCAGCGGCAAATCCTCGGTGGCAGACTTTGCCCGCCAGATCTTCCAGGCGCTCGGCCATGAGGCGGCGAGCCTCGGCACGGTCGGGGTGGTGACGGCGACGGGCGCGGCCTATGGCTCGCTGACCACGCCGGATCCCGTGACGCTGCATGCCATGCTGGAGCGGCTCGCGGCAGACGGTATTACCCATCTGGCCATGGAGGCCTCATCGCACGGGCTCGACCAGCGCCGTCTGGATGGCGTGAGGCTCAAGGCGGCGGCCTTCCTCAATCTCGGGCGCGACCACCTCGATTATCACCCGACGATGGAGGACTACCTCGAAGCCAAGCTCAGGCTGTGGGAGCTGCTGCCGCCCGGCGCCCCGGCCGTGGTCAATCTCGACGGGCCGTGGAGCGACAGGGCCGCCGCTCGCGCCCGCGACATGGGCCTCGACGTCCACACGGTCGGGCGCGACGGCGAGGCGATCCGCCTCGTCGAGGTGCAGCGGGACGGCTTCGGGCAGGCGCTGACGCTCTTGGCAGGGAACCGCACCCATCATGTCACCTTGCCCCTGGTCGGGGACTTCATGGCCGGCAACGCACTGGTCGCAGCCGGGCTCGCCATCGCGACCGGCGCCGATCCGGCCCGCGCCATCGCGGCGATCTCGAGCCTGAGGGGCGTCCCCGGCCGGCTCGACACCGTCGGCACGCTGCGCGGCGGACTTGCGATGGTGGACTACGCCCACAAGCCCGACGCGCTCGCAGCGGTGCTCGAGACCTTGCGTCCCTATGCGGCCGGCAAGCTGATCGTCGTCTTCGGCTGCGGCGGAGACCGCGATGCGGGAAAGCGTCCGATCATGGGCCGTATCGCAGCAGACAAGGCCGACATCGTGATCGTCACCGACGACAACCCGCGCTCGGAAGACCCCGCCACGATCCGGGCCGCGATCCTGGCGGATGCGCCCGGCGCGATCGAGATCGGCGACCGCGCTCAGGCCATCCGCCACGCGGTCTCGCTGCTTGGGGCAGGCGACGTGCTGGTCGTGGCCGGCAAGGGCCACGAAACAGGCCAGATCGTGGGGGCGAGCACCTTGCCCTTCTCGGACCATGACGTGCTGGCCGAAGCGCTGGCTGCAGAAGCTGCCGGAAAGTGACACGCATGATCGACACGACGACACCCCTCTGGCACGGCGAGGAACTGGTCGCAGCCCTCGGCGCCGAACCGCGCGGCGCACTGCCCGCTGCCATCGCCGGCGCCTCGATCGACACGCGAACGATCCAGCCGGGAGAGGTCTTCTTTCCGCTCAAGGATGCGCGCGACGGCCATGACTTCGTGGCCGACGCCTTCGCCAAGGGCGCCGCGCTCGCCGTGGTCTCGCGCGAACGTGCGGACGAACTGGCGCGGCTCGGGCCGGTCGCCGTGGTCGAGGATCCGCTCAAGGCCATGGAGCGGGCCGGCATGGCACGCCGCGCGGCGCTGAATGGCCGCGTCATCGCGGTGACGGGCTCGGTCGGCAAGACCGGCACGAAGGAGGCCCTGAAGCTGGTCCTGTCGCAGCAGGGCGAGACCATGGCCCCGGTCGGCTCCCACAACAATCATTGGGGTGTTCCGCTGACGCTGGTGCGCACGCCGCGACACAGCGCCTTCGCCATCTACGAGATCGGGATGAGCAATCCGGGCGAAATCGCTCCGCTGGCGAGGATGGCCCGCCCGCATGTGGCGATCGTCACCACGGTCCAGCCGGTGCATCTGGAGGCGTTTGCGAGCGTTGCGGCCATCGCCGACGAGAAAGGCGCGATCTACGAGGGGCTGGAGCCCGGCGGCGTTGCGGTCGTCAACGCCGACATCGTTCATGCCGAGCGGCTGAAGGCCCATGCCTTCGCTTCGCGCGCCGGCCGGGTCGTCACCTTCGGCGAGCATGAGAAGGCCGATGCGCGGCTGATCTCCTGCGCGCTGCATCCCGACCTCTCCACCGTGGAGGCCGAGGTGATGGGCGTGCGCGTGGCCTACAAGGTCGGCAGCCCCGGCAAGCACATCGTGATGAATTCGCTGGCGGTGCTGGCAGCGGCCAAGCTGGCGGGCGCAGACCTGGCGCTGGCCGCGCTGGCACTGGCGGAGCTCAAGCCGCCGCAGGGACGCGGCGCGCGCCAGACTCTCGTTGCGGCAGGCGGAACGCTGACCCTGATCGACGAGAGCTACAACGCCAACCCCGCATCGATGCGGGCTGCGCTCGATAACCTGGGCCGGTTGAGGCCGTCCGGCCGGGGACGGCGAATCGCCGTGCTCGGCGACATGCTGGAGCTCGGCCCGGACGGGCCGGCCATGCACGCCGATCTCGCCGAAGCCATCGTCGGGAACGGCGTCGATCTCGTGTTTGTCTGCGGGCCGCTGATGCGCAATCTGTACGATGCCTTGCCAGCAGACCGTCGCGGCGCGTATGCCGCCTCCTCGCAGGGGCTGGAGGCGCATGTTGTCGATGCACTGAAACCCGGCGACGTCGTCACCGTGAAGGGCTCGTTGGGCTCGCGCATGGGACCGATCGTCAAGGCCATCGTGGCGCGGTTTCCGCCCGCCTCGGCCGATGAATGACCGTGACCAAGAACTGAACCGGCGCGGCCTCGTCCGCCTGCCAGACCGGAGCCGACGCCAGAGCCATGTTCGCGCTGCTCGCAGAATTCTCGAACCTTTTCGGCCCGCTGAACCTGTTTCGCTACATCACGTTCCGCACCGGGGCCGCAACGGCCACAGCGCTCGCCATCGTGTTCTTCTTCGGGCCGGGTGCGATCAGCTGGCTGCGCATCAAGCAGGGCAAGGGCCAGCCGATCCGCACCGACGGGCCGGAGAGCCACCTCGCCAAGCGCGGCACGCCCACCATGGGCGGGCTGATGATCCTGGGCGGGCTGATCGTCTCGACGCTCATGTGGGCCAACCTGCGCAACCCGTTCGTCTGGATCGTGCTGATCGTGGCCTTCAGCTACGCCGCGATCGGCTTCTATGACGATTATCTCAAGGTCACGAAGCAGTCGCATCGCGGCTTTTCGAGCAAGGCCAGGCTCGCGCTCGAAACGCTGATCGCAGTCGCCGCCTGCTCCGCCGTGATGATGCAGACGCCCGACAACCTGTCCCAATCCTTCGCGATCCCGCTGTTCAAGGACACGCTGATTTATGTGGGCATCCTGTTCCCGCTGATCGCGGCCTTCGTGGTGGTTGGCGCGGGCAACGCGGTGAACCTGACCGACGGCCTCGACGGGCTCGCCATCGTGCCGGTGATGATCGCGGCCGCGACCTTCGGCTTCATCTCCTACCTGGTCGGAAACGTTGTGTTCGCGAATTACCTGCAGATCCACCACGTGCCGGGCACCGGCGAGCTTGCCGTGGTCTGCGGCGCGATCATCGGCGCGGGGCTCGGCTTTCTCTGGTTCAACGCGCCGCCTGCGCAGATCTTCATGGGCGACACCGGCTCGCTCGGCCTCGGCGGCCTGCTCGGCATCATCGCGGTGGCGACCAAGCACGAGATCGTGCTGGCCATTGTCGGCGGTCTGTTCGTGGTCGAGGCCCTGTCGGTCATCATCCAGGTCTTCGTCTTCAAGCGCACGGGCAAGCGCGTCTTCCTGATGGCCCCGATCCATCATCACTTCGAGAAGAAGGGCTGGACCGAGCCGCAGGTGGTGATCCGCTTCTGGATCATCTCGGTGGTGCTGGCGCTGGTCGGCCTGTCCACACTCAAGCTGCGGTGAGCACAGCATGGTCCCGGTCCTGACACCCGTTACCGTCTTTCGCGGCAGGTTCGTCGCGCTGTTCGGTCTCGGCAATTCCGGTGCGGCCACAGCGGTCGCGCTGCGCGAAGGCGGCGCGGAAGTCGTCAGCTTCGACGACGACGAACGCGCGGTCGCGGTCGCCTCGGGCTACGGAATCCGCACCGGCCACCTGAAGGGGCTCGACTGGAGCAAGGTCGCGGCGCTCGTTCTGGCGCCGGGCGTGCCGCTGACGCATCCGAAACCACACTGGACGGTGGAGCTGGCCCGCAAGGCGGGCGTGCCCGTGATCGGCGACATCGAGCTGTTCTGCCGGGAGCGCGCGAGGATCGCCCCCGCTGCCCCCTTCGTCGCCATAACCGGCACGAACGGCAAGTCGACCACCACGGCGCTGATCGCGCACATCCTCAAGAGCGCCGGCCGCGACGTGCAGATGGGCGGCAACATCGGCGCGCCGGTGCTGTCGCTGGAGCCGCCGGCCGCGAACCGCATTCATGTCGTGGGGTGCTCGTCCTTCCCGATCGATCCGGCGCCATCGCTTGCGCCCCGCCTCGGCATCCACCTCAACCTGACGCCCGACCATCGCCACCGGCATGGCCCGATGGACTCCTATGCCGGCCTCAAGGAGCCGCCCGGGGCGGCCG
>CAZDUL010000177.1:0-4756 GCA_964508635.1 uncultured Allobosea sp. | reverse complement strand
TTACGGCGTGTGCACACCCAGCACGGCCCCGGAGCCAAGGAGGGCGTCACTGCGCGGATCGCCGCCGGCCGGCCAGCCCACCGCCGCAGGCGTGTGCGTGCGGTCGGCTGCGAACCTGAACACGCCGACCTGCGTCGCCGTCGCACCGATGTCGAGGCTCACGCCAAGCCCCGGCCGGCCTGTCGCCCTGCCGGCGTCCGCCATCCGCGCGATTGCATGTCGGCCGGCAGCGACGGGCTCCGGCAGAAGCGCGACGGCGTCCGGCATTGTCTCGATGCCGGGAAACCAGGGCTCCAGCCGTGCGGCGAGCCGGGACCGCACACCGGCCCAGGCGTTGGCCGGCTGCGGTCCGACATCGCTGGGCACCGTCAGGACGATGCGCGGGATCAGCCGCGCGCGGACCTCGTCGGGGCGCCGCAAATTCGGAAGGGCCGGGAGCACATGACCGATGATGAGCCCGGCGATCGCATCGGCCATCAGCTCCGCCGGCCGACGCGTCTCGCCGGGCGCCTGCGCGGCGAGGCTTCCGCTCGCCATCGCCATGCGTGGCGCACCGCGTCTGCGGGCGCTGGCGATACGTGGCGCGGCGGCATCGGTCATGAAGCACGGCAGATCGTTCGCCATGGGCAGGGGCGGCATCGGCAGCATCCCAGCTGCGGGCTCGGCAGCGAGAACGCCCGGCAGCAGAGCGCCATCCGCGGTGAAGGTCACGCGCTTCAGCGGGCCGGCCAGCCCATCCTCCTGGGGCATGCCGACCCAGACGCTGATCGCGGTCGCGCCGCAATCGACAACCACGGGAAAGCGCCGCGGCGATGGGCGCGCCAGCAGCGGGATCGATACGGTCAGGCTCGGCGCAGTCTCCGCCGAAGCGGGCGTCGCCGCGCGCAGGCACACATCCAGCATGCCGCTCCAGATGGCCTTGCCGCCGAGCTCGCGTTCGATCCGGGCCACGAGTTCGGGACCGAGCTTGTCCAACGCCAGCGCAAGGCGCCCCGAGCGGCGTGTCAGACCGGGCTCGGCGCGAAGTGCCAGCGTCTCGCGAAGCGGTGCGCCCCCACTGGTCGCCACGCGTGTCTCCACCGTGATTTCGGGAACCCGCGCCAGCGGCCATCCGTCGATCGCAAGGAGCACCTGCGGCAAGCGCAAGGTGCTGCGCAGGGCATCGAGCGTGAAGCTGGCTTCGACTGCGCCAGCGCGCGCAGTCGTCTGCCCGGCGTCCAGATCCCAGACGAGGCCCGACCCGTTGAGACCGACAGCAACGGAGGCGTGGTCTGCGCCATGAACGGGTGACACGATCTCCGGCGCATTCACCCGCCAGAGGCGCCGCGCGCCCTCGCCCTGGTGTGAGGGCTGCGCCATGGGCGCCCATCCCGTCAGACGCGCTGCAACCGAGAAAGACAGCGCGGCCGAAGCCGACGCCGGCGCAGAGCCGCGGGCGCGACGGTCGATGGCGGAAAGCACGGCAGCCGGAGTTGCTGCCACGTCGAGGCTCACCACCTGCCCGGCCGCCGCGCGCGGATCGGCGAAGCCCAGAAGCCAACGCGACAGGCGCGCATCGTCCAAGGGCGGCATCCGGGTCAGCCGCAGTCCTTCGGTGCCGACCGGCGGCAGGAGCAGGCCGATCGCTTCGCCCGGCAGGTCGGCGCCATGCAGTTCGATCAGGATCTCGGGCGTATCCTCGAGGGCCACGTCGCCCGGCAGGCTGATCTCGATTGCCCCAAGACGATGGCCGGCAACGGGGTCCGGCCGATTGACGTCGAGCGGCTGCACCCGGACACGCACGCCGGGCGCCGGAGCCCTCACCAGCGGCGTGATTCGCACACGCCGTTCGGCCGAAGCCTGCACGCCGCGCGGGAACGCGATGGTGGTGGAGAAAGCCACCGAGAGCTCGCGCGCGCCTTGCCGCTCGAACAGCGCCCGACGCAGGCTCTCGACCGTGGCCGCGAGCGTCAACAGATCGCCGGCGCGGGCGTTGACCTCGGCCGCAAGGGTGTCCGCCACCCGCCAGCCGAGATCGACCCCCGCGATGAAGCCAGCGGCATGGCTGACCACGGCCACAGGCAGCGCCGTGCCCATGGCTTCTGTGCCCTCGAAATACGCGAGATCGACGAGATCGGCCGCTCCCGTCAGGTCGGCCGTGACCTGAAAATCGACGCGGCGGGTGTCGAGGCCGAGGATCGTGCCGGCCGGGACCGCAGAGGCCGGGCGCGGATGTGCCGTGCTGCGGTTCATCGCTGCCCCGATGTCATGGCTGAACCGACTTCATGGCTGCCCCCAGCGCTCGGCCATTTGCCGCTCGACGGGCGGCATCGCGCCTGCCCCGGCCACCGCCAGATAGACGGCGATGCCCTCCGGCAGCGCCGCGCGCATGCGCCGCAGCACGCCGCGACGGATCGTTGCATCCTCGTCGAGTCCCGTCGTCTCGTCCCGCGGTCGCGCGAGCCCTGCCGCAACATCGGCCAGCGCCACCAGATGGCGCAGCGCCAGATAGCGTCCGGCCGCTTTCAGCGATGCCGCTACCTGGTGGCTGTCGGGCGCACCCGCCAGCACCTCTGCGACCTGCCTGTCGGTCTCCTGCGCGATCCGCGCAAGCACCGGCACTGCAGCCGCCGCAGCCGCGAGCGCGGGTGCATCCAGAAGCCGCGACGCGCCAGCCAGCGGGTCCTGCGCCGGGTCGAAGCTGGCGAGCAAACCGATATCGCCGGTCAGAACCTCCCAGCGTGCGATGAGCGCGCGCGCCGCCTGCGCGGTCTCGGCCGGAAGCCGGCCGCGTGGTGCCGCCGGCTCGACCCGCGCCGCAGCCAGCGCCGCCTCCGCCAGAGACAGCGGCATCCAGCTCCGGCCCAGTTCGCTCGCCACCTCGAGCACGCGCCGGCGCGCCAGGGGATCGGCGATCGAAACCGCCGCCGTGCGCAGCATGTCGGGAGCATCCGGCGCTGCAAGCGGCGTGATCGCCTCGCGCAAGCGCTCTGCATCGGCAGCCGCGAGATCCCGATCCGGCGACAGCTTCACCGCCGCCATCAATCGTCCGAGCAACGGATCAACCGATGTCCATTCCACCAGCCGCACCTGCTCGGCCAATGGCAGCGCCGCCACGGCATCGGTGAGCGCGCCGGGCCAGCCGCCTGCGGCGAAGGGGTGGGTCCATGGCGCCGGATCGGGCCATTGCTCCGCTCCGGTTGCGCCATCCTGCATCGCGCGGCGCGCAGCCTGCACATTGGGATCATAGGGCGAAAACGGCGTGCGCACCGCGACGGGCAGCGCCTGCCCCGGCAGCGTCAACGCCCGCCCCGAGCCCGAACCATCGAGCCTCGCCAGGGCCGATCCGGTGGCAGCCCGCAAGGCGGCATCGAGCACAACAGCGACGAGCGCACCATCGTCCGTGCCGATCACGGCCAACTCGCGCGCAGCTTCATCGGGTGTCGAGACCAGCGCATCTGACGCCTGCAGCGACAGCGAAGCGCCCGGCGCGCCGAGCAGAAGCACAGCCTCGCCCTCGCCCGGTCGCGCACTCGCGACGCGACCGTCAGCATCGGGCTCGATGAAGCGCCAACCGGCCCGCCGGCTCACAAAGGCAACCCGCAGCACGGCGCCGGAGAACGCGTCGCCGGCCTCGATGTACAGTTGGCCACCGACCGCCGCCAGCACGACGCGCACCTTTCGCCGGCGCCAGGCCTCGTCCCTCAGGAACGGACCGACCAGAACGCGCGCAAGACTGCCGGAGCCAGCTTCCTCCATGCGGTTGACCCCGGAGTGCGACACGCCGCCAAGGGTGAGGATGGGGGCCGTCTCCCCCGGCGCCGGAACGAGGGAGGCATCGAAACGCAGCCGCAACGTGCTGACGTCGCCACCGGCGCGGCGAAGCAGGACCACCGCGCCCAACCCTGGCGGAAGCCGGCGCGCGTGCAGCTCCAGATCTCCATCTGCGGAAAGCCGACGCCGGCAGACGAGTTCATGGCGCCCGCCCTCGCCCTCGCAGAACAGGTAGGCGGTGGACAGCGCCGGCGCGTCGCGCACCACGACGGTGAGCGCCGACGCGCCATCCCAAGCCGCGATCACGGCATGTCCGGCAATCAGGCTTGTGGCGGGATCGGGCCCGGCGCCGGTCTGCGCCTCGCCTGCCGTGTCGGAGATCCGCGCCATGTCGAGCCTGCCTTCCCGACCTAGCGCCAGACGAGATCGCGGGCGAAATCGAGCCTGTTGCAGGCCAGCGCCATGGCCGATGCGGCGCTGCGGTAGCCATCGAGCGAGTAGGTCACGCGCGTGTCGCGGCCTTCCGTGCTGGTCCCGGCGACATGCAGCAGGCCTCCCGCCGTGTAGCCGCGGATCGCTTCCGGATCGAGAACCGGCTCGCCGGATCGGCCCTGCTTGACCGGGTTGATGTGACGGCCGAGCACCGCCACCGGCACGCGCTCCGACATGCCATTGTTCGCAATGGTGACCGTTAGGTTAGCACCCGGCTGATAGCGGTCGCCGAGGTCGAGATAATGGCTCAGGGGGCCGCCAGGCTCGTTGGTGACGCCCATCCAGATGACCGGCGCCTGCTCGCGCCAACCTTCCGGCTCGACCCGCTGGGCCGGCGTGAAGGCGTAGCAGTAACGTTGCTTGTCGCGCTGGATCTGGCCGACATACCAGTCTCCGAACTGGCCGGTGAGGCGCCCGGGCGGCTCGGGCGACAGCATCTCGGAAACCGGTGCGGCTCTGGCGGTCAGCAGGAACTCGTGTCCGCCGCGGCTTGGCGCCGAGATGGCGATCT
>CAZDUL010000176.1:0-6689 GCA_964508635.1 uncultured Allobosea sp. | reverse complement strand
CTCGCCAGCGAACGCCTCGACCTGACGCTTCCGGTCCGGGAAAGCGCCGAGGCGCGCGGTCGCATCCACCCGATCAGCCAGGTGATTGACGAGATCACTGCCATTTTCGCCGACATGGGCTTCGCCATCGCCGAGGGGCCGGACATCGAGAGCGACGACCTCAACTTCACGAAGCTCAACTTCCCGGAAGGCCACCCGGCCCGGGAGATGCACGACACCTTCTTCTTCAACCCCGGCCCTGATGGCAGGCGCAAGCTGTTGCGCACCCACACCAGCCCGGTGCAGGTGCGCACCATGCTGAGCCAGAAGCCGCCGATCCGCGTGATCTGCCCGGGACGCACCTATCGCTGCGACAGCGACCAGACGCACACGCCGATGTTCCACCAGGTCGAGGGCCTCGTCATCGACAAGGGCTCGAACCTCGGCCACCTGAAATGGATCCTGCAGGAGTTCTGCAAGAGCTTCTTCGAGGTCGCCGACGTGAAGATGCGCTTCCGGCCGAGCTTCTTCCCCTTCACCGAGCCTTCCGTCGAGGTGGATATCCAGTGCTCGCGCAAGGGCGGCGAAATCCGCTTCGGCGAGGGCGAGGACTGGCTGGAGATCCTCGGCTGCGGCATGGTCCACCCCAATGTGCTGAGGAACTGCGGGCTCGACCCGGAGATCCATCAGGGCTTCGCCTGGGGCATGGGCATCGACCGCATCGCCATGCTCAAATACGGCATGCCGGACCTGCGCCCCTTCTTCGACGCCGATGTGCGCTGGCTCCAGCACTACGGCTTCCGCCCGCTCGACTTTCCCACGCTGGCCGGCGGGTTGTCGAGCTGAGCTCGAACCTGACTTCACGAGACATCAGGGGTCCGTGACCTCTCCGGGATACCTTGCGCGATGAAATTCACCCTTTCCTGGCTGAAGAATCACCTCGACACCAGCGCCAGCGTCGACGAGATCTGCGACGCGCTGAACCGCATCGGCCTCGAGGTCGAGGGCGTGGAGGACAATGCGGAGGCGCTGGCGGACTTCACCATCGCCCACGTGATCGAGGCGAAGCAGCACCCCAACGCCGACCGGCTGCGCGTGTGCATGGTGGACACGGGCTCGGGCGCTCCCGTCCAGGTCGTCTGCGGCGCGCCCAACGCCCGCACCGGCATGAAGAGCGTGTTCTCCCCGCCGGGAACCTACATTCCGGGCAAGGACATCACGCTCGGCAAGGGCGTGATCCGCGGCGTCGAATCGAACGGGATGCTCTGCTCGGCGGCGGAGCTCGAGCTCTCCGACGACCACGAGGGCATCATCGACCTGCCCGACGACGCTCCCGTCGGCGCGCGTTTCGCGGACTGGGCGGGGCTCGGCGATCCCGTCATCGAGATCGCGGTGACGCCGAACCGGGCCGATGCGCTCGGCATCCACGGCATCGCACGCGATCTGGCGGCGGCCGGTATCGGCACGCTGAAGGAGGTCTCGATCCGCCCCATTCGCGGTGCATTCCCCTGCCCCGTCGGTGTGAGGCTCGCCTTCGAGGGGGCGGAAAAGCGCCTTTGCCCCGCCTTCGCCCTGCGTCTGGTGCGCGGCGTCAGGAATGGCCCGTCGCCGGACTGGATGCAGGCGCGGCTGAAGGCGATCGGCCTGCGCCCCATCAACGCGCTGGTCGACATCACCAACTTCATGACCTTCGCGATGAACCGGCCGCTGCACGTGTTCGACGCGGACAAGGTGAAGGGCGACCTCGTCGTGCGCCATGCGCGGGACGGCGAAAGCCTGCTCGCCCTCGACGGCAAGACCTATGCCCTCACCGAGCAGATGGTGGTGATCGCCGACGATCACGGCGTCGCTTCCATCGGCGGCATCATGGGCGGCGAGGCGTCCGGCTGCTCCGACGCCACCGTCAACGTGCTGATCGAGAGTGCGTTGTGGGATCCGCTCAACATCGCCCGAACGGGGCGCGCGCTCGGCATCAACTCCGATGCGCGCTTCCGCTTCGAGCGCGGCGTGGACCCGGCCTTCACCCTTCCCGGCCTCGATCTGGCAACCGAGATGGTTCTCGACCTGTGCGGCGGCCAACCTTCCGAGACGGTCCTCGCCGGCGCGATTCCGGATGACGCGCGCATCATCGATTTCCCGTGGACGGAGGTGAGGCGCCTCACCGGCCTGTCGCTGCCGGTTCCGGAGATGAGGCTGGCGCTCACCTCGCTCGGCTTCCATGTCTCGGGGTCAGGCGAGCGCGTGCGCGTCGCGCCGCCGAGCTGGCGTCAGGACATCGAGGGCAAGGCCGATCTGGTCGAGGAGATCGTGCGCATCGCCGGCCTCGACCGGGTCGATCCGCTGCCCTTCCCGCGTCTGCACGACGAGGTGCCGCGGCCGGTGCTGACCGTGCTGCAGAGGCGCACCCGGCAGGCGAGGCGCGCGCTGGCGGCGCGCGGCCTGATGGAGGCCGTCACCTGGTCCTTCATCCCCGCAGCACAGGCGAAGCATTTCGTCGGCGGCAAGCCTGCGCTGGCGCTGGCCAATCCGATCGCATCGGACCTGTCCGACATGCGCCCGTCCCTGCTGCCGGGGCTGATCGCTGCGGCGCAGCGCAACGCCGACCGCGGCTTCGGCGATGTCGCCCTGTTCGAGGTCGGCCAGATCTTCCTCGGCGATGGCGAGGACGAGCAGCGCATCGCCGCCTCGGGCGTGCGGCGCGGAACAGCGCGGGCCGAAGGCGTCGGGCGCCACTGGGATGGCGGCGCGCGTGCGGTCGACGCCTACGACGTCAAGGCGGATGTGATGGCGCTTCTGGGCGCGCTCGGGATTGCCACCGGCGGCCTGCAGATCGTGCCCGGCGGACCGGCATGGATGCACCCTGGCCGCTCGGTGACGCTCCAGTTCGGGCCCAAGGGCGTCATCGGCCATCTCGGCGAGGTGCATCCGCGCACGTTGAAGCTGATGGACGCCAGGGGGCCCCTTGTGGCCTTCGAGATCATCCTCGACGCGCTGCCGCCGCCGAAGATGCGGCCGACGCGGATGAAGCCGAAGCTCGCCCTGTCGGAATTCCAGCCTGTCACGCGCGACTTCGCCTTCGTCGTCGACCGCAGCATCGCCGCGGGCGACATGGTGAAGAGCGCTCAGGGCGCGGAGCGCACGCTGATCAGCGATGTCAGCGTCTTCGACATCTACGAAGGCGACAAGATCGATCCCGGCAAGAAGTCGGTCGCACTGGCCGTCACCCTCCAGCCGACCGAGCGCACGCTGACCGACGCCGAGATCGAGGCTGTGGCGGCGAAGATCACCGCCGAGATGGCCAAGCGCTATGGAGCGACGCTGCGCGGATAACGGCGCGCTCGTCAGCCCGCCTTCGCCTGCTCGAACTGCGTGAAGGCGCGCCAGGCATCGGCGGCATACATCAGCGCCGGGCCGCCGCCCATCTGAACGGCGACGCCCAGCGCCTCCGCCAGCTCGGCGCGCGTCGCGCCGAGCTTCACCAGCGCCTCGGCGTGGAAGGCCAGACAGCCGTCGCAACGCGCCGCAACGCCGAGCGCCATGGCGATCAGCTCCTTGGTCTTCTTGTCGAGCGCTCCGTCCTTCATCGCCTCGCGCGTGAGCTGCGAGAAGCCGGCGAGCGTGTCCGGGATATCGCCGCGCAGGCCTTTCAACGAGGCGGACAGGTCGCGCGCGATCTGGGGGTAGTCCTTCATGACTGTCTCCGGTCCAACATATTCAATCGCGGATAGATGTTTATCCGGGGGGAGGCAACCCCGGCCATCCGCTCACCTGCAAGCGAAGGATGCTGCGCGCCGCTCACCGCGCACGCTCGATGGCGCGTGCGATCACGGAGCGCACATCGTCGTCGCTGAGGAACAGGTCGTGGCGAATGATGCGGAAGGAACCGCCGAACTCCGAGGCATCCGCGACGCGCACGCCGAGCGCGGCCAGCCGCTCGCGCTCGGCTGCACCGGCGCGCGCGACCCCGCCGGCGAGGCGGGCCGAGACGGCAAGCGCGCGGTCGTTGGTGGCCGAGATCACGGTGATGCGCGAGGCGAGATCGCCAAGCCGGCCAACCGTCTGTTCGAACTGGTCGATGTCGATGTCGGGCGCCGCCAGCACAACCGCGCCGATCCGGGTCAGCGCCGCTTCGCCGGCCGCGGCCCTGAGTTGGCGCAGGGTCTCCAGGGTGAGCAGCGTCCCCATCGAGTGCGCGACGATATGGACGCGACCGACGCTCTCGGTTTCGGCGAGCGCCTTCAGCACGCGCTCGAAGGCGTCGCGCGACCACAGCGCGCTCTCGCGGTCGTACTGGTAGGCGATCAGCCGCCCGCCGGAGGGCCAGGTGAACAGTGCAGTGCGCCCGTCCCAGGCGATGCCGTCGGCGAGCTGGGCCGCGCCCTGCGCCGCGCTTTCGAAGGTTTCGTTGAAGCCATGGACATAGAGCAGCACGTCCTTTCCCGTCGCCGCCTGCGCGAAGCCGCGCGCCGGATCGACGCCGACCGGCGCCGTGACGCGCCGCACGCTCCACGGGCTGGACAGAACGCCCGTGATCGAGCCGGTGATGCTGCGGTCCGGTGGCGTCACCTCCGCCTTCAGGAAGGTCAACCCCGGCCCGCGATCGGCCGTGAGATAGGGCGAGCGCGCCAGCCCCGGCACAGGCCGCCGCGTCGAAGCCACCAGCAGGACCGGCTCGTCCTGGATCGGCGTCACGCCCTCCCGCGCCACCTGGTAGGGCGAGGTCAGGCCCCGCTCGTTGAACAGGCAGCCAGACAGGGACAGCGATGCGGCCAGCACGGCGGCAAGGCGGAAGAACCGGATCATGTGAGCAGGATGCTGTGGATCGAGGGGAGGTGGCGGCACAGTGGCGACAGGCAACGACGTGCTTGCGCGACCGGCGGTGAACGAACCGTGTCTCACCCGAGGGGCCGGGCCAAATTGTGGCGACTGGGCCCCTATGGCCGCACGTTTGCGTCCATGCCCGCCGCGGGCTGTTCCCCAAGACCGCCCAGCGGCGCGGTGATGATGCGCCCCACGGCGGTGATCGCCCCCTGTGTCGCAAGACCAGCGCCGCCTGCGATGTCCTGCTGCGCGCCGCCGACCGCCTGCCCCGCGGCAAGCCGGCGACCGATCAGCTGCACGGCGCGCGGGCTTTCGGCGAACTTGCCATGGGCCAGCCTGTCTTGCGAGGCCTCGTCCGTGAGATCGACCACCTCGACGCCCGCGCGTGCAAGATTGGTGCGGTAAGGTTCGGCGTTCGGGTCGATGGAGCCCAGCCTGTCCCGGCTGCCCCAGATCAGCCGAGCCACACCGAGCGCCTGATCGTCGCGCGAGACGAACAGGGTGATCCGCGGGCGGATCGCACCAGCTGTCCGGCCCTGGGTGACAACCCGGCCCTGCGCCAGCGCCACATCGACGTCGATATCGGGCGAGGCGAGCATCAGGTCGGTGATCTTGGCGGGCACGCGCCCCTGCCGGATCGCCATCTGCCGCAACGCCTCCATCGTCAGCCAGCCACCCATGGAATGGGCGAGAACCGAGATTTCGCCGACATGGGGATCTCGGGCGAGGCGCGCCAGCAGGGCTTCCAGCGCATCGCGCCCGAGGGCGGCGCTCTCGCGGTCATAGGGATAGGCCGCGACGCTGCCCCAGGAGGCCCAGGAGAACAGCACCGGCGTCACCGGCGCGCCCGCATCATGCACGATCTGCGCGAGGCGGAAGGCCGCCTCGTCGAAGCGCGTGTTGTAGCCATGCACGAACACCAGGACATGACGGCGGGCCGGCGTGGCCAAGCGCTGGCGCAGAGCGGCGGCGAAGCCCCGCTCATCCAGCACATCGATCTGGGTGGCCGCGAAGCTGGCGGTGGGATCCGGCTGTGCGCTGCCCGGCCATGCCACCTCGCCGGGCGTGTGGCCTGGCGGCAGCGAGATCGTCAATGCCGCATAGCGTGGCGTGAGCGTGCGCCGGCCGTCGAACAGCAGTCCAGGGTCCTCGCTTGGGCGCCTCAGCGACACGGCGAGCAAGGGAACCTTTGCCGTGACGGTCGCGGGCGCCGCAACAGGCACGAGGCCGCCCGGCGGCCGGCCGGCGCAGGCCCCGAGCGCCAGCGCGACGGCACCGAGGATGGACAGCAGGCTGATGCGAGGGATCATGACGGCGGCCTTGCTGCGCTGTCGCAGGAAAAAGGGCGCTTTCGGAGCGCGGCGGCGTTCTGCCATGCGGGCCTTGCCCGAACAAGCGTCGATGCGTTTACTGCTCGCCGATCTGGACCGCCGCGCGCATCATGCCGCTCGATCTTCTCGTCACCGGGTTCGGCCCGTTTCCGGGCGCGGCGGTCAATCCGTCCGGGCCGCTCGCGAGGGTGGTCGCGCACCTCGCCCGAAAACGCGGCCTTGATGCGAAGGCGCTGGTGCTCCACACCAGCTATGGCCGGGGTCTGCCGACGCTGGGCGCGGCCCTGCACGCGCAGGCGCCACAAGCGGTGCTGATGCTTGGTCTGGCCTCCCGCGACAGGCAGGTGCGTGTCGAGCGGCTGGCGCGTTCCGGCGGCACGGCGCTTCTGTGCGACGCGAGCGGCCGGCGGTCGGCCACGGTGTGCGGGACTGCGGCCGCGCTGCCGAGCACGGCCCGGCCCGCGCCTGCGCTGGCCGTGCTGCGCCGCCATGGGCTATCGGCGCGGTTGTCGATGTCGGCGGGGCGCTATCTGTGCAACGCGGCCTACGCCGTGGCGC
>CAZDUL010000175.1:0-13094 GCA_964508635.1 uncultured Allobosea sp. | reverse complement strand
CTGCTCGACCAGCGCGGCCGCCGCCTGCTTGATCTCCTCCTCCCTGACCCGACGCGCGGCCTCGTCCCCCGTGAGGGTGACGCCCTCCGGCCCGACCGAGACGACGACCCCGGCGGCCGGGGTCCAGCCCAGCGCCGAGGGGTCGACACCGCCGACCGTGACGCGCGACAGACGCTCCGACCCGTCATTGTCGGGCAGGTCGATGACGACGGCGCCGCCAAACGCAATCGGCCTGTCCTCGTCGCCGGCCATAGCCGACAACGTGATCAGGGGCGCATCGGCGACGGCTGTCACGATCAGATCCTGCACCACGCGGGTCGAGGCGATGGAGCCGTCCGCATCGCGCGTCGAAACGACGATCTCGATCTGCGCTGTGCGGTCGTCGTGCAGCGGCGGCGTCGCGGTCAGGCCATCGACCGCCGCCCGAAGCGCGGCATCGTCCGAACCGGTGATGCGAATGCGGCCATCGGGCAGGGTGACGACATCGACGCCGGGGACAGGCTGGAAACCGATGGTCCAGCCGGCCGGTGGGGTGAGCATCACCTCGTCGATCCGCTCCGATGCGTCGCTATCCACGAGGGCTATGGTGATGCTGCGGCCGAACGGCAGAGCCGTGTCCTCGTCGCCCCGAACCGGCGTGGCGATCACGACCGGGGCATCGGCCATCGCTTCGACCCGCACCATGAAGCTGCGGCTGACGATCGCGGTTTCCTCGGTGCCGCTCTCGCGGGTGATTCCGGTCAAGGTCAGCGGGATGTCGCCATGCCAGTGCGGCGGCGGCGTCAACGCGACGGGACCATCGAGTTCGGCGCCGATGAGTTCCCACATGCCGCCGCCGATATTGCGGCCGACGCTCAGCGTCGCGCCGTCCGGAATCCCCTCGATGCGAAAGACTGCCGATTCGGAGCCATCCCGGTCGATCAGCACCCCGCCAAGCCCGGTCAGGACCACCGGCTCGTCCTCGTTGGCCAGTATCGGCAGGGTCGCAACCTGCAGCGCGGCCGGGTCGACCACGGGCTCGATCAGGATGCGCGCAACCGCCTCGACCGTGCGCCCCGTCGTCGCGTCCGTGAAGCTGTAGGTGAACGTCACCTCGCCCGAACGATGCGGGGCAGGACTGTAGGTGAACGTTCCGTCATCCCGCAGGATGAGCACGCCATGGTCCGGCTCGGACACGATGCGCACGTCCCGCGCAGGGCCCGGCACGAAGTCGTTGGCGAACAGGTCGCCATCGAGGCGGCCGTCCTCAAGCATCGTGAAGCGGTCGTCATCGGCACGCGGGACGGGCGGCGGCGTTTGCGCCAGGCGGCGATCGGGCTGCGCGAGCGGCTCGCGCCGATCGACCCCGAAGCGGCTGGGATCGTCCGGCTGCGGCTGGAGATGGTTCAGCGCCGTGCCCGTTCCGGGCAAAGCCAGCACATCGGCCGGGTAGAGACGGCTCGACAGGTCGCCGCCTTCAGCTTCGGTGTAGACCAGCCCGCCGGCATAGAGGCGGCGATCATCCAAGCGGAACAGCGGGTCCTCGCCCGGCTGCGGCGGCAGGTGATCCAGCGCACGGCCGATGAAGCCGGCGGCGAAACCGGTGCTGAACTCGCCGTCGCTGCGACCGGCGAGGTCGAGCGGTTTCGCCGGTAGGCCTTCGCGCGGGATCACATCCGCCAGCAGCCGCCCGATCCGGAATTGCTCGCCCTGCCAGGTCGTCTCGTCGTCGAGCCGCCGCTCGTAGGCGCGCAACAGGCGGCCCAGATCGACTTGCGCCATGCGCAGTTCGTCCGCGAAGCTGCCCAGGCGGTTCCCCAGCAACTGCGCCAGCGCTTCCGTGCCGGCGAAGACCAGCCGCGCGCCGGTTTCCGTAACGATCACCAACCGTCCCGCCGCATCCACCTCAAGCGTCATCCGCTCGCCGTCCGGCCCGGCGAAGGCCTGCAGCATGCGTTCGAGGAGCTGGAAATCGGCAATGGTATGGATGGTTTCGGTCATGCCTGGCGAACTCCCGCAAACCAGGCACGCCACCGGCCGTGGCGCCTCCCGGAAAGGAGTTCGCACCATGTCGCCATGGGACTGGACAGGCCCTTAACAAGGATGGTTAAGGCACAGAAAACTGAAAGTGTATGCTGATCGACACAGATTGAATATGCAACCTGTGATTGTAACTTGTCAGTCAGTCCTGTCGTGATTTCTGGTCGCGGGCCATCACTTGATCGGTCCTGGACATCAGCCGCGACAGCGAAACAATCAGGCTGTCGGGCAGACGGTGCAGCATATCTTCCGCGAGACCGCTGAACGGCGCAAAGGTGAAGACGACCGTGGATGCGCCGGCCGGAATCGGAACGGCGCGGAACAGGAGATTGGCGCGCAGGATCGGCGTCTCTTCGTCATTCACGCTGGCCTGCCACCAGCGTTGAAAAGCGTCGAACAGCACGAGATAGCCGCAGGCCGGGCTGCTCACCGCAATCTCCACGCGGGTGTTGGCGTAGGACACGATCCGGGCCGTCGAGGGCCCGGCATCGGCGCCGCCGGGGGGCTGCGCCGCGCAGGGGCCGGCATCGACCTGCGGCTCGAGAACGACGCTGCGTCGCGGGTCGAAGCCTGCCGGCCACGCGCCTGTGCTCAGAAGCGCGGTCGTATCGGCCCGCAGAACCTGCCGTGCCACCAGCACGCGCGGCAGGGCGCGCGGGTTTTCATGGATTGGTCCATCGCTCGTGCGGCCGATCTCGATAAGGTCGCCGGGACGCAAAGTCGGATCGATGGCCCGAAGGTCGCCGCGGCTGACGATGAAGCGCAGGCCCAGCATGTCGGCGAGCAGCGAACGATAGCCCGGCATGGCAGGAGCGAAGCGGCGCTGGTCCGGCAGGGCGACATGGTCCTGCGCGCCTGTGGCGGCGGAAAACACACCAAGCCGCAGCGGGTTGTAACCGAGCGTGTGATCGAAGCCATGCGTCATGCTGGCGTTTGGCCAGTGGAAATCCACCCCGGCCAGTTCGATCCGGTCGCGGCGATCCGGCGCGGCGGTGCGCGCCAGTTCGGCCTTCAGCCGCTGGATCGTGGGGTTCTGCGTTCGTGGATCGAGCACATCGTAGTGCGCGGTCGGAAGTGCCGTGGATTCGCTCGGGCCGTTGTTGACGGAAAGGTCGATCCCAAGCGTCGCGGCGGCGAAAAGGGCGGCTGCCAGCGGCGCAGCCTGGTGAGCGCGCCGCAAGGCCATGAGCGTGGCGCCCGCCAGCACGAATACCAGCGCCGCGATCAGCAGCGGGCGAGCCGCGACGTCCAGCCGCCCGACGGTCTGGGCCAGCAGGATTGCGCCCGCAAACACGGCCAACAGGATGGCTCCGCCGAGCCAGACTCGCCAATCCGCTCCCCAGCTGCGATGTCGCGGCGTCTCGGCCGGCATGGTCACCAGGACATGCACGCAGTAGCCGGCGAGGATGGCGAGCAGCGCGCCGAGGTTGAACACGGCGTCCGCCGGCCGTCGGTAGAAACGGAAGCCGGGCAACCAGTCGTAGATGAGCGGCAGGAGCGGCACATAGCGCCCGAGCGCATAGAGCAGCACGAGCAGCGTTATGACGGTGGTGGCGACGATGGCGCGGTCCAGAAGACGCGCCCGCAGCACGCCCATCGCCCCGAGCGCCAGCAGCGGCAGCGCGCCGATATACAGAACGCTCATGTTGCGGGCGAGATAGAGGTCCACATCGCCAAAGCGCGCCGTCCAGGCCGGGCTCGGCTGCCCCCAGAACTGCTCGAGTGGTCCGGCCGCGCCAAACAGGTTGGCGATGAACAGCGTCAGCAGCGAGGCCGGATGCAGGCTGCCTCGCCCTGCACCGGCGAGATCGATGGCCGGACGGTTGGATTGCTCGGCCAGCATCAGCGTGAACAGGATGGGCACAGCCGCGACTGCGACCGTCGCCAGCGCCATGGCCGTGAGCGGCTTGATCGAACGCCGGATGGCAGTCAGCGGGCGCGGGGCCTGCAGCCAGGCTGCAAGCGTGAGGCCGATCAGCGTGTAGGCGCCGATCAGCGCCACCTGGTCGCGCCCCAGCACCATCAACCCGCCGGTCACGCCCGCCGCCAGTCCCCAGAGCGCGCTGCCCCGACCCAGCGCCCGCGCCATCAGCCACAGTGTCACGACGAACCAGACAAGGCTCATCACCTGTCCGACATGCTGGATGCGCCACGCCGCCGCTGCCCCGAACGCGAAGCACAGCGCCGCAACCACCGCGCCGGCGGGAGCCCACCCGCGATCGCGGAACAGGCCCACCATCGCGAGCGCGCCGGCCAGCAGCATCAGCAGCAGGACGGCGTCCCCCACCACCGGCGCTGGCGCTGAAAACAGCCAGGCGGCGATGAGATGCGGCGGAGAAAAGATCAGCGATTGCGGGTCCGCGATCTGCGGGTGTCCCGCGAACACATGCGGATTCCAGAACGGGGATTGCCCGCTGGCGATCGACCGGGCGAGGAATTGCAGCTGCGGATGAAAGTGTGCCTTGGCGTCCCACGGAATGGTGAGCGCGCCGGACAGCCAAGGCATGGCCAGCGCCCCCCAGAACACGGCAACCAGGCCGATCGTGCCGAGCGTCTCGCTGCGCGACCAGCGATGGAATGCGGACACGGTCGATGGGGCCGGCGGCGCGGCGGGATCAGGTTTCGCCCGAAGCATGGGCGTCATCCTTCGCGCCGCGACGCGCGATTGTCCATTCAGTCCTTGATCGCGGCGCGCGCCATCAGCGCGTCCATGTCGATATAATGGCCCGCCTTGTCGCGCTTGGAGGCCAGATAGCGCACATTGTGCGCATTGGGCCGGCCGAGCACCCGGCGGCTGGCCTGCACCTCGAGCCCCGCCTCCTTGATCGCGCCGATCTTCACCGGATTGTTGGTCATGGCCACGACACGCCTGACGCCGAGCTGCTTGAGCATCTCCGCGGCGAAGTCGAACCGGCGCTGGTCAAGATCGAAGCCGAGCACCTCATCGGCATCGTAGGTGTCCCAGCCTTCCGACTGAAGCCGGTAGGCGCGCATCTTGTTGGACAGGCCGTTGCCGCGCCCTTCCTGATCGAGGTAGAGCAGGATCCCGCCATCATTCTCGGCCATCCAGCGCACTGTGTCGCGCAACTGGTCGCCGCAATCGCATTTCAGTGAACCGAACAGGTCGCCGGTCAGGCAGGCCGAATGCAGGCGCACGTGAACCGGCTCGCTGGTGTCGATCTCGCCGACGATGATCGCGACCTGGTCGCGCAGGCCTTCTCCGCCCCGGAACACGACAAACTCCGTGCGCGGCGCGCCTTCCAGCGGCACGGGCGCACGGCCGACGATGTGCAGCGTCTCCACCTGCGCCTTGCGGTAGCGGCGGATCGCGTCGATCGAGACTGTCACCAGCGGCTCGCCGGCGAGCTCGCCCGCCTCGACCGGGATGACCAAGAGAGCGGGAATGACGAGCGAAAGCGCAGCCAGCTCGAGGGCTGCCACATCGAGCGCTGTCGCCTGCGCCACCGGCGCATCGAGCCTGGCATCGACGCGGAACACCAGCGTCTCCAGCCGGGCCAACGCGATGGTCGGCATGGCGACGACCCCGGCGGTCCTGCGGTCTGCGGCGCCCAGCCGCCGCAACCGCGCTGGCGGCAAGACGAGGCGCGCACGCCCGGCGGCGAAGCGGTCCAGGTCCGCTGCCACCGCGCTGTCGAGAAGCTCCGCGGAGATCGCGAGCGCCGTCATGCCATCGCCGTCGAGCTGCACCGGCCGTCCGGCCCGCAGCTCCGCAATCGCCCGATCGACGGACAGTTCGACCTGCTTGCGTCCCAGACCAAGGACCGACCGCAGTTCCACGCTCATCGGAGCACCATTTCCTTCCAGATACGCTCGCATGACTGTTCCATGCGACCCTCGGTGTCTATACGCAGGGGGCGTGACCTCGGACGCAGCCAAACACTCAAGCCTTGAACCCCGCATGAACGCTGTGCAAGGCTTTGGCGTCAGCATCGTGACGCTGACTGACGTATATTCCGGGTCTGGAACGGCAAGGTCCGTTAGCCGGCCATGCCTGCCGACTGGTCCGTGAAGGAGACTGATCGATGAACCGGCACCATGCCGACGGGGTCTACACCCCCTTCGCCCGCGCCCTGCACTGGCTGATCACCCTGATGGTGGCGATCATGGTGCCGGTCGGCTTCATCATGGCGGACCGGGGCCAGCAGAACATCTGGGACGGCACGACCAACGCCCTCTATTCGGGCCACAAGCTGGCGGGCTTCATCCTGCTCTGGCTGATGGTGATCCGGGTGATCTACCGGCTGGCCGTCGGCGCGCCGCCGAAACCTCACGACATGCCGAAGTGGCAGAGCTTTGCGGCAGGCGCGGTGCATGTCGGGCTGTATGCGGTTCTGATCCTGCTGGCGATCAGCGGCTGGCGAGGCATCTCCTACTTCCCGGCCCTCGACATCTTCGGCCTGTTCTCGCTGCCGGCGCTCCATAATCCCGACCAGGCGGCGGCGAAGCAGGTGTTCCAGATGCACAAGGTCTTGGGCTTCGTGCTCCTCGGCCTTCTCGCTCTGCACATCGGCGCTGCCCTCTACCATCGCCTGATCCTGAAGGATGGCGTCATGCGCCGGATGTTGCCGGCTGCGAGGTAGCAGCCTTTCAGGGATGCGCGAACAGGTCGAGGTGTCCGACCAGCCCTGATATCGTGCCCTGTCTGGCGGCGAGCCATGCGGCGATGTCGCCCTCGCTGACCTGGCCCGTCTCGCGCACGGCGGCTGCGATGCCGAGGGTCAGTTCGCGCGTGAGCGACGCGGTGGCGGGCGTCAGCCGCCACGGGCTGGAGGCTGTCATGACCGTGTGCCCCTGTGCGCGCAAAGCGGCAGCCAGCACGGGCACGGCATCCGGCCCGGCGGCTGGTCCGAAACCCTTGTCGGTGCGCTGGTGGGCTTTGAAGGCGGCGAGCATGGCGGCATCCGCCGGGTGCTCCGGCTCCCAGCGCTCCTCGCCGTCATAGGTCAGCACGGTGTAGAGCGGCAGGGCGCGGGCCGCGAGCGCCGCAGCGAACCGCTCGAGCCATGCACCCGACACCAGATCGAATAGCGCCGCCGCCGTGACGAGATCCGGCCGCCAGTCGAGCACGCGCTCGAGGTCGGCCATCAGGTCGATCCGGCGGAAATCCACCATCAACCGCTTGTCGCCCTTGGCCAGCAGCAGCTCCTCGCCGGCTTCGGTTGCCTCGTCGGCCCAGGCGCTCAAGGCGGCGCGGGCTGCCCGCAGCAGGGCCGGGTCGTGATCGACAAGGGTCCAGTGCTGGCTGTCTGCGAACAGGTGGAACGAGCCGCGCAGGTTCGAGCCCGTGCCGCAGCCGAGATCCATGATGGTGATGTGGTCCGGCCCGGCGAACCGGTCCGCCACCGCGGCTGCAAGCTCGCGGTTTACGGCGGCGTGGTCCACGGGCTCGCGCAAGCTCAGCCATTCGGCGGAAAAACCCATGTATCGTGGTCCTTCAGGGTGTGATCGACAACAGGACGCCGGCAACGATCTGGGCTGTGTCCTCCCAGCGGGGCAGTGCGCAGGCATGGGCCCAGGCGGCGTCGGCGTGGCGGCGTCGGGCGGCTGCGTCGCCGATCAGGTAGGCGAGCGCGCCTGTCATGCCGTCGATATCGCCGGGATCGACCTTCTGCACTGCGGCATCGGGTGCGCCGGCCACCGCTGCGCCGCAGCGCGTCGCAACACAGGGCAGGCCGCGCGCCAGCGCCTCGGTCAGCGCCATGCCGTAGCCCTCGTAATGGGAGGGCAGCACGAACACGTCGGCGCTTGCGTAGAGATCGGCCAGCGTGCGGTCGTCCACCGCGCCAGCAAGCGAGATCCGCTTGCCGAGGCCAAGCTCCGCAATCAGCGCCCGCAACGACGCGACATGATCCGGCGCGCGATCGTCTGCTCCGGCGATCGTGAGACGCCAGGGCAGCCCGACGAGCGGCGCGAGCGCCCTGACCAGCTCGACATGGCCCTTTCGCGGCGTCAGCGAGCCCACCGCGAGCAGGCGCACCGGCTGGCCAAAGTCGCTTCCGAACGCGCGTGCCGCCGCCTCAACCCCCGGCACGGCGACGGTGATGCGCTGCGCCGGGACGCCGTAGCCGGCGACCAGGATGTCGCGGGTCGGTTCGCCGGTCACGATCACCGCCGCCGCATAGGCGAGGGCGGCCGCTTCCAGCCGCTTCAGCTCCGCAGCGCGCTCGGGTCGCACTCCGGTCTCCAGCGCCAGCGGGTGATGCACCAGCGCGACCGTGCGCCCTGCGAGGCCCGCCGCGAGGCCCGCCGGGAACGCGCCATAGGCCAGCCCGTCGATCAGGATCGGCGCGTCGAACGGCGCTTCGAGCAGCCGCCGCGAGGTCTCGGACAGGTCTGCCTCCGTGGGGTTCGGGAACGATCCCGGCAGCGCCACGTGCAGCGGCGCGACGCCATGCTCCGGCAGTCGCCGGATCAGCTGCCGGTCGTAGGCATAGCCGCCGGTCGGCGCGGCGAGGTCACCGGGAATCGCGAAGGCGACGGGCTTCAAGCCAGCGGTCCTTCGTAGGCGGCACGGGCCAGATCGGTCTCGTGCAGCGTCACGCGGATCTTGCTCAGAGTCCGGCCATCCTCGCCGAGCGCGCCGTTGCGCGCCGCCGCGGCGATCGCATCGAAGATGTGCTTGCACAGGAACTCGGTGGTCGTCAGCACGCCCCTGAACTGCGGCAGCTCGTCGAGGTTCTGATACTTCAGCGGCTTCAGCGTCTCCGCCAGGACGTCCAGCGCCGCGCCGATGTCGACCACGACGTTGTGGCGGGTCATGGTCTCGCGGAAGAACGCCACATCCACCACGAAGGTGGCTCCGTGCATGTTCTGCGCCGGCCCGAAGAACGGGTCCGGCAGGGAATGGCCGATCATGATGCGGTCGCGAACTTCGACGGAAAACATGCAGGGTTCCTTTCAGTAGAGAAGGGCGGCCGTCAGACCCGATGCGCCGGGTGCGAACACCGCAGGCAGCCGGGCCGGGGCCTCGGAGAAGGGCATCTCGTCGGTGATCAGCGCATCGAGGCGTGCGTCCGCAGCGAGCAGGTCGAGCGCCTTGGCCATGCGCCGCGCATAAGTCCAGCGGGCGCGGCGGCTTCCCGCGACGTGGCCGACCTGGCTGGAGATCAGCTGCAGCCGTCGCGAATGGAACGCGCCGCCGAGCGCGACCGGCGTATCGCCCGCGCCATGCCACGACACCTCGACGATACGGCCTTCGAAACCGGCGAAGCCGATGGCGGCATTGAGGCCTGCTGCGGTCGCGGAGGTATGGAACACGATATCGCAGTCCTCGAGGCCGGTGCCGTCTGTGCTGAAGCCGCAGCCGAGCATCGCGGCCAGGGGCGCGCGGCGCGCATCGACATCGACCAGCGTGACATCGGCGCCGGGCAGGCCCGCGGCGAGGCTCGCGATCAGCAAGCCCACCACGCCGCCCCCGACAATGACAATTCGGTCGCCGGGCCCGGCGCCGGAATCCCAGAGCGCATTGAGGGCTGTCTCCATGTTTGCGGCGAGGATCGCGCGGCGTGACGGCAACGTGTCGGGCAGCACGGCGAGCCGTTCGGGCGGCAGCGCGAAATGGCATTGGTGCGGATTCAACGCAAAGACGCGCCGGCCCACCAGGTTACCGGGACCTGCGATGACTTCGCCGACGGCGCAGTAGCCATACTTGACCGGAAAGGGAAAACGTCCGCTCATTCCCGGCCCACGCATGCGCTCATGCTCGCTCTCCGGCACGCGGCCCTCGAACACGAGGCGTTCGGTGCCCCGGCTGATGCCGGATGCGATCGTGCGCACCACCGCATCGCCGGGCGCCGCCGTGAAGGGCTCGACATTCAGCGCGCATTCACGCGGCCCCACATACCAGAGGCTCCGGACCGAAGCGGGGACGCGCGCCGATAAGCTGTCGTCTCTTGTCGTCACGAAGCCTGCCTGTGGAAGGCCCGAACGCGAAGGTTCGGTGGGGTGGAGTTCTGGGTTGCGGCGTCACATAGCCGATATGGTCGCCCGAATGCAGCCGCCGCCTTATGTGAAGCAGGGCAGCCGGACGGTCCATTGCAACGTCTCCCTTTATCCGTTCTCCATGAGCAACAGATGAACCAGCGCCCCGCGCCAGATGCCTTCGAGGCCGTGCCTCTGCCCGAGCTGGCGGATGGCCTTACGCCCGCCGGGTTGCAGCGTCGCTCCGACCTGCGCCTGCGCCGCCTTGCAGTGCTCGTCCTCAATCTCGTGACTTACGCCGGGCTCATGGCGGCGCTCGCCGTCGTGCTCGCCGCCGGCGGCTGGACCGTGCTGGATACGATCGTTTTTGTCGCCTTCGCCCTTGGCGCGCCCTGGACGGTGCTGGGCTTCTGGAACGCCGTGATCGGTCTTGCTCTGTTACATGGCGTGAAGGACGGCGTTGCGAGGGTCGCGCCCTTCGCCGCTGCCGCAGAGGGACATGTCCCCCTCGCCGTGCGCACCGCCATCTTCATGACGCTGCGCAACGAGGACCCGGAGCGCGCGATCGCACGGCTCAAGGCGGTCAAGGCCAGCGTGGACGCCACCGGCCATGGCGCGGCTTATGACTACTTCCTGCTCTCCGATACGAACGATCCGGTCATCGCAGCGAAGGAAGAAGCGCTCAGTGCGGCCTGGAGCGCCGAGATCGGCGATCCGGCGCGGCTGATCTATCGCAGGCGCACCGACAACACCGGCTACAAGGCCGGCAATGTGCGCGATTTCTGCGAGCGCTGGGGCGACCGCTACGAGCTGATGCTGCCGCTCGATGCCGATTCCGTGATGTCGGGCGAGACCATCGTCGCCTTCACCCGCATGATGCAGGCCTATCCGCGCCTCGGCATCCTTCAGAGCCTTGTGGTCGGCATGCCGTCGGCCTCGGCCTTCGCGCGGATCTTCCAGTTCGGCATGCGCATGGGCATGCGCACCTACACCATGGGCCAGGCCTGGTGGGTCGGCGATTGCGGTCCGTTCTGGGGCCATAACGCCTTCGTGCGCATCGCCCCGTTCCGCGATCACTGCCATCTGCCGGTGCTGCCCGGAGGCCCGCCGCTGGGCGGCCATGTGATGAGCCACGACCAGGTCGAGGCCACCCTGATGCGGCGCGCGGGTTTCGAGGTCCGCGTGCATCCGGTCGAGGGCGGCTCCTGGGAAGAAAACCCCCCGACCATCCTCGAATTCGCCAAGCGCGACCTGCGCTGGTGTCTTGGCAATCTGCAATACCTGAAGCTGCTCGACCTCCCGGGCCTGAAACCGATCAGCCGCTTCCAGCTCGTCTGGGCCATCCTGATGTTCATCGGCCTGCCGGCCTGGACGCTGATGATTGCGCTGCTCCCGCTCAAGGTCATCGAGGACGCCGGCCTGGCCTTCTATCCCTCGGGTCTGGCGGCCGGATTGTATGTCACGTTCTTCGTGATGTATCTCATGCCGAAGCTCGCCGGCGCTGCCGATATCCTGCTGACGAGGGGGGGCACGGTGCGTCATGGCGGCACCGCGCGGTTCCTGCTGTCTGCCTTGATCGAGCTGGTCTTCTCCTTCCTGCAGGGTGCGATCTCGACCTTTCGCACCACGATCTTCATGATCGGGCTCGCCTTCGGCAAGGCGCGCATCGGCTGGAACGGCCAGTCGCGCGATGCGCAGTCGCTGTCGCTGGCGACGGCCTTCCAGGGTCTGTGGCCGCATCTGCTGTTCGGCACCTATGTCGTCGGCGCGCTCGCCATCCTGTCGCCGACCGTGATGTGGTGGGCCATGCCGCTCATCGCGGGCTATGTGCTTGCCATTCCCTTCGCCGTGATCACCGCCGCTCCGGCGCTTGGCCGCTTCCTCGCCCGCGCCACACTGTGCGCGATCCCCGAGGACATCGACCCGCCAGCGGAGCTGGTCGCGATCCAGTGTCGCACGCCCTGATCGGGAGGATGTCATGACACACCATCCGCACGCGATTCCTGGCCGGGCGCCCGGTGCCGCCCGCGCCGTCGGACGCTCGCTGAAGGTCTACTATGGCGACCCTGACCGCGATGCGGCGATGGATGCCCTTCACGCCCGCTTCCTGCCGCCCGGCGGCCTTGCCTTCGATATCGGCTCCCATGTCGGCGACCGCATCGCCTCGTTCCGCCGCCTGGGCGCCCGCGTCGTGGCGCTGGAGCCCCAGCCGGCCTGCATGCGCGCCCTGCGCCTCATCCACGGCCGCGACCAGGCCGTGACGCTGCTGGCCGCCGCATGCGGACCCACAGCTGGCGAGGTGATGCTCCAGATCAACAGCGCCAATCCCACCGTGTCGACCGCTTCGGTCGATTTCGTGCGCGCCGCGGATGGCGCGCGCGGATGGGAGGGCCAGGTCTGGGACGCCGAGATCGCCGTTCCCAGCGTCACGCTCGATGCGCTGATCGCCACTTATGGTGTGCCGGATTTCGTCAAGATCGACGTCGAGGGGTTCGAGGAGGCGGTGCTGTCTGGGCTCTCGAGGCCCCTGGCGGCTCTGTCCTTCGAGTTCACCACCATCCAGCGCGACATTGCGGACGCCTGCATTCGTCGGCTCGATCTGATCGGTCCCTACCGTTTCAACATCGCGCTCGGCGAAAGCCAGCGGCTCACCTTCCCCGAGCCGGTGTCGGCCGCCGCGATGCGCCATCACATCGCGACGCTGCCCCATGACGCCAACTCCGGCGACGTGTATGCGCTTCGCATGGCTTGAGCCGCGTCACGCATCGATGTGATGCAGCCTGCCCAGGAAGCGCCCCGATAGGACTGTTCCGATGTTCCGCCTGCCAGCTGTTCTCGCCACCCTTGCCGCACTCAGCATCGGAGCTTCCCCGATGGCCAGCGCCGCATCCCTCGACGCTGTTCCGGTCACCGTGACCAACGAGTCCGAGCCGGTGCTGTGCGCGGAGAAGGACAACATCACCATCAAGGTCGCGAGCCCGGAGGTGCGGCGCTTCCGCATCGAGGCGGCGCACCCGCCCTATATCGGCGGCCTCGTGCGCGACAACTGGGAGGCGGACTGGACCGCCTGCGACATGACGGGCGACCCGGCCTATGCCGCGCCGCGCCCGCCGACCCGCATCACGTTCTACGAA
>CAZDUL010000174.1:0-7210 GCA_964508635.1 uncultured Allobosea sp. | reverse complement strand
GCGCGCGTTTGGGCTGCGTGGACGCGAGCGGGCGTGGCGTGCGCCTGGGGCGCTTCATCGACGCCAGGCCGGATTTCGCACCGTTGGACCAGGTAAGGAACGGGGCGTCCGACCTGAAGGTAGATGCGTTGGGCGACCGGGGCCGCCGCGCGCGCTCGACCGTGGGCGTGATCGGTCAGATGGCGGCGGCTGTCGAGGTCGAAGCCATGTTCGAGGTGGCCTGATGGCGGCACCGGTCGCCCAACGCATCGACCATCAGGTCGGACGCGCCGTTCATTACCTGGGCCAGCGGTTCGAAATCCGGCATGGCGTTGATGAAGCCGCCGAGGCGCACGCAGCGCACGATGGCGTCGAGATTGCCCAACGCGGCGCGCGCCTGGGCAAGCACATTGATCGCAGCGAAGCGGGCAGCGGCGCGGCCCTGCTCCATCGAGACCGTGTCGCCCAGCTTGCCCTTGTGCTCCGGCAGCAACGTGCCATCCGGGCCGTAGCAGAGCTGGCCGGAGATCACCAGCAGGTTGCCGGAGCGCACGAAGGGCACGTAGTTGGCGGCCGGGGCGACAGGGTTCGGCAAGGTGACGCCAAGGGCTGCGAGGCGCTGTTCGACGCTGCTCATGGGGAGCTCTCCGTTGCGGTGGCCATCTTCGGTCGCATGGCGGCGCGCGGCTGGCAAGCCGGCGCGCCGCTTGGCGCGGTCAGGACAGAAACGGAGCGAAGGCCGTGCGCGGGGCCTCTTGCTCAGATGCCGACATTCGCCTCGCGCACCACGCGGCCCCAGCGCGCGATCTCGGCGCTCAGGAATGACGGGAACTGGGCGACCGGCATGGTCGGGATCTCGGACCCGTTGCGAGCCCAGGCGTCGCGGATGGGCTGCGAGGCCAGCGCCTTGCCTAGCTCGTCGCGCATTCGCGCGACGATCTCCGCGGGTGTTCCCTTCGGCGCCCACAGCGCATACCAGGTGGCGACCTCGAATCCGGGCAGGCCCGCCTCCGCGGTCGTCGGCACATCGGGGATCGCCGAGGACCGCTTCGGGGCCGCGACCGCCAGCGCACGAAGGCTGCCGCCCTGGATGTGGCTGGCCGACGATCCCAGACCATCGAACATCACGTCCACCTGGCCAGCCACCAGGTCGGCCAGCGCCGGCCCCGCCCCACGATAGGGCACATGGGTGATCTTCACGCCCGCCTGCAACTTGAACAGCTCGCCGGTGAGATGATGCGTGGTGCCGTTGCCGGCCGAGGCGTAGTTCAACCGGTCGGGGTTGGCCTTCGCGAAGGCGATGAACTCGGTGAGCGTGCGCGCTTGCACCTTCTGCGGATTGACGACGATGACCTGCGGCGGGGCAGAGACCAGCCCGATCGGAACGAAGTCCGTCTCGATGTTGTAGTCGAGGCGGGGATACAGCGCCGGCGCAATGGCGTGGTGGGCGGCGCCCACGAAGAACGTGTAGCCATCGGGGGGCGCCTTCGCTGCGGCGGATGCGCCCGTCGTCCCGCCTGCGCCGGCGCGGTTCTCGATCAGCACGCGCTGTCCGATCTGCTGCTCCAGCTGCGCGGCCAGCGGGCGCGCAAACGCATCGGTGCCGCCGCCGGCCGCGAAGGGCACGATGAAGGTGAGCTGGCGCGCGGGCCAGGCCGACTGGGCGTTGACCGCGCTGGCCAGAACAGACGGGGCCAGCGGCGCCGCCAGAAGGCTGCCGAGCGCAGAGCGTCGGGTGATCGACATCGGGTGTTCCTCTCCTGATCGGGGCCGTCTGCCGCGACCCTCGAGTCGGCGAAACTAAGGCGATGACGAGGTCCTGTCGACTCGCCGCGGCTGCGCATGGCCCTTGACCCGTCACCTTCATCCGCGCCATCCGACGAACGTGTGAAGGACTGTCGGGGCATCGCCATGGCCAATCACCTCTATGATCTCGTTCGCAGCCGCATGCCTGCGATGGACCGGCCATTTGCGCGACTGACCGATGGGCGAACCTTCACCTACAGGGACGTCGCCGACGTCTCGGCGCAGTTCGCGAATGCCATCGTCTCGCTTGGGGTGAAGCCGGGGGACCGGGTGGCGGTGCAGGCCGAGAAGAGCATCGAGATGCTGATGCTCTATCTTGGCTGCATTCGGGCCGGAGCCATCTTCCTGCCGCTCAACACGGCCTACACGCCAGCGGAAATCGACTACTTCCTCGGTGACGCCGAGCCCGCGCTGTTCGTCTGCGATCCCGCGAGGGTCCAGGCGCTCGGGCCGTTTGCGGACAAGGCCGGCGCGCGACTGGAAACGCTCGGGGGCCGATCTTCGCCAGAGCTGTCGGCCGGGACGCTGGCGGACATGGCTCGGGCGGCGCCCGGCCGCTTTGCAGACGTCGCGTGCGGCGCAGACGACCTGGCGGCGATCCTCTACACATCCGGGACAACGGGGCGTTCAAAGGGGGCCATGCTCAGCCACGACAACCTCGCGTCGAACGCGCTGACGCTGGTCGATTGCTGGCGCTTCACACCCGATGACGTGCTGTTGCACGCTTTGCCGATCTTCCATACCCACGGGCTGTTCGTGGCCACCAACGTCACGCTGATGGCCGGCGCCTCGATGATCTTCCTGCCCAAGTTCGACGCCGACGAGATCCTGGCGTGGATGCCGCACGCGACCACCCTGATGGGGGTGCCGACCTTCTATGTGCGCCTGCTGGACCATCCGGGGCTGACGACCGAGGCCACGAGTCGCATGCGCCTGTTCGTGTCAGGGTCGGCGCCGCTGCTGGCGGAGACGCACCGCGCATGGCAGGCCCGAACCGGTCATGCCATCCTCGAACGCTACGGGATGACCGAAACCAACATGAACACCTCCAACCCTTACGACGGCGAGCGCATCGCCGGAACCGTGGGGTTCCCGTTGCCGGGCGTCGATCTGCGCATCACCGAACCGGACAGCGGAGTGCCGCTCCCCGCAGACACGATCGGCATGATCGAGGTCCGGGGCCCCAACGTGTTCAAGGGCTACTGGCGCAACCCCGAGAAGACGGCGGCCGAGTTCCGCGCCGACGGTTTCTTCGTCACCGGCGATCTCGGAAAGATCGACCCCCGCGGTTATGTCCATATCGTTGGGCGCGGCAAGGATCTCATCATCACCGGTGGCTACAACGTCTATCCCAAGGAAATCGAGACCGAGCTCGACAGCATCCCCGGCGTGGTTGAAAGCGCCGTGATCGGTCTGCCGCACCGCGATTTCGGCGAGGGCGTGACCGCCGTTGTGGTGCAGGCGAAGGGCGCCGTCCTCGATCCGGCAGCGATTCAGACCCTGCTGGAGCAGCGTCTGGCACGCTTCAAGTGTCCCAAGCGCATCATCATCGTCGACGAGCTTCCGCGCAACACCATGGGCAAGGTGCAAAAGAACGTGCTGCGCGAAACCTACAAGGGCCTCTATTCGTGATGGCGCGTCGTCGTCGATGGTCTTGGGTCGCCGTCGAAGGTCAGGTCATGGCCGCTGAGCGCAGCCTCTCGCCAAACGGCTCGAACCGTGGTCCAACTCGCCCTCGGACTTTCACGGGGGCCATGGGGATCCGATGACCGACATCGCGACCCGCGTCTACAACCACACCTGGAAGATCGATCCGATCGTCCGCTCGCTGCTGGATACCGACTTCTACAAGATCCTGATGGCGCAGATGATCTTCCGCAGGCACCGGAAGACGAACGTCACCTTCTCGCTGATCAACCGCACCACGCGGATCCGTCTCGCCGAGATCATCGACGCGGGCGCGCTGAAGGAGCAGCTCGATCATGTCCGGTCGCTGAGGCTCTCGCGCGGGGAGAGCACCTGGTTGCGCGGCAACATGTTCTATGGCCGCCGCCAGATGTTCTCGCCCGATTTCATCGAATGGTACGAGGGCCTGAGGCTTCCGCCCTACCATCTCGAGGTGCGCGACGGGCAGTACGAACTGACCTTCGAAGGCCCGTGGGTCGAGACCACGATGTGGGAGATCCCGGCGCTGGCGATCATCAACGAGCTGCGTTCGCGTGCGGTGCTGCGCGGCATGGGCCGGTTCGAACTGCAGGTGCTTTACGCCCGTGCCATGACACGGGTGTGGGAGAAGATCGAGCGGCTGCAGAGGCTTGATGGCTTGCGCATCGCCGACTTCGGCACGCGGCGCCGCCACGGCTTCCTGTGGCAAGACTGGTGCGTGCAGGCGATGATCGAAGGACTCGGGCCGAGCTTCCTCGGCACCTCGAACTGCCTGATCGCCATGCGCCGGGAGGTCGAGGCGATCGGGACCAACGCGCACGAATTGCCGATGGTCTATGCGGCGCTGGCGCCCGATGATGCGGCCTTGGCCCAGGCGCCCTATCAGGTGCTCGCCGATTGGCAGCAGGAATACGAGGGCAATCTTCGCATCATCCTGCCCGACACCTACGGCACGACGGGCTTTCTCAGCCGGGCGCCCGCCTGGATGGACGGCTGGACCGGCATCCGCATCGATTCCAAGGATCCGATCGAGGGGGGGGAGGAGGCGATCCGCTGGTGGCGGGAGCGCGGCATCGATCCGCAGACACGCCAGCTGATCTTTTCCGATGGACTCGATGTCGAGCAGATCGAGCGTATCCACCGCCACTTCCTGGGCAAGGTGCGTTTCGGTTTCGGTTGGGGGACCTTGTTGACCAATGATTTCCGCGGCTTTGCTGCCGGGCGCACGCTCGATCCCATCTCGGTCGTGTGCAAGGTCGTGTCGGCAAACGGGCGGCCTGCGGTGAAGATCAGCGACAATCCGACCAAGGCCACGGGCCCCAATGCCGAAATCTCGCGATACATGCGGGTTTTCGGGATCGATGCTCAGGCGGCACGCGAGGTGCTGGTCTGACACGCTGCCGAACGGCTTTGGTTGTGACGGCACCGCCCCGACAAGCAAGACCGCTCACAGCATAGGGCCGCGGGACAGGCCGCGGCCTTTCTGCGATCGGCGCGACGCTGCGGCGTCTGCGACGCTCGTCACCGACGGTTCCACCACCCGCCGCGCTTCGGGCGATCCGGATCCGGCGGTGTCAGCACGATGGCCACCGGCTCCGGCTCGGGCTCAGGCAAGCGCGCCACCTCTGCGACCGAAGCGGCCGACAGTACGGAAGGCTCGGTTGCAGCCGCTGCGAGGGCCTCCTCTGGCGTGTGCGCTGGCGGGGAGAGGGGAGTCTCGACAGGCGATCCGGCGGGCGCTGAAGCGCTGTCCGCCTCCGCGGCCTTCTTCCGGCCGCGGCTGGCGCGTTTCGCCTTCGGCCTGGCGACGGGCTCCTCCGCGATGCTTTCGTCGGCAGCGGTTTCGGTGAGCGCCTCGGCCTCTGGCGCCGGCAGGACAATCGGCGCAGGCGTTGCGCCCTCTGCTTCGCCAGAATCCGCCTCGACGGTCGCATCGTTGCCGGCCGCGCTCTCGATATCGCCGTCTGAACGCAGCCGACGGCCGCCGCGCCGCCCGCGACGACGACGGCGACCGACGCGCTCCTCGTCTCCCTTTTCGTCGCCCTTCTCGTCGGTCCGGTCCTCGTCCGTCGCTGCACTGGCGTCGGGTTCCGGCTCATCGGCAGGGGGGGCGCCATCGGCCTCGGCGCTGACGGCATCGGCAGTCTCGCCCGCATCAAACGTGCTCTCGGCTGCGTCAAGGGCGTTTTCGCGGCCGCCGCGCCGGCGTCGACGACGGCGGCGACGGCGGCGGCTGCCCTCGCCACGCTCCTCGTCGCGGTCATTGCCGCGTTCGCCATCCCCCTCCGACAGGTGGCCGGCCGCCACAGCATCCTCCTCATCGGCGGCGGAGGGCTCGGCACTGCTCTCGACGTTGTCTTCGTCCTCGAGCGGCGTCGCAATGCTGTCGACGCGCACGCTGGCCAGTTGGGGACGCTGGTCGGGATGGACGAACTCGCCGCGCTCGATCACGTAAGGCGTCGCACCCAGCAGGTGATCGTCCACGCCGACGGTGATGTGCACGCCGAAGCGGGCTTCGAGGTCCGAAAGATGGCCGCGCTTCTGGTTCAGCAGATACAACGCAATGTCGGAGCGGGTTTGCACCACGATGTTGTGCGTCGCGGCCTTGATCAGCGATTCCTCGACGCCGCGCAGGATCTGCAGGGCGACCGAGGGCACCGACCGCACGAAGCCGGCGCCATCGCAATGCGGGCACTTGACCGAAGAGCTCTCGAGCACGCCCGTGCGGATGCGCTGGCGCGACATCTCGAGCAGGCCGAAGGCCGAGATATGGCCAACCTGGATGCGCGCTCGGTCGTTCTTGAGGCACTCCTTCAGCTTCTTCTCGACGGCCCGATTGTTGCGCTTCTCCTCCATGTCGATGAAGTCGATGACGATCAGTCCGGCGAGGTCGCGCAGGCGCAACTGTCTGGCGATTTCCTCGGCGGCCTCGAGATTCGTCTTGAGCGCGGTGTCCTCGATGTTGTGCTCACGCGTCGAGCGGCCGGAGTTCACGTCGATGGAGACCAGCGCCTCGGTCTGGTTCAGGACGATGTATCCGCCGGATTTCAGCGTCACCTGATTGCTGAACATCGCATCGAGCTGGCTCTCGACCCCGAAGCGGGCGAAGAGCGGTTGCGCCTCGCGGTAAGGCTTGATCACCTTGGCGTGGCTCGGCATCAGCATTTTCATGAAGTCCTTGGCTTCACGATAGCCGTCCTCGCCGGCGACGATGATGTCGTCGATGTCCTTGTTGTAGAGATCCCGGATGGCGCGCTTGATCAGCGAGCCTTCCTCATAGACGAGAGCAGGCGCAGTCGAGTTCAGCGTCAGCTCGCGCACGCTCTCCCACAGACGCATGAGGTATTCGTAGTCGCGCTTGATCTCCGCCTTGGTGCGCGAGGCGCCCGCCGTGCGCAGGATGATGCCCATCCCCTCCGGCACCTCGAGCTCGGCGGCGATCTCCTTGAGACGCTTGCGGTCTTCTGCGCTGGTGATCTTGCGGGAGATGCCGCCGCCGCGACCCGTATTGGGCATCAGCACCGAATAGCGGCCGGCCAGCGACAGATAGGTCGTCAGTGCCGCGCCCTTGTTGCCCCGCTCCTCCTTCCCGACCTGCACCAGCAGGATCTGCCGGCGCTTGATGACCTCCTGGATCTTGTACTGACGCCGGCTGACATAGCGCGGCCGCTCGGGCACGTCATCGAGGGCATCGCCGCTGCCGAGCTGCTCCGGCGCCGGGCGCTCTTCTGCGCCCTGGGCGTCGTCCTCGTCGTCCTCG
>CAZDUL010000173.1:0-36657 GCA_964508635.1 uncultured Allobosea sp. | reverse complement strand
CCGCCCCCGGCGCGGCCGTCGTCTCCGGATGTGAAGGGACGCGACCGGGCGTCGGGGACTTCGAGGCTCTAGTTGCTCCGACCGCGCTCGGCACGCGGCGTCGCGCCGTCGTCGGCTGGGATCCGAACCGGCTCGCCATGGTGTTTGCGGTGCTCGAAACCCATGGCGGCCTCAGGCTGTCGGGCCACGATGTCTATCTGAATGTCGCAGGGGGGCTGAAGGTGCAGGAGCCGGCTGCCGATCTCGCGGTCGCCGCCGCGCTCGTGTCGTCGATGACGGGCGCGGTGCTGCCTTCGGATGCGGTCTACTTCGGCGAGATCGCGCTGTCGGGCCCGATCCGGCCCGTTGCGCTGGCAGCGGCGCGCATCCGGGAAGCAGCCAAGCTGGGCTTTGCGACGGCGATCGCGCCGCGCAGCCCCGACCTGACCGCGCCCGGCCGGGAAGCCGTCGCCCATGTGGCGGATCTGGTGGCATCGATCGCCCTGCGGGCGCCGCGTGCGAAGGGCCTCGGCCAGGGCCGGACCGGCGAGCGACCGCGCGGGGGCGTATCGGGGGCGTGACGCGAAGGACAAAGACATGTAGAGAACCGCGGGTGATGCACCGCCGAACGGCCCGGATACCAGATCCGCGGTTGGCTTATGGTATGGCGGCGGGTTTGAAGGCAGGCGACGCATGGGCCTCACCATTCTGGACATGATCGTGCTGGGCGCGGTGGCGCTCTCCGCGCTGCTGGCTGCGGTCCGCGGTTTCACCCGCGAGGTCCTGTCGATCGCGTCCTGGGCGGCAGCGGCGGTTGCAGCCTGGTCGTTTCACCCGATGCTCCTGCCCTTCGTGAAGCAGCACATCAAGCATGACACGATCGCGCTGGTGATCGCCATCGCCGCGATCTTCCTGGTCACGCTGGTGATCGTTTCGCTGATCACGGCCCGCATTTCGGATTTCGTGCTCGATTCGCGCATCGGCGCGCTGGATCGCACGCTTGGTCTCGCATTCGGCGCGGCGCGGGGCCTGCTGCTTGCCGTGGTCGGCTATCTGCTGTGGAGCACACTGGTCACCGACCAGCGGCGCCAGCCCGACTGGGTGCGCGATGCGCGCACCAAGCCGTTGCTGGAATCGACGGGCAAGGCGCTGCTGGCCATTCTCCCGCAGGACATCGACACCAACGCCCTGATGCGCAACCTCGCGCCGCGCGCGCCGGAGCCGGCAGATGCGCCCGCCGAGGAGCCGCGCGCGCCAGGCCAGCAGCAACGGCGGTCCGAGTCGCCGGCACAACCGGGCCCGGTCGACCGGGCCGCGCTGCAGCGGACGATCGACAATGCGCAGCGCACGGGATCGACCACCGGATCATCCCCTGCGCAACCTGCGCGCCCCTGATTGACCGCGCGGGCCCATCGACCGCCACCAAGCCACGGGAGGACGCCATGACCGCAACAGCAACGGCTCTGGTGCTCACCGGATCGTCGAACGCAGCGCCCGAGCCTGACGATCTCGACGGCGACAGGCTGCGCGAGGAATGCGGTGTCTTCGGGATCTTCGGCCATCCCGATGCCGCGGCCATCACGGCCCTGGGCCTGCACGCCCTGCAGCATCGCGGGCAGGAAGCGGCCGGCATCGTCTCCTTCGACGGTCATCGTTTCCATTCGGAACGGCGTCTGGGCCTCGTCGGTGACGCCTTCTCCGACCAGCGCGTGATCGAGCGTCTGCCGGGCCCGGTTGCGGTCGGGCATGTGCGCTACTCCACGACCGGGGAGACGATCCTGCGCAATGTCCAGCCGCTGTTCGCGGAGCTCGACAGCGGTGGCTTCGCGGTGGCGCACAACGGCAACCTGACCAATGGACTGACGCTGCGCCGCAAGCTGATCGGCGATGGCGCGATCTATCAGGCGAGCTCGGACACCGAAGTGGTGCTGCACCTGGTCGCCCGCAGCCGCAGGAGCCGCTTCATCGACCGGTTCGTCGATGCCCTGCGCCAGCTCGAGGGCGCCTACGCCCTTGTGGCGCTGACCAACAAGAAGCTCGTGGGTGCGCGCGATCCGCTCGGCATCCGCCCGCTGGTGCTCGGCGAGCTCGACGGGCGCTACATCCTCGCCTCCGAGACCTGCGCCCTCGACATCATCGGCGCGCGCTATGTCCGCGACATCGAGAACGGCGAGGTGGTGGTGATCTCGGAGGAGGGCGTGGAGAGCCACCGCCCCTTCCCGCCTCAGCCCGAGCGGCCGTGCATCTTCGAGGCGATCTACTTCGCGCGCCCCGATTCCATGATCAAGGGCGTCAGCGTCTACGAGAGGCGAAAGCGCATGGGCATGGAGCTGGCGGGCGAAAGCCCGGCAGACGCCGACGTGGTCGTGCCGGTGCCCGATTCGGGCGTGCCGGCTGCGCTGGGCTATGCGCAGGCCAGCGGCCTGCCGTTCGAACTCGGCATCATCCGCAACCACTATGTCGGCCGCACCTTCATCCAGCCCACCCAGTCCGTTCGCGAGCTGGGCGTGCGCCTCAAGCACAGCGCCAACCGCTCGGCAATCGCCGGCAAGCGCATCGTGCTGATCGACGACTCGATCGTGCGCGGCACGACCTCGGTCAAGATCGTGCGCATGATGCGCGAGGCCGGCGCGCGCGAGGTGCATTTCCGCATCTCCTCCCCGCCGATCACCCACCCCGACTACTACGGCATCGACACGCCCGAGCGGGCCAAGCTCCTCGCCGCCACACACTCGCCCGAGGAGATGCGCGCCTTCATCGGCTGCGACTCGCTGGCGTTCCTCTCGGTCGATGGCATCTATCGCGCCATGGGCCATGCGAAGCGCGATGCTCTGCGGCCGCAGTTCACGGATCACTGCTTCACCGGGGACTACCCGACGCCGCTCAGCGACATCGCCGACGAGGGCGCCCGGCAACAGCTTTCGCTTCTGGCCGAAGCCAGCTGAATCGTTCGTGTCACAGACCAGCGGATCATCTTGATGTCATTGCAGGATCGTGTCGCCCTCGTCACGGGCGCCTCGCGCGGTATCGGCCGTGCCGTTGCCCTCGAGCTCGCCCGCGCAGGCGCGCACGTGATTGCGCTTGCCCGCACGCAGGGCGCTCTCGAGGAGCTCGACGACGAGATCGTAGCAGCCGGCGGCTCGGCCACGCTCGTGCCGGTCTCGCTGACCGATTACGAGGCGCTGGACCGTCTGAGCGCCGTCGTCGGCGAGCGCTGGGGCCGGCTCGACGCCTTCGTCGGCAATGCCGGCATTCTTGGCGCGCTGGCTCCGCTCGGCCACGTCACGCCAAAGGAATGGCAACAGGTGATGGACATCAACCTGACGGCCAACTGGCGGCTTCTGAGGGGGCTTGACGGCCTGCTGCGCGCCTCTGACGCCGGCCGCGTCGTGCTGGTCAGCTCCGGCGCGGCCCACAAATGTCGCGCCTACTGGGGCCCCTATTCCGTTTCCAAGGCGGCGCTGGAGGCGCTGGGCCGCACCTATGCGGCCGAAACCGTCAAGACGAACGTCCGCCTGATGCTGGTCAACCCAGGCCCGCTGCGCACGCGGATGCGCGCCGAGGCGATGCCCGGCGAGGACCCGATGACGCTGCGCACGCCCGAAGAGGTCGCTCCGCGGATCGTCGAGCTGCTGAAGCCCTCCTGGACGCTAAGCGGACTGATCTACGATTTCCCGACCGACAGCGTGAAGACGCCGCAGATGCCGGCGTGATCGCCGGCCTCACCGCTGCGCATAGGGATTGTCGCTGGTGCGCAGGTTGAGGCGGATCGGCGTTCCGGGCAGCGCGAAGGTTTCGCGCAGGCCGTTGACGAGATAGCGCGTATAGGCGCGCGGCAGCTCGTTCAGCTGGTTGCCGAACAGGATGAAGGTCGGCGGGCGCGACTTGGCCTGCGTCATGTAGCGGATCTTGATGCGCCGGCCCGACACCGCCGGTGGCGGGTGGTGCGACAGCACGCCCTCGAGCCAGCGGTTGAGGCGCGCGGTCGAGATGCGGGTCGACCACACGGCCTCGGCCCGTGTCACAGCCTCCATGAGCCTGTCGATGCCCTGCCCCGTCAGCCCGGACAGGGGCACGCACGCCACACCCTTGACCTGCGCAAGCAGACGGTCCGCCTCCTCGCGCAGCTCCTTCAGCCTGCCCGGCTGGTCGGCGACGAGATCCCACTTGTTGAGCCCGATCACGACGGCGCGGCCCTCGCGCTCGATCAGGTCGACGATGGTGAGGTCCTGCTTCTCGAACGGAATGGTCGCATCGAGCAGCACCACCACCACTTCGGCGAAGCGAACGGCGCGAAGGCCATCGGCGACGGAAAGCTTCTCCAGCTTCTCGACCACGCGGGCGCGCTTGCGCATTCCGGCGGTATCGAACAGCTTGATCGCCCGGCCGCGCCACTCCCAGTCTATCGAGATCGAATCGCGGGTGATGCCGGCTTCGGGGCCGGTCAGCAGCCGCTCCTCGCCGATCATCGCGTTGATCAGCGTGGACTTGCCAACATTCGGCCGCCCCACCACGGCGACCCGCAGCGGTTTGTCCAGCTCAACGTCGGAGCCGTCCGCATCGTCGCGGGTGACGACAACATCGGTCTCGGTCCCGGCCGCCTCCTCGTGCGACAGCCCGATCAGCGGCATGAGCGCCTCGGCAAGATCCGCTGTTCCCTCGCCATGTTCGGCCGACAAGGGGATCGGTTCGCCCAGGCCAAGTTCGTAGGCCTCAAACGAGCCGATCTGGCCCTTCGCGCCTTCAGCCTTGTTCGCGAGCAGCAGCACCGGCTTGCCGGAGCGGCGCACCAGATCCGCAAACGGTCGATCGAGGGGGGTCACGCCGGCGCGGGCATCGATCACGAACAGGATGACGTCAGCATCGGCGATGGCGGCTTCGGTCTGCTGGCGCATCCGGTGCGCCAGCGAGCCCTCCTGTGCCTCCTCAAGCCCGGCCGTGTCGATGACGGTGAATTCCAGCGGCCCCAGCCGCGCCGCGCCCTCCCGCCGGTCACGGGTGACGCCGGGCGTGTCGTCAACGAGGGCGAGCTTGCGCCCGACCAGGCGATTGAACAGCGTTGACTTGCCGACATTCGGCCGGCCGACGATGGCGACGGTGGCGGCCATGGCGATGCGCCCCTCGCCCCTCAATTGGTCGAGATCGGCCCGGCGCGGACCAGGGCCAGATGATGGTCGACCCGTTGGCGCAAGGCCGGCGGCGTCGCTGCGTCGATCACGATCTGGTCGAACCAGCGGCCGGCTTCGTCGAACTGACCCGCGCGCAGGGCAGACAGGCCGAGCAACTCGTGCGCGCTGTGGCGGAAAGGCGCCTCCGGAGCCGCCAGCGGCTCGAGCTGGGAACGCAGCTCCGCATAAGGCGTGGTATCGACGCGCAACAGCCCAGCTCTCAGCCGCGCCAGATCGCGCAGCAGCGCCGGCACGCCCGCATCCGCTGCCAGCGCGTCATAGAGCCTGCCCCCCTCGGTCCCATCGCGCCGCGCTGTCTCGGCCGCGAGCCGAAAGCGCGCGACCAGACGATACCCTGCGACATCCTGCGCCGCGATGGCCGCCAGGTCGCGCTCCGATTCCTCCACGCGCTGCTCGCGCGACGCCTTGAGCGCCTGCTCGAACCGCGCGCTGACGGCATAGGCCGCCTGCTGCTGGCGATGCTCCCAGAATCGCCAGGCAGCGACCCCCGCCACAATCAGTGCAAGCGCTCCGATGATCGCGACGTTGTAGCGACGCCAGATCTCGGCGATGCGGTCGCGCCGCACCTCCTCATCAACCTCGCGCAGGAAATCGTCGCTCATCGGCTGCTTCGTCCGTCGTCCAGTCTGTCATCGGGTGGTTGCGTCAATGCGCGGGTTAGCACAGCCAAACCGTCGATGGCGAGCGCAAAGGGCTGGACACGGTCCGGGCTCACCCCTTGACCGGCGCCTTCGCGGCATACGTTTGCTCGGGGCCCGGAAACCGGCGCGCGCGCACATCGGCCGCATAGGCTTCGACAGCCGCACGCGCCGCCTGCCCGAGTTCGCCGTAGCGCCTCACGAACTTGGGCACGCGCGGGAAGAAACCGAGCATGTCCTCGCTCACGAGGATCTGACCATCGCACGCCGCCGATGCGCCGATGCCGATGGTCGGTATGCCCACAGCGGCGGTGATCTCGTGCGCCAGCGGCTCGGCCACGGCCTCGACGACCACGCTGAACGCACCCGCCTCCGCCACCGCCCTCGCATCGGCCAGGATGACCTCGGCCTCGCTGGCCTCGCGGCCGCGCGCCCTGAAGGAGCCGAGCGTGTTGATGGCCTGGGGCGTGAGCCCGACATGGGCCATGACCGGTATGCCGCGTTCGCTGAGGAAATGGATCGTCGGCGCCATGCGCTGGCCGCCCTCCAGCTTCACCGCGCCGCAACCCGTCTGCTGCATCAGCCTCGCCGCAGACGCGAAAGCCGCCTCCGGCGAGGCCTCATAGGTGCCGAACGGCATGTCCACGACGACCAGCGCGCGCGACGAGCCGCGCATCACGGCCTGCCCGTGCAGCACCATCATGTCGAGCGTAACCGGCACGGTCGAGGCGAGGCCATGCGTCACCATGCCGAGCGAATCGCCGACAAGGATCACATCCGCCACCTCGTCGGCGAATTGCGCCATCCAGACCGTCGCGGCGGTCAGCGCAACGATCGGCTCGGCCGCGCCCTTGCGCGCCCGGATGTCCGGCGCAGTCAGCCGGCGCGGCGGGGCTGCGGAAGGACCTGTCGGTTGCGTGGACATCGGAAGTTTACCTTGCAGGGTCACATGTCCTGCCGGAACAGCAGGCTGGCGTCGCCATACGAGTAGAACCGATAGCGCCTCGCAATGGCGTGCGCATAGGCCGCCTTCATTGTGGCCAGCCCGGCAAAGGCGCTCACCAGCATGAACAGCGTCGAACGCGGGAGATGGAAGTTCGTCATCAGCACGTCAACCGCCCGAAAGCTGAAGCCCGGCGTGATGAAGATGTCGGTATCGCCGCTGAACGGGCGAATGACCCCACGCTCATCGACCGCGCTTTCGAGCAGCCTGAGCGAGGTCGTGCCCACCGCAACGATCCGCCCGCCGGCAGCCCGGGCCGCGTTCAACCGCACCGCCACATCCTCCGGCACCAAGCCCCACTCGGCATGCATGCGATGCTCCCGCGTGTCCTCTGCCTTCACCGGCAGGAAAGTGCCGGCGCCGACATGCAGCGTCACATGCTCCGTCATGACGCCGCGCGCCTGGAGCGCCTCGAACAGCGCGGGCGTGAAGTGCAGCCCGGCGGTCGGCGCAGCGACCGCACCATCCTGGCTGGCATAGACGGTCTGATAGTCCGCCCGGTCGCGCTCGTCGGTCGGCCGCTTGCCCGCGATATAGGGCGGCAGCGGCAACTCGCCGAGCCGGGCGATGGCCTCGTCAAGGCGCGGACCGGAAACCCCGAACGCGATCTCGACCTCCCCGCCCTCGCCCCGCGCGGCGACATGCGCCACCAGTTCGTCGCCACTGCCGCCGATCTCGATTCGGTCACCGACACCGAGCTTCTTCGCCGGCCGAGCGAATGCCAGCCAGCGATCTCCCGACAACCGCTTGTGCAGCATCAGTTCGATGCGGGCGCCCGCGCCCTCCCGCACGCGCCGACCGATCAGCCGCGACGGGATCACGCGCGTGTTGTTGACGACCATAACGTCGCCCGGCCGCAGCAGCGCCGGCAGATCGCGCACGACCCGATCCTGAAAAGCAGGAGCGCCCGGCTCGCCCACGACGAGAAGGCGCGCGGCATCGCGTGGCTCAGCGGGCCGGAGCGCGATCAGCTCCTCGGGCAGGGTGAAATCGAACAGCGCAACATCCATGGCGTCGCCAGGCAGGGCCCGGTCGCGATCAGGCGTCGGCCATCACCTTCATCGAGATGATGCTGTCGGGATCGCGCACGGGCTCGCCGCGCTTGATCTTGTCGACATTCTCCATGCCTTCCACCACCTGGCCCCAGACGGTGTATTGCCCGTCCAGCCAGGCGGAAGTCTCGAAGCAGATGAAGAACTGCGAGTTGGCCGAGTTCGGGTTCATCGCCCGCGCCATGGAGCATGTGCCACGCACATGCCGCTCGGTGTTGAACTCCTGTTTCAGGTCCGGCAGGTCGGAGCCGCCGGTCCCGGTGCCATGCGGGCAACCGGTCTGCGCCATGAACCCATCGATCACGCGATGGAAGGTGATTCCGTCATAGAAGCCCCGGCGCGCCAGGGTCTTCAGCCGCTCGACATGGTTTGGCGCCAGGTCCGGGCGCATGGCGATGACGACCCGTCCCTTGGTGGTTTCAAGGACAAGCGTGTTTTCGGGATCGAGCGTCATGGTGATCGGGCTCCGTTCGTCTGGCTGGGATGAGGTGAATCAGTTGGCATCGGCGAGGAGCCGCATGCGCACGATGCGATCGGGAGCTTGAACCATGCCGTTGCGGGCCGGATCGCCCTTCTTGATCTTGCGGACGACATCCATGCCGGACACCACCTCGCCCCAGATCGTGTACTGGCCGGTGAGCGGTCCGCAGCCCTCGTAGCAGATGAAGAACTGCGAATTGCCAGAGTTGGGATCCTGCGCGCGCGCCATGCCGACGCTGCCGACCCGGTAGGGCTCGCGGGTGAACTCTGCCGGAATATTGGGCAGGTCCGAACGGCCGGTGCCCGTTCCGGTCGGATCGCCGGTCTGCGCCATGAAGCCGTCGATGACGCGGTGGAACGGCACGCCATCATAGAATCCACGCCGCGTCAGAACCTTGATCTGTTCGACATGGCGCGGGGCGAGATCGGGCCGCAGACGGATCGTGACGCGACCATCCTTTGTCTCCAGAACGATCGTGTTCTGCGGATCGAGCGCCTGCGCGCCGGCCGGGTCGATGGGCCCGGTCGCAGCCATGCCCGCCAAAAGGCCGATGCCCAATGCAAACTGCCTCATCCGGCGTCTCAGACGGCTGCCGAAATCCATCGCGCATTCCCTCCGATTTTGAGCGTCGATTGGACCGCTGGCGTAGCGACTGGCAGCGTTTCTGACAAGCGGGCCATGCCCGAGCGCACGGAGCACGCCACAAGATTGCTTGATCATGCAAAATTTTAAGGCAAGGGCTGCCAAAAATGGTGACAGACGCAACCAAGTCGTCTAACGTCCACCATGGTCAGCAATGGGCTCCATCAATGGGGCTCCAGCGGTCCAGGTCTCGGGAGGAAAAGCGCCCTGCCGCTGAGGAGAACGCGCTGCAGTGAAGTGCGCCAAGCGGCTGGTCAGAACGTGAATTGCCACAGCAAGGCTTCGGCCTTGCTTTTTCTTTTCCCGGCAATTTTCACATCTCCGACCAAACCCAAAGCACATAGACGAGCGCGAACACCACCAGCGAAACCAGCGTGGTGATGATGGCCTTGCGCCGCATCTGCGGTGCCACCGGCGCGCCTGGCTCCGTCCCCTTCGTCACATCGCCCGTTTCGGCCTGGCTGCGCACATCGAGAGGCAGGATGCAGAACAGCACCGTCCACCAGATGATGAAATAGACAGCCAGTGCAGCCGGAATGGTCATGTCAGCCTCGGGTGCATTGAAATCATTGAACCACGGTTCGGCAGCGCGAGGGCACCCCGTTCAGACCTGCTCGAGTTCGGTCAGCGTGCCGCAGACATCCTTGGGATGCAGGAACAGGACAGGCTTGCCATGTGCGCCGATCTTCGGTTCGCCATCACCCAGGATGCGGGCGCCGGCCGCGACCATGCGGTCCCGCGCCGCGATGATGTCCGCCACCTCGTAGCAGATATGGTGGATGCCGCCGTCCGGATTGCGCTCGAGGAAGCGCGCGATCGGCGAGGCATCCCCCAGCGCTCCGAGAAGCTCCACCTTGGTGTTCGGCAGCTCGACGAACACCACCGTCACGCCGTGCTCCGGCAATTCCTGCGGCGCCGAGACGGTCGCGCCGAGCGCGTCGCGATAGCGCGCCACCGCGGCCTCAAGGTCCGGCACGGCGATGGCGACGTGGTTCAGGCGTCCGATCATGGGATCATCCATCAGGCTTCGATGCACTGATAGCGTGACGGCGCACGAAGCGCGATAGCCGCGTGGTCGCAATCGGCGCCAGCCGCAAGGCGCCCATGCGCCCGCTCGGAGCTCGATCGCTCAGATCTCGATCACGAGGGCATGGACCACGGGCTTCTTGCCCCACTCCTCCGCGACCGCGCCGCGGATGGCCCGTTCGAGCGCGTTGCGCAGCGCCTCCGGGTCACGCATCCGCTGTTTCGGCAAGGTATCGATCAGGTCCAGCACCGCATCCGACACCACATCGTCGAAGCTGTCGCCGTCGCGCGTCGCCGGCGGCAGGCCCATGCAGGCGATCTCGGGATCGCCCGCCAGATTCCCCTTGTCGTCGACCGCGACGGCGACCGACACCACGCCCGCGAACGAGAGCTTGCGGCGCTCGGGGATCGTCTTGGCGAGCGCCGAGACCTTGAGCTCGCCATCCTGATAGACGCGACCAGCCGCGGCCTCGTCGATTGTGGCGGCCGGCCCCGGCGCAAGTCGGATCACGTCGCCGTTATGGGCGGTCACCACCTGCTTCACGCCCTGCTCGGTAGCGAAGCGGGCATGGGCAGCGAGGTGGAGCGGTTCGCCATGGGCGGGAATCGCGATCTGGGGCCTGACCCAGCCATAGAGCGCCTTCATCTCGTCGCGACGGGGATGGCCGGAGACATGCACCAGCGCCTCGCGGTCGGTGATGATCTCGATCCCCTGCTTCGCCAGCAGGTTCAGGATGCGCCCGACGGCCTTTTCGTTGCCGGGGATCGTGCGCGACGAAAAGATCACGCGGTCGCCCTTCGACAGAGCGATCTCCGGGTGCTCGTCCTCGGCGATGCGGGCCATGGCGGCGCGCGGCTCGCCCTGGCTGCCGGTAAGGAGCGCGACGACGCGCTCACGCGGGAGGTAGCCATAGGTCTCGGGCGAACGAAAATCCGGGACGCCATCGAGCATGCCGCGCTCGCGCGCCACGTCGATGACCCGCTCCATGGCGCGCCCGACCACCACCACCTCGCGGCGGCAGGCCATGGCCGCCTCTGCAACAGCACGGATGCGCGCCACGTTCGAGGCGAAGGTCGTCACCGCGACCCGTCCCGGTGCGGAGGCGATGAGCTCCTTCAGCGTCGCCGCGACATCCGCCTCGGATGGGCTGACGCCATCGCGCAGCACATTCGTCGAGTCGCTGATCAGGGCGAGCACGCCGGCATCGCCCAGCGCCCGGAAGCGCTCGCCATCGGTCGGCCAGCCGACCTGCGGCGTTGGATCGAGCTTCCAGTCCCCGCTGTGGATCACCGTGCCGAGCGGTGTGGTGATGGCAAGGCCGCAGCTTTCGGGAATGGAGTGCGCAACCTTGAGATACTCGATGCTGAACGGGCCAAGCTCGATCGGCGCGCCGGGAACGGCGATGTTCAAGGGTATCTTCGGCGCGCCGGGCTCGTGCAGCTTGCGCGTTTCGAGCAGACCCGCGGCGAACGGAGTGCACCAGACCGGCGCGCGCAGGGACGGCCAGAGCTGAGCGAGCGCGCCGAAGTGATCTTCGTGCGCGTGCGTGATGAGGATGCCGAGCAGATTGCGCCGTTCTCGCTCGATGAACGTCAGATCCGGCAGGACGAGATCGATGCCCGGCGCTTCGGGTCCGGCGAAGGCAACGCCGCAATCCACGAGGATCCACTTGCGGTTTCCCGGCGCGCCGAAGCCATAGAGCGCCGCGTTCATGCCGACTTCGCCGAGCCCGCCAAGGGGGCAGAACACGAGTTGATCCGTCTGGGCCATCATTCAGGTCAGTAAGCGCTTGCGCCGCCCGGTCAATAAGCAATTGCCGCAGATTTCAGGCGGAGCCCGAAAGGACGGGAAAGACATCCCCCGCATCGATGCGCACGACACCCTCGGGCATGTCGAGAACAAGCCGCCCGCTTTCGTCGATCCCGCGCATGAGGCCACGCCTTTCGCCATCCGGCAGCCGCACAGCGATCGACTCGCCGAGCAGCGCCGCTCTCTTCAACCACGCGTCGCGGACGCCGCCGAATCCTTGCCGCCATACCGCCTCTGCCAGCGTCCACTGCTGCCCCAGCTCGGCAAGGATGCGTTCGCTGGTGAGAGGACGCGACGTTCCGGTGTCGGCGCCCGAGATGGATTCATGGGCGGACAGCGCCGTGGCGCGATAGGGCGTGCCCTCCGGCGCGCGCGCGATGTTGACGCCGAAGCCGATCAGCACATGGAAGCGGCCGCCCACCGTGGAACCTTCGAGCAGCAAGCCGGCGAATTTCGCCCCATCAAGGAGCAGGTCGTTGGGCCATTTGATGGCGAGTCGCGGATGCGTCAGCCCTGTGACGGCCGCCACGGCCCGATGCAGTGCCACCCCCGCGACGAAGCCGAGCTGCGGCGCGTTCGCCGGGGCGCAAGGCGTCGCGACCGCCAGGGTGGCGTAGAGATTGCCGGGCGGCGACGCCCATTGCCGGCCATGACGTCCCCTGCCCCCGCTCTGGCGCTCGGCAACGATCCAGAACGGGGCGGCCTGACCCGTGAGCAGGCGCTCGCGCGCCTCGTCCATGGTCGAGCCGACCTCGCCGAGCCGGATGATCGGCGCCGAAGGGATGGCCAAGATCGCTCAGAACAGCGACTTGGCCGCAGCCGCAGCCGCGTTGAAAAGCGGCGCCGGGACCAGCGACAACAGCAGCACGAAGCCGGTCGAGACGGCCAGCACCGCCTTCAAACCGATCGCTCCGGGCTCGAAGGCAGGCTTGGGCTGATCGAAATACATGACCTTGACGACACGCAGATAGTAATACGCGCCGATCACGCTGGTCAGGACGCCGATGACAGCCAGCACGTAGAGCTTGGCGTTAACCGCTGCGAGGAAGACATAGAACTTCGCCCAGAACCCGGCGAGCGGCGGAATGCCGGCCAGCGAGAACATCAGCATCGCCATCGCGAAGGCCATCCAAGGATTGGTGCGCGACAGACCGGCCAGATCATCCACGGTCTCGACCAGCATGCCATCGCGACGCATCATCAGCACGCAGGCGAACGCGCCGAGCGTCGTGGCGAGATAGATCGCCATGTAGATCATGACGCCCTGAACGCCATCGACCGCGCCCGCGGCGAGACCGACCAGCGCGAAACCCATGTTGGCGATGGAGGAATAGGCGAGCAGCCGCTTGATGTTGCTCTGACCGATGGCGGCGAAGGCGCCGAGCGCCATGGACGCGATCGAGACGAAGACGATGATCTGCCGCCAGTCGCCGATCGCAGCCGGGAAGGCCCCCACGAACAGGCGCACCGTCATCGCCATGGCGGCCATCTTGGGCGCGGCGGCGAAGAAGGCCGTGACGGCCGTCGGCGCGCCCTCGTAGACGTCCGGCGTCCACATGTGGAACGGCACCGCCGAGATCTTGAACGCCAGGCCTGCCGCCACGAACACGAGACCGAAGACCAGTCCGAGCCCCGGCTTGCCGGCGGCGACGGCCCGGGCGATCCCCTCGAAGCTCACCGTGCCGCTGAAGCCGTAGACCAGCGACATGCCATACAGCATCATGCCGGACGACAGCGCGCCGAGCACGAAATACTTCAGCCCCGCTTCGGACGATTTCGCGTTGTCCCGCTGCATCGCCGCGATCACGTAGAGCGCAAGCGACTGCAGCTCGATGCCGATGTAGAGCGCGATCAGGTCATTGGCCGAGATCATCATCATCATGCCGATGACGCTCAGCACGATGAGGATCGGAAACTCGAAGCGCGCCAGCCCCTCACGCCGGATGAAATCGGACGACATCACGATCGCGGCCGCCGCCCCGACGAGGGTCAGGATCTTCATGAAGCGCCCGAAGGCGTCGGCGACGAAGGAACCCGAAAAGGTCACCTGCTTGCCGGTCTGCATCAGCACCAGCACGCCGGCGATCCCGAACAGCGCCAGCGCCATCGTCTCCATCAGCTTCAGCGATCGCTCGCCCTGAAGCGCGCCGACGAGAACCATGGCGAGCGCGCCCACCGCGAGCACGATCTCGGGCAACGCCGGCATCAGGTTGGGGACTGTCGCCATGGAGGTCTCATCCTTGGGAGGTCAGGGCGCGAGCAGCACCGTCGCCTTCGCGACGCTCAAGGCGGCCTGATAGTTCTTGATCAGCAGGTCGGTGGGCGCCGCGAAGGCGTCGAGGATCGGACCGGGCTTGACGCCGTAGAAGATCACCAGAACGACCAGCGGCGCGAGGATGATGCGCTCGCGCAGATCGATGTCGCGGATGTCCTTCAGCTGCGGCTTGTCGATCTCGCCGAACATGACCCGGCGATAGAGCCACAGCGCATAGGCCGCCGACAGGATGACGCCCGTCGTGGCGAAGAACGCCACCCACGGGTTGGCCCTGAATGCGCCGAGCAGGGTCAGGAACTCGCCGACGAAGCCCGACGTTCCGGGCAGGCCGACATTGGCCATGGTGAACACCATGAAAGCCACGGCATAGAGCGGCATGCGGTTGGTGAGCCCGCCATAGGCCTTGATCTCGCGCGTATGCATCCGGTCGTAGATCACGCCGACGCACAGGAAGAGCGCGCCGGAGACCAGCCCGTGGCTGACCATCTGGAACATGGCTCCTTGAATGCCCTGCGGGGTCAGCGTGAACAGCCCCATGGTCACGAAGCCCATATGCGCGACGGAGGAGTAGGCGATCAGCTTCTTGATGTCCTCCTGCATCAGCGCCACCAGCGAGGTGTAGACGATGGCGATGACGGAGAGCGCGAACACCATCGGCGCGAACAGGGCCGACGCCTCCGGGAACATCGGGATCGAGAAGCGGATGAAGCCGTAGCCGCCCATCTTGAGCAGGATGCCGGCCAGGATCACCGACCCCGCCGTCGGCGCCTCGACATGCGCGTCCGGCAGCCAGGTGTGCACCGGCCACATCGGCATCTTCACCGCGAAGGAGGCGAAGAAGGCCAGCCACAGCCAGGTCTGCATCTCGCGGCCGAACCTGTGCTGCAACAGCTGGGTGATGTCGGTGGTGCCGGCGCTCCAGTACATCGCCATGATGGCGATCAGCATCAGAACCGAACCCAGCAGCGTGTAGAGGAAGAACTTGTAGGACGCATAGATGCGCCGCTTGCCGCCCCAGATGCCGATGATCAGGAACATCGGGATCAGGCCGGCTTCGAAGAAGACGTAGAACAGGATCAGGTCCAGCGCCACGAACACGCCGATCATCAGCGTCTCGAGCACCAGGAAGGCGACCATGTATTCCTTGATGCGATGCTCGATCGAGGTCCACGACGCGAGGATGCAGAACGGCATCAGGAAGGCGGTCAGCACGACGAAGGGCATCGAGAACCCGTCGACGCCAAGCTTGAAGCGGATCGTCTCGGTGATCCAGGCATGGCTTTCGACCAGCTGGAAATGGGCCGAGGATGGATCGAACCGCCCCCACGCCACCAGGGACAGCAAGAAGGTCGCGATCGTGGTGATGAGCGCCGCCCAGCGCGCATTGGAGCGAACGGCGGAGTCATCGCCTCGCAAGGTGAGGATGAAGGCCGCACCGACGAGCGGCAGGACGAGCAGGCCGGAAAGGATGCCGAAGCCGAACATGTCAGATCACCCGCGCGTCAGGAGATACCAGGTGATGAGACCGCCCACGCCCATCATCATCGCGAAGGCGTAGTGGTAGACATAACCGCTCTGGAGCCGGACCACCCGGTTGGTCACGTCGACCACCCGCGCCGAAATGCCGTCGGGCCCGAACCCGTCGATGATCAGACCGTCGCCCTGCTTCCACAGGAACCGCCCGAGCCATTTCGCCGGCCGCACGAACAGGAAGTCGTAGAGTTCGTCGAAATACCACTTGTTGAGCAGGAACTGGTAGAGGAAGCGGTGCTGCGCGGCGATCCGGGCCGGCGTTTCCGGCTTCAGCACATAGCAGTAGAAGGCCAGCGCAAAGCCGATGACCATCGCCACCATCGGCGAAAGGACCACCCATGTCGGAACGTGGTGATAGTCCTTCAGGATGGTGTTGTCCGGCGCCATGTAGAGCGCGCCCTTCCAGAACTCCGCGTAGTGATCGCCGAAGAAGGCGCTCTTGAACACGAACCCCGAGACGATGGCGCCGACGGCAAGAACGCCGAGCGGGATTAGCATCACCAGCGGGCTCTCGTGCGGAGTATGAGCTTGGCCATGACCTTGACCATGCCCGTGATCTGTGTGCGCGCCATGGTGGGCGCCGGCCAGCATCGTCGGCGCCGCACCCTGTGAGCCATGGTTGTCCTGGCCGCGCCCGGACCAGCGCGGCTGCCCCTCGAAGGTCATGAAGTAGAGCCGCCATGAATAGAACGAGGTGAACAGCGCGGCCGTGACCAGCAGCACATAGGCCATCGAGCCAGCGCCCGTGCCCTTGGCGAAGGCGCTCTCGATGATGATGTCCTTTGAGTAATAGCCGGCGAGAAACGGAAAGCCCGTGAGCGCCAGCGTTCCGATGGTCATGGCAGCGGCCGTGAGCGGGATATTCTTGCGCAAACCGCCCATGTTGCGCATGTCCTGCTCGTGGTGCATGGCGTGGATCACCGAGCCCGCGCCGAGGAACAGCAGCGCCTTGAAGAAGGCGTGGGTGAACAGGTGGAAGACGCCCGCGCCATAAGCCCCGACGCCGAGCGCAACGAACATGTAGCCGAGCTGCGAGCAGGTCGAATAGGCGATCACGCGCTTGATGTCGTTCTGCACCAGCCCGACGGTCGCAGCGAAGAAGGCCGTGATCGCGCCGATCGCCACCACCACCGTCAGCGCGGTTGCAGAATATTCGAACACTGGCGAGAGCCGCGCGACCATGAATACGCCGGCGGTCACCATCGTGGCCGCATGGATCAGCGCCGAGACAGGTGTCGGCCCTTCCATCGCGTCGGGCAGCCAGGTGTGCAGCAGGAACTGCGCCGACTTGCCCATCGCGCCCATGAACAGCAGCAGGCAAATCAGCGTCACCGCATTCCAGTCGTAGCCGAGGAAACGGAAGGTCGCGGTGGCGATGTCCGGGACCTTGGCGAAGATCTGGTCGTAGGCGACCGAGCCCGTCAGCCAGAACACGAGGAAGATGCCCAGCGCGAAGCCGAAATCGCCGACCCGGTTGACGATGAAAGCCTTCATGGCGGCGGCGTTGGCGGATGGCCTCTTGAACCAGAAGCCGATCAGCAGATAGCTCGCAAGGCCGACGCCCTCCCAGCCGAAGAACATCTGCACGAGGTTGTCGCTGGTCACCAGCATCAGCATGGCGAAGGTGAACAGCGACAGATAGGCAAAAAAGCGCGGCCGATGCTCGTCTTCGGCCATGTAGCCGATGGAATACAGGTGGACGAGCGCCGACACGGTGTTCACCACCACCAGCATCACGACGGTGAGCGTGTCGATGCGCAGGGCCCAGTCGACCACAAGCCCGCCGGACTGCATCCAGGTCATGATCTGGACCCGCGTCGCGCCCGTGCCGTAACCCACCTGCATGAACGCCACCCATGACAGGACTGCCGCGATGAACAGCAGCGTCGTCGTGATGACCTCGCAGGCGCGCGCACCGATCGCCCGGCCGAAGATCCCGGCGATCAGGAAACCGACGAGCGGCAGGAAGACGATCGCGTGATACATCGCGTCAGCCCTTCATCAGGTTGATCTCCTCAACCGCGATCGTGCCCCGGTTGCGGAAATAGGTGACGAGGATGGCAAGCCCGATCGCCGCTTCGGCGGCCGCCACCGTCAGCACCAGAAGGGCGAACACCTGGCCCACGATGTCGTTCAGGAAGGTCGAGAACGCCACCAGGTTGATGTTGACGCTGAGCAGGATCAGCTCCACCGACATCAGGATGACGATGACGTTCTTGCGGTTGATCAGGATGCCGAGCACGCCGAGCGTGAACAGGATCGCAGCAACCGTGAGATAGTGCCCAAGCCCGATCATCACGCATCCACCCGGCTGTCGAGGCCCGTGCGGGACGGCACCTTCCTCATCTCGATGGCGGTGGCGGGATCGCGGGCGACCTGCGCCGCCACATCCTGACGCTTGATGCCCTCGCGCCTGCGCAGCGTCAGCACGATCGCGCCGATCATCGCCACAAGCAGCACGAGCCCCGCCGCCTGGAAATAGTAGACATGCTTCGTGTAGAGCACCTGCCCGATCGCTGCGGTGTTCGACACCTGGGCGGGATCGGGGATCGGCGCCTGCGCAGCCTTGAGCGCACCCGGATCGATCGTCCAGGTGCCGACCACGAGCGCGAGCTGCACCAGCACGATGAAGGCGATGACCAGCCCGACCGGGAGATATTGCAGGAACCCCTGCCTCAGCTCGGCAAAATCGACATCGAGCATCATCACGACGAACAGGAACAGCACCGCGACCGCGCCGACATAGACGACAACAAGGATCATCGCCAGGAACTCGGCGCCCATCAGCAGGAACAGCCCGGCTGCATTGACGAAGGCCAGGATCAGGAACAGCACCGAATGCACGGGGTTGCGCGAGGCGATCACCATGACCGCCGACGCCACCGTCAGCGACGCGAACATGTAGAAGAAGGCCGCGGCTGCGGTCATGGCCCCTGATGCTCCCCTGCCGCCATGTGACGCGGCGGCTCGTCATGCGGCGCGAACGGCGCGCCGACCGGTCTATAGCGCCCGTTTCCGACAAGGCCAATCGGGCTTTCGACTGGCCGTGACAATCGCTGCCGATTGTCATGGAAATCGTGCGCCGCGTCTTGCGGAACACGGTCAGCGATACGGCGCATCCAGCCGGATGTTGCGTGCGATCTCGCGTTCCCAGCGCTCGCCGTTCTCCAGCAGGCGCTGCTTGTTATAGAACAACTCCTCCCGGGTCTCGGTGGCGAACTCGTAGTTCGGCCCCTCGACGATCGCGTCCACCGGGCAGGCCTCCTGACAGAAGCCGCAGTAGATGCATTTCGTCATGTCGATGTCGTAGCGCGTGGTGCGGCGCGTGCCGTCGTTGCGGCGCGGGCCGGCCTCGATGGTGATGGCCTGCGCCGGACAGATCGCCTCGCACAGCTTGCAGGCGATGCAACGCTCCTCCCCGTTGGGATAACGGCGCAATGCATGCTCGCCGCGGAAGCGCGGGCTGAGCTGCCCCTTCTCGAATGGATAGTTCAAGGTCGCCTTCGGCTTGAAGAAGTAGCGCATGGACAGCAGGAACGCGCCCACGAACTCCTTGAGCAGCAGAGACTTTGCCGCCTGATCCAGTCGAAACGCCATGGCGCCTCTCCCACCTCGTCCGCCGTCAGCCGAACAGCCAGCGGCTCAGGACCCAGCCGGCGGCGGCGCCGCCGGCGATGAAAACCACATGCACGATCAGCCAGAACAGCCGGATGCGTGCCCGATAGTCAGCCCGCTCGGCTTCCGTCGCCGATCGGTCGGTTGCCTCCAGCGCGCGAATGACCACGCCCGAGACCACCCTGGCATTCACGTAGCCGAGCGCCGCGCCGGCGAATGTGCCGGCCAGCGCCACCAGCGAACTCATCCTTGCACCGGCCCCCAGCCCGTGAGCTGGAGCACGAGGGCGGTCAGCACCACCGCGACGAGCGACAGGGGCAGGAAGACCTTCCAGCCCAGCCGCATGAGCTGGTCGTAGCGGTAACGCGGCACGAACGCCTTCACCATTGCGAAGCCGAAGAACACGACGCACATCTTCAGCACGAACCAGACCGGCCCCGGCACCCAGGTGAAGGGCGCAAACGGCAGCGGCGGCAGCCACCCGCCGAGGAACAGGATCGTGGCCATGGCGCACATGGTCATGATGGCCACGTACTCGCCGAGCATGAACAGCAGATACGGCGTGGACGAGTATTCCACCATGAAGCCCGCCACCAGCTCCGATTCAGCCTCGGGAAGGTCGAAGGGCGGCCGGTTCGTCTCGGCCAGCGCCGAAATGAAGAAGATGACGAACATCGGAAACAGCGGCAGGACAAACCAGCCGAGCATCCCGTAGTCGCTCTTCTGCGCGTTGACGATGGCGGTCAGGTTCAACGAGCCGACGCACAGCAGAACAGTGATGATCACGAGGCCGATCGACACCTCGTAGGATACCATCTGCGCCGCCGACCGCAGCGCGCCGAGGAACGGATACTTCGAGTTCGAGGCCCAGCCGGCCATGATGATGCCGTAGACGCCAAGCGACGACACAGCCAGCACGTAAAGGATACCGACATTGATGTCCGCGATCGCCCAGCCCTCGTTGACGGGGATGACTGCCCAGGCCGCCAGCGCCACCGTCACCGTCACGAGCGGCGCCAGCAGGAACACCCCCTTGTTGGCGCCGGCGGGAATGATCGGCTCCTTCAGCACGAACTTGAGCAGATCGGCGAAGGATTGCAGCAGCCCCCAGGGACCGACCACATTCGGCCCGCGACGGAGCTGGACCGCAGCCCAGATCTTGCGGTCGGCATACAGGATATAGGCGATGAACACGAGGAGCGCCGCGATCAGCAGCAGCGACTTGCCGATGATGATGGCCAGCGTGATGAGAATCTCAGGCATTGGCGTTCCCTTCACTCGGCCGCGAGGCTGGCGCGGCCATCGGCCAGCGCCTGGCACTCCGCCATGGTGGCGGACGCGCGTGCGATCGGATTCGTCTGGTAGTAGGCGCTGATCGGCGAGACGAACGGGGCCTTGTCGATCTTGCCGCCCTTCGCCGCCAGGATCCCGACCGCTGCCGGATCGCCAGCCGCGATCTCGCCGATGGCCGCCAAGTGCGGGTGCGCCGTGTAGAGCGCCTTGCGCAGCTGCATCAGCGTGTCGAAGGGCAAGGTCTCGCCGACCAGCGCGGACAGGGCGCGCAGGATCGCCCAATCCTCCTTCGCCTCGCCGGGCGGGAACACGGCGCGGGCCGTCATCTGCACGCGACCTTCGGTGTTGACATACGTTGCCGATTTCTCGGTGTAGGCCGCGCCGGGCAGGATTGCGTCGGCGCGGTGCGCGCCTCGATCGCCATGTGTGCCCTGATAGATCACAAACGCACCGGCCGGAATCTCGACCTCGTCCACGCCCAGCGCGAAGATCACGTCAAGTGCGTCGGGCTTCAGCATGTCGCTCGCCGATAGGCCCCCTTCGCCCGGCACAAAACCGATATCGAGCGCGCCGACCCGCGCAGCAGCGGTATGCAGGACGCCGAACCCGTTCCAGCCCTCGCGCACCGCGCCGATCTGCGTTGCAAACTTGGCCGCGAGCGACAGCACGGCAGCACCGTCCGGCCGCGCCAGCGCGCCCTGTCCGACGATCACGAGCGGGTTCTTGGCCTTGATGGTCTGATAGTTCTTGACCAGCTCGGCCAGCGAGTCCGGCCCTGCTCCCAGATAGGTATAATCGTAGGTCAGGTCTGCCCGCTCGCCGATCAACCCGATCGTGACATTGCCCCGCAGGAAGCGCTTGCGGATACGGGTATTGACCAGCGTCGCCTCGCGGCGCGGATTGGTGCCGATCAGCAGGATCGCGTCCGCCTCCTCGATGCCGGCGATGGTGCTGTTGAGCAGATAACCCGCCCGACCGGCCGAGGCGTCGAGCGCCGCGCCATCGACGCGCGCATCGATGTTCGTCACACCGAGCCGCTGCATCAGACCCTTGAGCGCGAACATTTCCTCCACGCCCGCCAGATCGCCCGCCAGTGCGCCGATGCGGCTCGCCGGAGTTGCCTTGAGCTTCGCCGCCACCGCCTCGAGAGCCTCGGGCCACGACACGGGCACCAGCCTGCCGTCCTTGCGCAGATAGGGCCGGTCCAGACGCTGCGTCTTCAGGCCATCCCAGATGAAGCGCGTCTTGTCGGAGATCCACTCCTCGTTCACGTCCGCGTTCTCCCGCGGCAGGATGCGCATCACCTCAGGCCCGCGCGAATCCACGCGGATGGCCGAGCCGACCGCATCCATCACGTCGATGCTCTCCGTCTTGGTCAGCTCCCACGGACGGGCGTTGAAGGCATAGGGCTTCGAGGTCAACGCGCCGACCGGGCAAAGGTCGATCACGTTCCCCTGGAGCTCGGAGACCATCGCCTGTTCTAGATAGGTGGTGATCTCCATGTCCTCGCCGCGGCCGATGGCGCCCAGGTCGGAACAGCCCGCCACCTCCGTGGTGAAGCGCACGCAGCGCGTGCAGTGGATGCAGCGCGTCATCGTCGTCTTCACCAGCGGGCCGATATACTTGTCCTCGACCGCGCGCTTGTTCTCGGCGTAGCGCGATGTGTCGACGCCATAGGCCATGGCCTGGTCCTGCAGGTCGCATTCGCCGCCCTGGTCGCAGATCGGGCAATCGAGCGGGTGGTTGATGAGCAGGAACTCCATCACCCCCTCGCGCGCCTTCTTCACCATCGGCGACCTGGTGAGCACGACCGGCGGCTCGCCGTTGGGGCCGGGGCGCAGATCGCGCACGCCGATGGCGCAGGACGCCTGCGGCTTCGGCGGTCCGCCCTTCACCTCGACAAGGCACATGCGGCAGTTGCCGGCGATCGACAGCCGCTCGTGGAAGCAGAAGCGGGGGATTTCCGCGCCGGCCGCCTCGCAGGCCTGAAGAAGTGTGAAGTCCGGCGGAACATCGACTTCGACGCCATCAATGAGGAGCTTGGTCATCCCATCCGTCCCGTCAATTCCTGATCTGCGTGCACTGGGTGCGATCGCAGAAGAACACCTGTCCGTCGCGGCTCACCGCCCAGGCGCCCTCGCTGTTCGCCGCCACGCTCCAGGAGCTCGGCGATGGCGCGGGCAGATTGATCGGCGGTGGCGTGACCACAGGCGCCGGCTGCTGGCCCCGCCACAGTTCGCCGCCCAGAAAGCCGAGCGCTGCCGCGAGCACCGCGATCAGCGCCACCTTCGCCTGCGCCCACACGCTCCCCATGTCCGCTCACTCCGCCGCGATCCTCACCGGCTCGGAATGCGGGTTCGCCGCATACTGGTCGATGCGTTCCTCGATCTCGTGACGGAAATGCGCGATCAGCCCCTGGATCGGCCAGGCCGCGGCGTCGCCCAGCGCGCAGATCGTGTGCCCCTCGACCTGCTTCGTGACATCCAGCAACATATCGATCTCGCGCTTCTGGGCGCGGCCCTCGGCCATGCGGTTCAGCACACGCCACATCCAGCCCGTGCCCTCGCGGCAGGGCGTGCACTGGCCGCAGCTCTCGTGCTTGTAGAAGTAGCTGATGCGCGCGATCGCGCGCACGATGTCGGTGGACTTGTCCATCACGATCACCGCCGCCGTGCCAAGGCCCGAGCGCAGCTTCGACAAAGAGTCGAAATCCATCGGCGTGTCGATGATCTGGTGCGCCGGCACCATGCGCACCGATGACCCGCCGGGGATGACGGCCTTCAGATTATCCCAGCCGCCGCGGATGCCGCCGCAATGGCGCTCGATCAGCTCCCGGAACGGGATGCCCATCGCCTCCTCGACATTGCACGGCTTGTTCACGTGGCCCGACACGCAGAACAGCTTCGTGCCGACATTGTTGGGGTTGCCGATGCCGGAGAACCAGGCTGCGCCGCGGCGCAGGATGGTCGGCGCGACGGCGATCGACTCGACGTTGTTGACGGTCGTCGGGCATCCGTAGAGACCGACATTGGCCGGGAAGGGCGGCTTGAGCCGCGGCATGCCCTTCTTGCCCTCGAGGCTCTCGAGCAGCGCCGTCTCCTCGCCGCAGATATAGGCGCCGGCGCCGTGATGCACATACAGATCGAACGGATAGCCGTGGATGTTGTCCTGGCCGATGAGTCTCGCCTCATAGGCCTCGTCCACCGCGCGCTGCAGCGCCTCGCGCTCGCGCACGTATTCGCCGCGGATGTAGATGTAGGCCACATGCGCGCCCATGGCGAAGCTCGCGATCAGGCAGCCCTCGACCAGCGTGTGCGGGTCGTTGCGCATGATCTCGCGGTCCTTGCAGGTGCCCGGCTCGGACTCGTCGGCATTGACGACGAGATAATGCGGCCGCCCGTCCGACACCTTGGGCATGAAGGACCACTTCATGCCGGTCGGAAAGCCGGCCCCGCCGCGCCCGCGCAGGCCCGAGCGCTTCATCTCGTCGATGATCCAGTCGCGGCCCTGCTCGAGGATGAACTTCGTGCCGTCCCACGCGCCGCGCTGCATGGCGGCCTTCAGCCCGGGGCTGTGGTGGCCGTAGAGATTGGTGAAGATGCGATCCCTGTCAGCGAGCATGGTTCACCTCCCCTTGGGCTTGTCGCCGACGGAATTGTCGGGTCGCCAGCCTGTGGCGAGCTTGGCGGCCTGCCCAACCCAGTCGTCGCGGACGGCGCGGCCCTTGAAGCCCTCGAGCTTGGAATCGACCCAGGCGAGCTCGTTCGCCTTCCAGCCCGCGATCTGGTCGAAATGGAACACGCCCATGCGGTGCAGCATGGCCTCCAGTTTTGGGCCAACCCCCCAGATCAGCTTGAGATCGTCGGCCTGGCCCCCGCGCGGGGCATCGAGCAGGGCGGGCTTGTCCGCATCGGTCGGCGCGGCGGCAACCGCCTGCGTCATGGCGGCCGCCGGCTGGGGCGACGCGGCCGGGAGAGCCGGCGCAGGAACCGCGGCAGGCGCGGCAGCATGAGCGGCGGCCTTCGCGGCCGGCACTGTGGCTGCAGGAGTGGCGGCTGCAGGAGTGGCGGGTGCAGGAGTGGCGGGTGCAGGAGCGCCGGCCGCTGCCTTCGCGGCGTCCGCGGCCGCGCGCTCGCTCTTGATGCGCGCCTGCCAGTCGCCGCGGCCGATGGCCGAGCCGTCATACAGGGCCGGATCCTTCAGCGTCTCCCCGCCGCCCTCGGGTTCGGAGCAGGATCGGCCGATCTGCGAGCCGGTCTTCACCGGTTTGCCGGCGCGCAGATCGTCGAGCAGCCTTGCGAAACTCTCCGGCGTCAGATCCTCGTAGTAGTCGTAGTTGATCTGAACCATCGGCGCGTTGCAGCAGGCGCCGAGACACTCGACCTCGAGCCAGGAGAACTTCCCGTCGGCCGTCACCGTCGATTGCGGGCCGATCTGCTCCTCGCAGACCCTGATGATGTCGCGCGCGCCCCTGAGATGGCACGGCACCGTGCCGCAGACCTGCACGAAATGCTCGCCCACGGGCTGCAGGTTGAACATCGTGTAGAAGGTCGCGATCTCGAAAACGCGCATGTAGGGCATGCCGAGCTTGCGAGCGACAGCCTCGATCGCCTTCTGCGGCAGCCAGCCGCCGGCCTGCTCCTGCGCCTTCCACAGCAGCGGGATCACCGCCGAAGCAGCGCGGCCCTTGGGATATTTCGCGATCTGGCTGTCTGCCCAGTTGTCGTTCGCCTCGGTGAAGGCGAACTCGGCGGGCTGAACGGCCGGCGGTGCCATGCGACGAACGGTCATGCTCTTCCTCAACCTCCAGCCCGCGACAGGACGAAGGCGCCCGCCGCCAGCACGAAACACAGCATCCCGGCCAGCGCATGGGGCAGCACCCAGCCCCCCGCGCGACCGACGACGACGAAGTCCAGCCAACCCAGCACCCCGCCGATCGCCAGCACCACCGCCAGCGCCCTCCACTCTGCCATCAGGGCCAGCGCCGACAGCATCCCCGCCATCGCCAGATAGCGGCCGGCGAATGCCTGCACGAGCGATGCCCTGGTGTGGGCCAGCATCATCAGCGCTGCCTCCCCGCGCACGAACAGAAAGCCGCCGCACAGGGCAAGGAACCCGGCAGCGGTCAGGCTGACGACCGTGAGCGCGACAGCCATGGTCATCGGCGCACCTCGTCAGCCCAGCCCATCGTCACCGGTCCACCTCGCCGAAGACGATGTCGAGCGAGCCGAGGATGGCGCTCACATCAGCGAGCTGGTGGCCGCGGCACATGAGGTCCATGGCCTGCAGATGGGCGAAGCCCGGCGCGCGCAGCTTGCAGCGATAGGGCTTGTTGGTGCCGTCGGAGACCAGATAGACGCCGAATTCGCCCTTCGGCGCCTCGACCGCGGCATAGACCTCCCCGGCGGGCACCTTGTAGCCCTCGGTGTAGAGCTTGAAGTGGTGGATCAGCGCCTCCATCGAGCGCTTCATCTCGCCCCGCTTCGGCGGCACGATCTTGCCGTCCGTGGCCGAGACCGGCCCGACCCGCTCCTTGCCCAGAAGCAGATCGCAGCACTGCTTCATGATGCGCACGGATTCGCGCATCTCCGCCATGCGGATCAGATAGCGATCATAGCAATCGCCGTTCTTGCCGACGGGGATGTCGAATTCCAGCTCCTCGTAGCACTCGTAGGGCTGGCTCTTGCGCAGATCCCACGGCGCCCCCGAGCCGCGGACCATCACGCCCGAGAAGCCCCATTTCCAGCAGGTGTCGAGGTCGACGACGCCGATATCGACGTTGCGCTGCTTGAAGATGCGGTTGTCGGTGAGCAGGCCCTCGAGATCGTCGCAGACCTTCAGGAACGGGTCGCACCAGGCCGCGATATCCTCGATCAGTTTCGGCGGCAGATCCTGATGCACGCCGCCGGGCCGGAAGTAAGCTGCATGCATGCGCGCGCCGGAGGCCCGCTCGTAGAAGATCATGAGCTTTTCGCGCTCCTCGAAGCCCCACAGCGGCGGGGTGAGCGCACCGACGTCCATGGCCTGCGTCGTGACGTTGAGCAGATGGCTGAGGATGCGACCGATCTCGCAGAACAGCACGCGGATGAGTTGCCCGCGCTTCGGAACGGTAAGCCCCAGAAGCCGCTCGACCGCCAGCGCGAAGGCATGCTCCTGGTTCATGGGAGCGACGTAGTCGAGCCGGTCGAAATACGGCACGGCCTGCAGATAGGTCTTGTGCTCGATCAGCTTCTCCGTGCCGCGATGCAGCAGGCCGATATGCGGATCGACCCGCTCGACGATCTCGCCGTCAAGCTCGAGCACGAGGCGCAGCACGCCATGGGCCGCCGGATGCTGCGGGCCGAAATTGATCGAGAAATTGCGGATGTTGTGCTCGGTCATGGCGTCACGCCTTCGCCTTCTCGTCGCCCGGCAACACGTAGTCCGTGCCTTCCCACGGCGAGAGGAAATCGAAATTCCGGAACTCCTGCACGAGCTTCACCGGCTCGTAGACCACCCGCTTCTGTTCATCGTCGTAGCGGACTTCGACATAGCCGCTGAGCGGGAAGTCCTTCCGGAACGGATGCCCCTCGAAGCCGTAATCGGTCAGGATTCGGCGAAGATCGGGATGACCCGTGAACAGGATGCCGAAGAAATCGTAGGCCTCGCGCTCGTACCAGTTCGCGGCGGGAAACACCGGACACACCGACGGCACGGGCGTCGTCTCGTCGGTCTGGATCTTGACGCGGATGCGCTGGTTCAGCCCCGGGCTGAGAAGGTGATAGACGACGTCGAAGCGCTTCTCGCGGGCCGGATAATCTGCGCCGCAGATGTCGATCAGATTTATGAACCGGCAGCGCGGATCATCGCGCAGGAAGGTGAGCACGGCCACGATATCCGCCGCTTCGGCCTGAACACTCAATTCGCCGAAAGCGACTTCGCAGCCCGTTGCCTGGCCCGGCAACGCCGCCTTGATGTGCTCCCCGAGTGCGGCAAGCGCTTCGGTCATGTCCGGCTCCTCGCCCTCGCTCCTGCGTCGCGGCCAGGTCGAAGCCGGCCACGATGATCCAACTCAGCGTTCGATCGTGCCTGTGCGCCTGATCTTCTTCTGCAACAGCAGCACGCCATACAGCAGCGCCTCCGCCGTGGGCGGGCAGCCGGGCACGTAGATATCAACCGGAACGATGCGGTCGCAGCCGCGCACCACGGCATAGGAATAGTGATAATAGCCGCCGCCATTGGCGCAGGAGCCCATCGAGATCACATAACGCGGCTCCGGCATCTGGTCGTAGACCGTGCGCAAGGCTGGCGCCATCTTGTTCGTCAGCGTGCCCGCCACGATCATGACATCGGACTGGCGGGGGCTTGCGCGCGGCGCGAAGCCGAAACGCTCGACATCGTAACGCGGCATCGACATCTGCATCATCTCGACGGCGCAGCAGGCGAGACCGCACGGAATCCACATCATCGAACCGGTACGCGCCCCGTTGATGCGGTAGTCGGGCGAGGTGACAAGGAAGCCCTTGTCGGCGAGTTCGGCGTTCAGCTCGAGGAAGAACGGATCGATTGCGCCGACCGGCTTGCCGGTGGCGGGATCAAGGACGCCCCTTGGCGCAGGTGACACGATCGTATTCATGGCGTTGGTCGCTCGCGGCCGGGCTCAGTCCCAGTCCAGCGCTCCCTTTTTCCACTCATAGACGAAGCCGACGGTCAGAACCGCCAGGAAGATCATCATCGACCAGAAGCCGAACCAGCCAAGCTCTCCGAATGCAACGGCCCAGGGAAACAGGAAGGAGACCTCGAGATCGAAGATGATGAACAGGATCGCCACCAGATAGAAACGCACATCGAACTTCATGCGCGCATCGTCGAACGCATTGAAGCCACATTCGTAGGCCGACAGTTTCTCGGTGTCGGGCTGCTTGTAGGCCACGATGAACGGGGCGATCAGAAGCGCAAGGCCGATGACCAGGGAGATGCCGATGAAGATCACCAGCGGCAGATAATCGGCCAGAACGCCCGTCATCGCTCACCCATCATCCCCGCAGCGCCCGTCGCGAAGCCCTGCCCTCATGTTCGCACGCCCGAGCGATCCCGTCGCCGCGGAGGACGCGTCCAGATTTCGCGTCCGGCTTCGAAGCGTTTGAAGGGTGGTTAGCCCACGCCCCCCGTGTTCGCAAGTGCATCAATGGACGCAAGCCGAAAGGGTGACGCCGCGCCCTCGAGCCACTATAGCACGCGAATCCGGCGCGCCCTTGCAAGACCGGCACCCGGCGCAACACAACACGAAGGAGCGCGCCGATCACCTGCGCCTGTCTGATATCCTTTCGCAAGGTTTGTGCGCGGCCGGTCCTGCCGACGCGCATGCGGCCGCGCATGCGCCATCCCGTGCGCGCGGTCTCGATCATCGGAACGCTGGCTGTCATAGCCAGCCTGTGGTGCGGGTGCGGCGGCGGTGCGGCCCTGGCGCAACCGGCAGGGCATGGATCGACGCAAGCAGACCCGTTGGGCGCCAAGCCGGGCCAGGCAGCGGCGCCCTTGACCAGCGCCCCCCATCCGCCGCCACGGCCATTCGACCTCGCGCCGTCGAGCCTTGTCCCGTTCAGCCGGATGCCGCCGCCCGGCCCGCCAACACGGGAACCGGCCGCAACGGAAGCTGACGAACCGCCATCCTCCGACCAGCCGGGCCGACTCGTGGCGGATGCGCCGACCCCGCCCGTGCGCCCCGGCGCGCCGGCGACGCCGGCCGCCGATGCCGATGAGGCGGACGAAGCGCCACCGCCCGCGGGCCCATGGCCGCGCCGCACGCCCGGACAGGTCGACCTGCCGTTCGAGCCGAAGCCAGCGCCCGAGGACGCGATCCACGCCAACGGCATCACAACGGATCCCGGCACATCGGTGTCCTGCCTCCCGACGCCGCTCAAGCGGGTCCTGTCCGCAGTTGTTGAACGCTTCGGCGGGGTGCACGTCACCAGCACCTTCCGCCCGGCCTGGCGCGCACGCCGCAACTCGTTTCATCGCCGCTGCGAGGCGGTCGATTTTCGCGTTCCGGGCGAAACGCCGCGCAACGTGCTCGAATTCGTCAAGACCCTGCCGGAAACGGGCGGTCACAAGCTCTACTGGAACGGTCTCGTCCATGTCGATGTGGGCCCACGGCGAAGCTGGTAGGGTTCGGGCGCGAACCCGTTGGCATGCCAGCGAACGCGCTTGACAGCCCCGGCCCGGTCCCGTAATCCCGCCGCACTTCGCCGGCCGCAACGCCGGCGCAAGATTGCAGCGCGGTCGTAGCTCAGTCGGTTAGAGTGCCGGCCTGTCACGCCGGAGGTCGCGGGTTCGAGCCCCGTCGCCCGCGCCATCCGCATCAATCGGATTATGGCCTCCGGTCAGCCGCAAGACCCTCTCTCCGGGTCGCCCTCGGGGCATGTCCGGCCTCGCTGCAGCTTTCAGGAAGTCTCAACCCTAACGGGCATTTACCACGTTTCCTAAGCGGGCGCTAAGCGCACCCGCCCGACAACACCGCTCGATAACCTTGTCGGGTGGTGAACATGACCCTGCGCTTTCGCACGCTTCCGGTCGCCGCGCTGCCGTTGCTGATGCTCGCGATCAGCGCCGGATTGATGACCCTGTCGACCGCGGCCCTCGCGCAAGGCCGGTCGCCGAAATGGCAGGGCGTCTATGTCGGTGCCCATGCCGGCGGAGCGATCGGCCGCACCGCCCCGGTCAACACGTCCGGCCTCGCGGGTGGCTTGCAGCTTGGTGTCAACGGCCAGTTCGACCGGATCGTCGCCGGCGTCGAGTCGGATGTCGGCGCCACCACATCCCGGCATACCGGATTTGGCACGAAGTTTTCGCAAGGCGTCAACGGAAGCATCCGCGGCCGGCTGGGCTACAGCTTCGATCGGGTCATGGTCTACGGCACGCTTGGCGGCGCAGTCTCCAATTTCAGCGCCTCCAGCCCTGTCGGACGAGCCTCGCGCACACGAACCGGCACGGTGTTCGGCGCCGGGGCTGAGGTCATGCTGACCGAGAACATTTCCGCGCGTGCAGAATATTTGCGATATAACTACGCCAGGACCCGATTTCCGACAGGCTCCGGACCTATCTCCTCCGAGCCGGTGAACAACGTTCTCCGAGGCGGCCTGAATCTTCATTTCTGATTCAAGCATTCAGGCTGCAACCTTATTAAATGATTATTAATCGGTTGCCATATGGATGCCACATTCTCGCCAGATGTTGCCACATGGCAGATCGAGGATGTGACTTCAGGGCGACAGCCATTTGTTTGCCAGCCGCGTATACGGTTGGCGGATCGAACAGCCGGAGGTTTCTGCCGGCGACCTCGAAACACGATGGAGTGTGAGATGAAGAAGTTCCTGTTGGCAGGCGTTGCCGCAATCGCCATGACCGGCGCCGCTTTCGCCGCCGATCTGCCTGTCCGCAAGGGCCCCGTGGCGGCACCGGTCATTCCGCCGGCCTTCACCTGGACCGGGTTCTACGCGGGTCTGAACGCCGGCTACGGCTTCAACCGCAACAACGTGAACACGATCGGGACGCCCGGCTTCGTCGCCCTCATTCCGGGCGGCGGTGTCCCGGCCTCGCTGCGCGTCGGCGGGGACGGATTCGTCGGCGGCGGTCAGATCGGCTACAACTGGCAGGTCGGCCAGGCGGTGTTCGGCATCGAGACCGACCTGCAGTATGCGTGGACCGGCCGGTCGACCTCGTTCCTCGGCTCGGGCGGGCTGATCACCTCTGCCGGTCGCGACGACGGCTATCTCGGCACGTTGCGTGCGCGTCTCGGCTTCGCGGCCGATCGCTTCATGATCTACGCCACCGGCGGTCTCGCCTACGGCAGCTTCGATACGGCGCTGGCGGTGTCGACGGCGGCCGGCGCGGGCGGCCCGCTCTGGGGCGGCTCGTCCGACAGCGTGCGCGTGGGCTGGGCGGCCGGTGGTGGCCTCGAATACGCCATCACCAACAACTGGACCGCGAAGCTCGAGGGCCTCTACTATGACCTCGGCCGCAAGACGATCACCGCCGCCCCGCTCAACGCAGCAGCGAATGCGACCGGTGTCGCCTACCAGGGCCGGGTGCAGAACAACGGCACGATCGTGCGCGCCGGCGTGAACTACAAGTTCTGATCGCCTCGGCCCCTGCGAAACCGCTTTCAAGACAGCAGGACGGCGGCGCGTGGATACCGCGCCGCCGTTTTGCCTGACGGGGGTGCGCCGCTCAGGGCTTGAGCCTGGTCTGCTCGAAGGCGGGCACGCGCGCCGCGAAGGCATCGAGCCAGGCCAGCAGCTTCGGATGCGTGGCGCGCCATGTCCCTGCGAAGCGCAGATCGAGATAACCCAGCGCGCAGGCCACCGCGACATGGCCGATGTCGAGGAATTCGCCCAGTTCCGGCGGCTGTGCCTCGAGCACGGCGAGCGCGCGGTCAACCTTGCCGGCCTGATGCTCCAGCCAGCGCGCGTCATGATGCTCGGGCTTGCGCCAGCGCCCTTCATAGACCTGCAGCAAGGCTGCATCGCACAACCCATCAGCCAGCGCCTGCAGACGCAGGACCGGAAAACGCCGCTCGCCGACCGGCAGCAGCCGTCCGCCACCCGCCAGATGATCAAGGTACTCGACGATCACGCGCGAGTCGAACAGCGTCTGGCCGTCCTCGAGCACCAGCGTCGGGATCTTGCCGAGCGGATTCTGCTGCCGCAGTGGCTCGTTGGGATCGTTGGTGTCCGCCTCGACGATGCGGATCCGCTCCTGCAGGCCGACCAGGGCGGCGGCGATCTTGACCTTGCGGCCGAAGGGGGAAGCGGCGTTCGAGCGGAGCTGCATCATGGATGACCTGCCTTTGTGTTGGAGCAATCGACCAGCGGCAGCGCCGAGGCATCAGCCGACCGTCTCGCAGCGATAGCCGGCCTTGCCGCCCCGCGCCAGACGCTCGGCCAGCGCCGGCAGAACATGCCCAGCCTCGTCGGCCAGCGTCCAGGGCGGGTTGATCGCCAGAAGCCCACAACCGGCGAGCCGAGTCGCGGTGGCAAGGTCTTCCACCAGCAGTTCGAGGCGCATGGCGCTGCGAAGGCCGACACGCGCGAACATCTTCGCCATATCCTCGCACAGAGCGTCCGCCTGCCGCGGGTTCTTCAGCGGATACCAGACGAGAAAGCCGCCCGTCGGCCATGTGGTGACGGCGCGACGCAGGGTATCGGCGAGCACCGTCCACTCATCGGGAGCCTCGAAGGGCGGGTCAACCAGCACCAGTCCGCGCCGCTCCGGCGGCGGCACAGCCGCCTTGACGACCTCCCATCCGTCGCGGGCCAGCACCTTGAGACGTCCGTCTCGCGGATGGCGCTCGGCCAGCGCATCGGCCAGCAGGCGAGCCGTTTCGGCGTGGCGCTCGGCAGCCAGGTAGCGATCGTCAGCACGCAGCATCCCCGCCGCGATCAGCGGCGAACCGGGGTAGAGCCGACCGCCCCCTTCACTCCAGCCAAAAGGCGCAAGGCTACGCCGGTACGGCGCCAGAAACGCCTCGACCCGCGCATCGAACGGGGCCGCCATACGGCCGACGCCTTCGCTCCATTCGCCCGTCCGCATGGCGGCCTCGCCGGCGAGATCGTAAAGCCCCGCCCCGGCGTGGCTCTCGATGACGCGGACGGGTTGGGGCTTGTGCTGCAGATAGGCGATCCACCATGCCAGCACGGCGTGCTTCAACACGTCGGCAAAGTTGCCGGCATGGAAGGCGTGCCGGTAGTTCATCGGCTGGTCTTCATCGGCAAGGGCTCAGCGCTTGGGTGCGACGGTGATCTCGCGCGTGCGGCAACCGCCGCGATCCACCTCGGGGCAAGTGCGAAAGCTGCGCAGGTCGCGGGTGAAGCACAGCCGCACCTCCTGAAGCTGGTCGCGCCGGCAGGCCACGGCCATCATGTCGGCCCGCAGCCCGGGGTTGGCGGCAATGAAAGCCCGTTCGATGTCGATCGGTGACCATCTCTGTGCCCGCTCCACCCGTTTCAGGGCATCGGGGATGACCACGGCGTCGCGGGCACGGCGGGTGTCGTTGAAGTAGTCCGTCGGGCTGCCTCCGGCGCAGGTGCCGTGCTTGCGCCATTGGTGGCGTGCGAGCCCCTCCTCCGGGAAAACGCTGCGCGCAACCTCCATCGCCGCGCGCGAAGGCGTGCGTCCGGCCGGCCCGCACTCGATCGGATAGCCGCGCTCGAACTGCGGCCATAGCCCATGCACGACGAAGCCCGCGCCGCTGCCCGGCCGGCACTGATCACGGCCTTTCTCGTCGCCCTCGACCGCGCAGAAGCCCGGCGACCAGGACAGCGCCAGAACGTAGAAGTCGAACGATCCCGCCGGCCCGCCGCGCACCACCCGCTCGTCGGCAACGGCGGGAGCCATCACGGCCAGAACCGCAAGGGCAGCGGCGAGGAAGCGCATCGGGCAGTCCTGAGCGCCGTCAGTTCCAGGGCGTCGCCTGCTCGCAACCCGGCGCGTAGGTGCGATGCCGATCGAGGCCGACGACGCACCAGATCACCTCCCAGCCGTTCCCGAAGGCCCCGATGGTCTCGCGCACGTAGTAATTCACCTGCCTGACCTTTCGGTCGGACAGATGCGCCCTCGCCGTGCAGAAGCGCCGCGGCACGAAGGAAGGGCCCCAGCTGCGAAGGCCGGTCTGCCGCACGCGATCGAAGCCCTCGATCTGCAGGGGCGATGCCCAGAAGGCACCCTCACGGGATGCGAAGCGTTCCTTCACAAAGCCGAGAACCTCGCCCGACTCGCAGGACGGCAGCATCGCCGAATAGGGCTGTATGCGCCGTTCCGCCGCCGGTCCGCTGCCGATGGAAGCGGCCTGCGCCGATGCGGCGACGCCGATCGACAGCACCAGCAGCCCCGCGGCAGTTCCAACAGCCTTGCTCATGCCTGCGCGCATCGTCGCTCCCCCTGCCTCATGGCTGAAATCTGCTTTGCGATTCCCGGAACCAGCGCCGTGACCATGCTCAGCCCCTCAGCGGCGGTCAAGCGGATGCGAACCGCCGACAGCGGAGGCAGCCGCGCGCCCGGCTTCAATCGCTGCGACGCCTGGCCCTGTGTTCGCGCTTGACAAGGCGAAAGCGCGACAGCTCGGCTGGCGTCAGCACGCGGATCTCGGAGCTTGGCGTGCCGTCAGCCAACGCAACGAGCTCGCCGGAGACACCCATGGTCTTGAGATAGCGCCGGATCACCGGCGTCGCGCCGGTTGCCGGAGACTTCGGGTTGATCAGCCCCGTTCCGGCGATGTCGCGCTGCTCGAAATCCTTGACCCAGGCGCGGTGGACGCCGACCTCGCTGCCCGAAGGCACGATGCGCGTTCGCCCGCCCGCCAGCGTATAGGCGCACGCGGAATAGCAGCGGGCCGCCTTGAGAGAGCCCTCGCTGATCTGTCCGACCATGATCGAGAACCCGAGTTGCCGCAGCACGATGCCGAGCTTGAGCGAGCCGAGCAGGTTGCCGCCCGGCGACGAGAGCAGGATCGTGCTCGCAACCCGGCGCCCGGCGACCTCACGCCCGACGAAACGGAGGAAGTCGGTGTCGGAGTCGAGCCCTATTTCGCCGGATGCCACGATCACGGCAGGGCATCCGCCACGTGGACATTGCGCAGCGGGCAGTTCCTCGATCCTGAACTGCATGGCCGAGGCCGGCCCGGCGCCGAGCATGACCGACAGCGCCATCACCGGCAGCGAGGAAGCCCCCCAGCCGCGCCAGCCCTGCCTCATGCCGGATGCCTCATCGCGCATCGCTCCTGCGGGGCGAGGTGGTGGGCGGTGACGGGCTCGAACCGCCGACCCTCTCGGTGTAAACGAGATGCTCTACCGACTGAGCTAACCGCCCGACCGAACGCCGGCTGTCCGACACCCGCGGGCGACATGTCTATCAGAGCCCCCCCGGACGGACAACCGAGCCCACAACCAGCGCCCCGACCCAATGGCCGGAACCCGGACTGGCCCACCGTCGGTCAGCTTCCTGCGCGCGATCGGGCGCCCCGCGGGACAAGCCCGCCGACAGACGCCGGCGGGCGCGCAGCGACAGTCCACACCACAGGCGCGGATGTGTCGATGCTCCCTCAGTGCGCAACAGCGCCGGCGCCCTCCTCCTCCTGGGGAACGGGAGCGCGCGTTGCCTCTTCGGCTGACTCGTCCCACTCGACCGGCTGGGGCTGTGCGGTCAGGGCATGTTCCAGCACCTGATCCATGCGCGAAACCGGCACGATTTCCAGTGCGCTCTTCACCGACTTCGGCAGGTCCGCGAGGTCCTTCACGTTCTCCTCGGGGATGAGCACGGTCTTGATGCCGCCACGCATGGCCGCCAGCAGCTTCTCCTTCAGCCCGCCGATCGGCAGCACGCGACCGCGCAGCGTCACCTCGCCCGTCATCGCCACGTCGCGGCGCACCGGAATTCCGGTCAGCACCGACACGATCGCGGTCGCCATCGCAATGCCCGCGGACGGGCCATCCTTCGGCGTCGCGCCCTCCGGCACGTGCACGTGGATGTCGCGCTTGTCGAACAGCGGCGGCTTGATGCCGAAATCGAGCGAGCGCGACCGGACATAGGACGCCGCCGCCGAGATCGACTCCTTCATCACGTCACGCAGGTTGCCCGTCACGGTCATCTTGCCGCGGCCGGGCATCATCAGGCCTTCGATGGTGAGCAGTTCGCCGCCCACTTCGGTCCAGGCAAGCCCGGTGACCACGCCGACCTGATCCTCGCTTTCAGCCTCGCCATAGCGATACTTCGGCGGCCCGAGATACTCCTCGATCACGGCGGGCGTCACGGTGACCTTCTTCTTCTTGTTCAGAAGGATGTCCTTCACGCCCTTGCGCACCGTGTTGGAGATCTCGCGCTCCAGGTTGCGCACGCCCGCCTCGCGGGTGTAGCGGCGGATGAGAAGCTGCAAGGCCTCGTCCGTAAGGGTCCACTCCTTGCTGTCCAGCCCGTGCTTGGAGATCGCATTGGGGATCAGATGCCCCCTCGCGATCTCGATCTTCTCCTCTTCCGTGTAGCCGGCGATCCGGATCACCTCCATGCGGTCGAGCAACGCCGGCGGGATGTTGAGCGTGTTCGCCGTGGTCACGAACATCACGTTCGACAAATCGTAGTCCACCTCCAGA
>CAZDUL010000172.1:0-5573 GCA_964508635.1 uncultured Allobosea sp. | reverse complement strand
CGCCGTGCTCGCCCATGCGACGGCTTGTTCAACGCCGGCCACTGCAGCCGGCGGGGACCGTGCGCTCGGCGAGTATCTTTCGGCCGAGTGCGTGACCTGCCATCAGCTGTCGGGACGGGTCGTCGGCGGGGTGCCGGCCATCGTCGGGGTTGATGAAGCCAGCTTCATCGCCATCATGGACAGCTACCGCAAGAAGGTTCGTGAGAATTCGGTGATGCAGACCATCGCCGGAAAGTTCTCAGACGAGGAGTTGGCGGCGCTGGCCGCCTTCTTCGCCTCGATCAAGCCCAAGCCATGAGGGATCGAGCCAGACGTCGACAACGGGAGGGCCTGAACATGTCGCTGGACCGACGAATGATCCTGGGCGCTGCGGCAATCGGCGGTGTCTCGGCGACTTTCACGCGCGCAACCGCAGGGCCGCGCGAGTTGTCTCTGGCCGATTTGAAGAAGGAGGCAGATGTCGCCTGCCTCTATCACTGCGATTTCGGTGAAGCACCGCGCTTCGTGCAGATGTTGCAGAACATCTCGAATCACTACTCCGCCTACGGCAATCCGCTCGACCTGCAACTTGCCCTCGTTGCGCATGGCCAAGGGGTGAAGTTCTTCCTGGAGACGCTCGACGGAACGATCTGGAAGGACGAGGTGATGGTGCCGCAGATCTTTCCGCGGATCGCTGACGTGGCCAAGAACGGGCTGAACGTTCATCTGTGCGAGATCACGTTCCAGCGGCTGAATCTCGACAAGGGCAAGGTGCGCAAGGACAGTTTCATCTCCTTCGTGCCCTCGGGCGTGGCGACGATTGCGGCGCTCCAGAGCAAGGGCTACGCTTACATCAAGATCGGCTAGGTCATCAGGCAAGCGCCACGACCAGATTGGCGCCAGGAGGGGAAGGAAACATGTCAGTCACCAAACGTCAGTTCCTTGCGGGTGCAGCCTCGGCAGCAGGCGCTATGGCCGTGTTGTCCCCCGCCGTGATCGCCCAGCCGGCCCGCCCGCGTGTGGTGGTTGTGGGTGGCGGCGCCGGCGGCGCGACCGCAGCGCGCTACATCGCCAAGGACAGCGAGGGCAAGATCGGCGTCACGTTGATCGACGAGAATGCGGCCTATCAGACGTGTTTTCACTCGAACCTCTACCTTGGCGGCTTCCGGGACTATGACTCCATCGTCCACCGGGTTGACCGCCTGAAGGCAGGCGGCGTTTCGGTGGTGCAGGCGCGCGCCGTGCGGGTCGATCGCGACAGGAAGGAGGTTGTGCTCGCGAGCGGCGACCGCCTCGGCTATGATCGGCTGGTGCTCTCGCCCGGCATCGATCTGAAATACGATTCCGTGCCAGGGTGGTCGCAGGCTGCCGAAGAGGTGATGCCCCATGCCTGGAAACCTGGCGCCCAGACACGGCTGCTGAAGGCGAGGCTGGACGCGGTGCCGAACGGCGGCGTCATCGTCATGATCGCGCCACCCAATCCGTTCCGCTGCCCGCCCGGACCTTACGAGCGTGTCTCGATGATGGCGCATGCGCTGCAGAAGGCCGGCAAGACGAATTCCAAGATCTTCATCATCGACCCCAAGGAGAGCTTCTCCAAACAGGCCTTGTTCCAGGAAGGCTGGGAGAAGTACTACCCCGGCATGATCGAGTGGCTCGGCCCCAAGGTCCATGACGGCCTGAAATCGGTCGATCCGAGCACCGGAACGGTGGTGACCGGCTTCGAGACCTACAGGAACGCTGCACTCGTCAACGTCATTCCGGCGCAATGGGCTGGAGCGATCGCGCGGGACGCGCAGCTCGTGAACCAGACCGGCTACTGCCCGATCCTTCCCGAGAGCATGAAGTCGGCGATGGATCCCAACATCTATGTGCTGGGCGACGCCGCGATCGCGGGCGACATGCCGAAATCCGCCTTCTCGGCGAACAGCCAGGCCAAGGTTGCGGCCCTGATGATCCGCGGCGAGCTGACAGGTTCGCGCACTTTCCCCGCCCGTTATACCAACACCTGCTGGAGCCTGATCCAGACCGACGATGCAGTGAAGGTTGGCGGCACATTCGCGCCGCAGGACGGCAAGATTGCCTCTGTCACGCCCTTCATCTCGAAGACGGGCGAAAGCCCTGAGCTGCGCCGGGAGACTCAGGCCGAGAACATGGGCTGGTATGCCGGCATCATCGCCGACATGTACGGCTGAGGCGAGGGCGGCATCCGGCCCTGTCGCCTTGATATCGACGTCACAAATCTGCGACGATCGCCGCTATGCGGCGGCGATTGTCACGCACGCCCTGTATCGCGCCTGTGCGCAACACGCCGAAGCCCCGATCCCCTCTCGATGACATCGCGGCTGCTGCACATCCGGTTCGACTGACGCCTGAAGCGTTCGGCCCTGCGCGGTCATGAAACCGGCGGCAGAGCACCGTCGGGCTGCCGCTGGCCTGCCCCGAGGCCGCAGGTGCGGCAGCACGCTGCCGCTGGCGAAGGCTTGCGTTTTTCGTGCGGATGAAGTCAATTCAATCGTTATAGACGTTTTGAATTGGACGCCCGGATTTGCAAGATGCAGGCGGCGCGACGCCCCACGGTCTCCGAAGCGCGTCTGGAAAGCGTGCTCGAAACCGCCCCTGACGGGATCATCGTCATGGACGAGGCGGCGCGCATCCTGATCTTCAACAAGGCCTGCGAAGACCTGTTCGGCTATGCTGCAAGCGAGGTCATTGGCGAGAATATCCGAATCCTGATGCCGCAGGAGCACGCCGACCAGCACGACCTCTACGTTCAACGTTACCGCGCCACGGGCGAAAGACGGGTCATCGGCATCGGGCGTGAGGTGGAGGGGCGTCGACGGGACGGTTCCCTGTTTCCGCTCGATCTTTCGGTTGGCGAGGCCATCACGCCGAACGGGCGCCAGTTTATTGGGGTTCTGCGCGATCTGTCGGCCCGCAAGGAAACCGAGCGGCGCCTGGCAACGGCGCAGGCCGAGTTGATGCGGATGACGCGCGTCTCGGCCCTCGACGAGATGGGTTCGGCCCTTGCGCACGAGCTCAACCAGCCGCTTACGGCCATCATGCTGTATCTTCAGGCGCTGCAGCGTGAACTGGAGAAGTCCGAGGCTCGCCCTTCGGGGGCAGGCATGCGCGCCATGGAGATCCTGTCCAAGGCCATGCGCGAGGCGCACCGCGCGGGATCGATCATCCAGCGCGTGCGCCAGCTTGTGGAGAAGCGTGCGCCCGAGCGGCGACGGGTTGATCTGTCACAGGTCGTTGACGAGGCGCTCGAACTGGCCCTGCTGGGTCACAGCCGCAAGGTTCGGCTTCAGCGGCTCTCCGAGGCCGGGTTGCCGAGCGTGCTCATCGACCCGGTGCAGATCCAGCAGGTTGTCCTCAACCTCGTGCGCAACGCCATCGACGCCTGCCAGGAGCAGCCGACGCCGACCGTTACCGTGCGCACCTGGCGCGACCACGATACCGTTTGCTTCAGTGTTGCCGACAACGGACCCGGCATTCCGCCTGAGCGTATGGACACGCTCTTCCAGGCCTTCCGCAGCAACGGCAAACACGGGATGGGGATTGGACTGAGCATTTCGCGCGCCATCATCCAGAGCCATATGGGGGAGCTCGTCGTCGAGCCCGGCGGGCATGGAACGGGCGCGCGCTTCACCGTCCGCTTGCCAATGGCAGCTGTGGATGCCGAGCGGGACCATGACAGCGCCAACGCGCTGCCGATGCAGGCCGCCGCCAGCGCAGAAAAGAGCTGACGCCCAGAAGGAAAGGAGGCCCCCACGATGAATCAGGTTTTCCAGAACTTCGATCTCGACGTGGTGGTTGTCGACGATGACGCCTCGGTGCGGGATGCGCTCGGCATCCTGCTGCAGATGGATGGCCTGAAGGTCACGGCCTATGCTGACGGCGACGCCTTCGTGGTGGATTCGACGCGTCTGAAGCCGGGTTGCGTGCTGTTGGACGTGCACATGCCGGGGCGGTCCGGCCTCGACATCCTGGAAGCGATCGGTGGTGCCGCTTACCGCGCCCCGATCATCATGATTTCCGGCCGTGGCGATGTGCCCATGGCCGTCCAGGCGATGAAGCATGGCGCCTACGATTTCATCGAGAAGCCGTTCGATGCGGAGATGGTTCTCAAGCGGGTCCGCGAGGCCATGTCCAAGAGCTCTGTCGTCCCGCCGATCCTGGGCGAAGGTCGACTGCCTGCGTTCAGGGGCCATGAAAGCCTCACCGCCCGCGAGATCGACGTGCTTGAGCAGATCGTCGGCGGCGCCTCGAACAAGGAAGCGGGGCGGATGCTCGGCATCAGCCCACGCACCATCGAGGTCCATCGCGCGCGCATCATGGAAAAGCTGAAGGTGCGCAACACGGCGGAACTGGTGCGTCTGGTCTATCGCGATGGGCTGCAGCAGCGGGAACCCGTGCGCTGATCGTGCACGCCCTTAGGTATTAGGCTGGATTGCAGAATGTCCTGCGGCTGTTAGACCGCTCCGCGGATTTCATTGCGGACGAGGGCACATTGGCCGCGGATAGGACGATCCACATCGTGGAAGACGACGCGGGCGTGCGTGACGCCCTTGCCGAGCTCTGCCAGAGCACCGGCGCTGCGGTTGCAACCTATCCGGACCTGCGCAGCTTCCGCAGCGACGGCGTCGTCTCAAGCGGCGACTGCATCCTCGTCGATCTCGACCTGCCTGACGGTCGTGGCGAAGAGCTCGTCAAGTCCGTTCGGCAAAGCAAGGCCGCGACCCGCATCATCGTGATATCCGGCTTGTCGAGCCCGGCGATCCGCGACGCGTTGCGTGGGATCGAGGGCGTTCCGATCGTGCGCAAGCCGCTGACGGCCGATCTGCTCAAGCTGATCGCCTGACCGGCGCGTTCGAACCCATCTCTTCCTCGTCGTCATGCTTCCGGCACGAGCGCAATCCGCTCGTCAGACGCAACGATCAGAAGGCGCCCGGCCTGGCTCCCCCGAGACCAGGCCGGGCGCCGGATCGCGCCTGACCGTTCAGGCAGGCAGCGGCCCCTCATCGGCGAACGGCCCCGAGCTGCGATCCCCAGAGGTTGCAGCGCCCGGAGAGCCGCTCGCGCATTGGAAATGCTGACCGGTTCGGCAGCCGCAGGTGTCGAAAAACCGCAACGGGAAGGACCGCATGCGCGCTCGCGCACTGTCCGTTGCGATCGACCGGCACCGGAACGACGGCCATGACCAGCGGTCATGCAGTGACCGCTTGCGTGCGGGATGACAAGATCGACGGCGTCGTTCATTGGTCGAATCTCCAGTCCCCCAACAGGACGGGATAGCCCGATCCACGGATGAGCCCGCGCCATGTCCTGTCCTCGTCTTTGTCTCTGCCGCGCTTGGCGGACGATGCTCGCTTGCTTGCCGTGGCAGCCGCCGGCGGTCTTGCAGCGCATCTGGCGGGCGTGCCCGCAGCCTGGCTGACCGGCGCCATGCTGGCATCGGCGGTGGCGGGGAGCTTGCGGCGCTGGACCGCGCCGTCGGACGCGCTGGTCGCCACCGGCATGTTGCTGAGCGGCGCGCTGATCGGGGCTTCGGCCACGCCCGAGGCCGTGGCCGAAGCCCCGATCAGCGC
>CAZDUL010000171.1:0-4882 GCA_964508635.1 uncultured Allobosea sp. | reverse complement strand
TCCTGGATCTTGTGCATGCCGAGAATGGCGGATTGCGGCGCATTCAGGATCGGCGTCGACATCAGCGAGCCGTAGATCCCGCCATTGGTGATGGTGAAAGTCCCGCCCTGCATCTCCTCGATCCTGAGCACGCCCTCGCGGGCGCGCCTGCCAAAGTCGGCGATGGTCTTTTCGATGCCGGCGAGGCCGAGCTGGTCGGCATCGCGAACCACCGGCACGACGAGACCCTTGTCGGTGCCGACCGCGATGCCGATGTGGTAATAGTTCTTGTAGACGATGTCGGTGCCGTCGATCTCGGCGTTGACGGCGGGAAGTTCCTTGAGCGCCTGGACGCAGGCCTTCACGAAGAAGCCCATGAAGCCGAGCTTCACGCCGTGCTTCTTCTCGAACAGATCCTTGTACTGGTTCCGCAGTGCCATCACCGGGCCCATGTCGACCTCGTTGAAGGTCGTCAGCATGGCGGCGGTGTTCTGGGCATCCTTGAGGCGGCGCGCAATGGTCTGGCGCAGCTTCGTCATCTTGACGCGCTCCTCGCGCGCGGCGTCATCGACGGAGACCGGCGCGCGCACCGCAACCGGCGGCGAAGCGAGCATTGGCGTGGCGGCTTGCTGCGCCGCTGAACCGGACGCAATGGCGGCGAGCATGTCGCCCTTGGTGACGCGGCCATCCTTGCCCGTTGCCGGCACCGCAGCCGGATTGATGCCGCTTTCGGCCGCAAGCCGGCTCACGGCCGGCCCGCTGTCGGCGGCCCTGGTTGCCGCCTGCGCCGCGGGAGCGGGCGCGGGAGCCGGCTTGGGCGCCTCGGGATTGGCGGTCGGGGCGACAACGGCGGCACCGCCGCCGTCGGCGATCACACCGAGCAGCGCATTGGCGCCAACCGTCTCGCCTTCCCTGGCGACAATCTCGCCGAGTACGCCCGCAGCCGGCGCGTTGACCTCGAGCGTGACCTTGTCGGTCTCCAGCTCGACCAGGGGCTCATCGGCCTTGATGGCTTCGCCGGGCTTCTTGAACCATTTGCCGATGGTGGCTTCGGACACCGACTCGCCCAGGGTCGGAACGCGGATTTCGGTCGCCATGTCGGCTTCCCCCTTCAGATAAGATGCTGGTCTCGGCTCAGCCGGCGAAGGCTTCCTCGAGGAAGGCCTTGAGCTGTGCGAGGTGCTTGGACATCAGGCCCGTCGCGGTGGCTGCCGAGGCCGGGCGGCCGCAATAGCGGGCACGCTTGACCTTCGAGCCGGCGGTGCCGAGCACCCATTCCAGATAGGGCTCCACGAAGCTCCATGCGCCCATGTTCTTGGGCTCCTCCTGGCACCACAGCACATCGGCACCCTTGAATCGGCCAAGCTCGTTCGCGAGAGACTTCAGCGGGAACGGATAGAGCTGCTCGACACGCAGCAGGTAGACATCATCGATTCCGCGCCTCTCGCGCTCCTCGTAGAGATCGTAATAGACCTTGCCGGAGCACAGGATGACGCGGCGGATCTTGGCGTCCTTCACGAGCTTGATCGCTTCGCCCTTGCGGGTCTCCGCGTCGTCGCGCAGCACGCGGTGGAAGGTCGAACCCTCGGCGATGTCCTTCAGATCGGAGACGCAGCGCTTGTGACGCAAGAGCGACTTGGGCGTCATCAGGATCAGCGGCTTGCGGAAATCGCGCTTCAGCTGCCGGCGCAGGATGTGGAAGTAGCTCGCCGGCGTCGAGCAGTTGGCCACCTGCATGTTGTCCTCGGCGCACATCTGCAGGAAACGTTCGAGGCGGGCGGAGGAATGCTCCGGCCCCTGGCCTTCATAGCCGTGCGGCAACAGGCAGACGAGGCCCGACATGCGCAGCCACTTGCGCTCGCCCGACGAGATGAACTGGTCGAAGACAACCTGCGCGCCATTGGCGAAGTCGCCGAACTGGGCCTCCCAGCAGACCAGCGCGTTGGGCTCGGCCAGCGAGTAGCCGTATTCGAAGCCGAGCACCGCTTCCTCCGAGAGCATCGAGTTGATGACCTCGTAGCGGGCCTGCCCCTCCCTGATATGGTTGAAGGAGGTGTGGCGGGCCTCCGTCTCCTGGTCGATCAGGACCGAATGGCGCTGGGAGAAGGTGCCGCGCTCGCAATCCTGGCCGGAGAGACGCACGGGATGCCCTTCCAGCAGCAACGAGCAGAAGGCCAGCGCCTCGGCGGTCGCCCAGTCAAGACCCTCGCCCGTCTCGATCGCCTTGCGCCGGTTGTCGAGGAAACGCTGGATGGTCTTGTGGACGTTGAACCCGGCCGGGACCGCCGTGATCTTCTCGCCGATCATGCGCAGCGTCGCCGCCGACACGCCGGTGGTGCCGGCGCGCGGATCGTCTGCATCCTCCTTGATGGCCTTGAGCCCTGCCCATTTGCCGTCGAGCCAGTCGGCCTTGTTCGGCTTGTAGCCCGATGCGATCTCGAACTCGGCCTCAAGCTTCGCCCTCCAATCCGCCTTCATGGCGTCGATCTCGGCGTCGGTGACGACGCCCTCGGCCTTCAGCTTGTCGCTGTAGAGCTCCAGCGTGGTGCGGTGGGCGCGGATCTTCTTGTACATCACCGGCTGGGTGAAACCCGGCTCGTCGCCCTCGTTGTGACCGAAGCGGCGATAGCACCACATGTCGATCACGACGGGCTTGTGGAACTTCTGCCGGAACTCGGTTGCGACCTTGGCGGCGAAGACCACCGCCTCCGGATCGTCGCCGTTGACGTGGAAGATGGGCGCTTCGACCATCTTCGCCACGTCGGACGGGTAAGGCGAGGAACGCGAATAGCGCGGATAGGTGGTGAAGCCGATCTGGTTGTTGATGATGAAGTGAATCGAGCCGCCGGTGCGATGACCCTTGAGCCCCGACAGGCCGAAACATTCCGCGACCACGCCCTGCCCGGCGAAGGCCGCATCGCCATGGATCAGCAGCGGCAGCACCTTCGAGCGCTCGACGATGTCGTTGTGCTGATCCTGCTTGGCGCGAACCTTGCCGAGCACGACCGGATTGACGATCTCGAGATGGGACGGGTTCGGCGTCAGCGAGAGATGCACCCTGTTGCCGTCGAACTCGCGGTCGCTGGACGCGCCGAGATGATACTTCACGTCGCCCGAGCCCTCGACGTCATCGGGCGCGAAGGAGCCGCCCTTGAACTCGTGGAACAGGGCCCGATGGGGCTTGCCCATCACCTGGGTGAGCACGTTGAGGCGGCCGCGGTGGGCCATGCCGAGCACGATCTCGCGCATGCCCAGATTGCCGCCGCGCTTGATGATCTGCTCCAGCGCCGGGATCAGCGACTCGCCGCCGTCGAGCCCGAAACGCTTGGTGCCGGTATACTTCAGGTCGATGAACTTCTCGAAGCCTTCCGCCTCGACCAGCTTGTTCAGGATCGCCCGCTTGCCTTCCCTGGTGAAGGCGATCTCCTTGTCCGGACCCTCGATGCGCTCCTGGATCCAGGCCTTCTGGGCCGGATCGGAGATATGCATGAACTCGACGCCGATGGTCTGGCAGTAGGTGCGCTCCAGGATGGCGACCATCTCGCGGACGGTCGCGAACTCCAGGCCGAGCACGTGGTCGATGAAGATCTTGCGGTCGAGATCGGCGGGCGAGAAGCCGTAGGACGCCGGATCGAGCTCCTCATGGGTCTTGGGCGGGTCGATGCCGAGCGGATCGAGCCTGGCGTGCAGGTGGCCGCGCATGCGGTAGGCGCGGATCAGCATCAGCGCGCGCACGGAGTCGCGGGTGGCCTGCATCACATCGGCGGTGCTGAGTTCGACACCCCTCGCCTGCGCCTTGCCCTTGAGCGTGTCGCCGACCGCCTTCTCGACCTGCGTCCAGTTTCCGTCCAGCGCCGAGATCAGCTCGCCACGGGGCGCGACCGGCCAGTTGGGGCGCTTCCACGAGGCGCTGCGATTGGCGGAGCCCGCCTCGTCCTTCAGCGCGCCGAAAAAGGCCTGCCAGTCGGCGTCCACCGACGTGGGGTTGGCCTGGTAGCGGGCATAGAGGTCCTCGATATAGGCGGCGTTGGCGCCGAACAGGAACGAGGTCTGCGCGAAGACGTCATTGGCTGGTTCGCGACCCATCGTGTGTTTCCTCTCCATGTGCGACGCTGTCTGGCGCGTCGCCTTGTCCGCCCGAGCTGTCATGTCATCCCCGGCTGAGCGAGGCGCGGGTAAGGGATCCGGATTTTCCGCCATGCCGGCGAGGGAATGGATCCCTCTCCCTCGCCTGCGCCAGCGCTGCTGCTCGTCGGGCGGTCATCCGCCTGGGACGGCACGCCGGCGAGCGGACGCCTCTCAGCCCCTCAGCACGTCCACCAGCGTCTTGCCGAGGCGCGCCGGCGACGGCGAGACACGGATGCCGGCTGCTTCCATCGCCGCGATCTTGTCCTCGGCACCGCCCTTGCCGCCGGAGATGATCGCGCCGGCATGGCCCATCCGCCGGCCCGGAGGCGCGGTGCGACCCGCGATGAAGCCGACCATGGGCTTCCTGCGGCCCCTCTTCGCCTCGTCCCTGATGAACTGGGCCGCGTCCTCCTCGGCCGAGCCGCCGATCTCGCCGATCATGATGATCGACTGCGTGTTCGGGTCGGCGAGGAACATCTCGAGCATGTCGATGTATTCCGTGCCCTTGACCGGATCGCCGCCGATGCCAACCGCCGTGGTTTGCCCGAGACCTTCCCGCGTGGTCTGGAACACCGCCTCGTAGGTCAGCGTCCCGGAGCGGGAGACGATACCGACCGAGCCGGGCTTGAAGATGTTGGCCGGCATGATGCCGATCTTGCTTTCGCCGGCCGTGACGACGCCCGGGCAGTTCGGGCCGATCATGCGCATCTTCGAGCCCAGCAGCGCCCAGTTCCACTTGGTCATGGCGGCTACGGGGATGCCTTCCAGGATGCCG
>CAZDUL010000170.1:0-14983 GCA_964508635.1 uncultured Allobosea sp. | reverse complement strand
CCTCGGTGCTGCACTACACCGATGCGCTGCCGCCCCATGAGCTGCCCATCGTCGTGACCGGGCTCGCAGAGGAGGAGCTTGGCCAGCACGGCACCGAAGGGGCGATGAAGCGGGCGCACGGCACGCTCGATCCGGGCCTGCCGTCGGTGGTGGTCACCGGCTCGATCGCCGAGATGATCGGCGGCGGCGTGACGCCGGAGGGCACCGGCATCCTGCGCTTCCTGCCGCGCACCATCGACGAGGACCAGTGGCAATCGGCGGACCGCGCCATCGCCTGGCTGTGGAAGCAGTTCGGTCCGAAGAAGGTTCCGCCGCCCACCCCCCGCAAGGAGGGCGAGAAGCCGCGCGTCAACATCATCGGGCCGATCTACGGCACCTTCAACACCTGGTCCGATCTGGCGGAAATCCGCCGTCTGGTCGAAGGCATCGGCTGCGAGGTCAACCTCTGCTTTCCCCTTGGCAGCCATCTGGCCGACATCGCCAAGCTCGGCCGGGCCGAGGTCAACATCTGCATGTATCGCGAATATGGCCGCCTGCTGTGCGAGGCTCTGGAGCGGCCCTATCTGCAGGCGCCGATCGGGCTGCACTCGACCACGGCCTTCCTGCGCACACTGGGTGAACTGACCGGCCTCGACCCCGAGCCGTTCATCGCACGCGAGAAGCACACGACGATCAAGCCTCTCTGGGATCTGTGGCGCTCGGTGACGCAGGATTTCTTCGCGACCGCGTCCTTCGCGATCGTCGCGAACGAGACCTATACCCGCGGCGTCCGGCTTTTTCTCGAGGACGAGATGGGCCTGCCCTGCACCTTCGCGATCGCCAGGAAGGCTGGCGAAAAGACGCTGAACGACCAGGTGCGCGACGCGGTGAAGACCAGGCCGCCGCTCATCCTGTTCGGCTCGTGCAACGAGCGGATGTACATGGCCGAGGCCGGTTGCCGTTCGGTCTATATCCCGGCGTCGTTTCCGGGCGCGATCATCCGCCGCCACACCGGCACGCCGTTCATGGGCTACGCCGGCGCGACCTACCTCGTGCAGGAGGTGTGCAACGCGCTGTTCGACGCGCTGTTCCACATCCTGCCGCTTGCAACCGACATGGACCGGATCGAGGCGACGCCGTCGCGCCTGTCGGGGGACGAGCACCGCGAGCTGCCCTGGAGCCAGGACGCGCAGGCGATGCTCGACCGGATCGTCGAGGAGCATCCCGTTCTGGTGCGCATCTCCGCCGCAAAACGGCTTCGCGACGCTGCTGAGCGGGGCGCACGCGCTGCCGGCGAGGGCGAAGTCACCGTCACCGCCGTCGACAGGGCGCGCGGAGTCCTGTCTGGAGGTTCATGACCTAAAGTATTTAATTAAAAAATGGCTCTTTTTAAGTATTTATGCATGATTTTTAGATCTTAAGTCAAATTAAAATGACAAATTCTCTGTAAGAATGCGTAACATGTGGTAGTAACAAGGCAGGAGGGTTCCATGACCGATGTTCCACACGAGCATTCCCGCGCAGCGGCCCGTCGTGGCGAGCGACAAACCTTCCGGCTGCTGGTCGCCCTGACCTATCCGCTGTTCCTGGCGGCTGCGGTCGTGGCGCGCCTCACCGCGATCGACAATCCCCAAACGGGCGAGGACGCGTCGGTGTTTTCCCGCGCGCTCAAGATGAGCGAGGCGACCTTCGCCTTCGCCTTCATGGGCTAGCGCGACCCAAGGATGCCGGCCCGACAGCGAAGCCGGGCCAGGTGGTCATCGTGGTTCCACGACGACATCCCAGCCGCGCGGGAGTTTGCGCGGTAACGGCTTCGGCCAGAAGAGGAGTGTCAGGTCATGGCTGACAACAGACAGTCCCTGACGGGACTGACAGACCAGGAGGCCCGCGAATTCCACGGCTTCTTCATGCAGGGAATGATCGGCTTCACGATCATCGCCATCATCGCGCACTTCCTGGTGTGGATGTGGCGTCCCTGGTTCCCGGGGGTGAATGGCTACGCCTCCCTCGTGGATGGCGTCAACGCGATCGCGTCGCTGATCGGCTGAGGGGAGACCATCATGTATCGGATTTGGTTCCTGTTTGACCCGCGCCGCGTCCTGGTGGCGCTGGCCGTGTTCCTGTTCTCGCTTGCGATCCTGATCCACTTCATCCTGCTCAGCACGGATCGGTTCAACTGGATCGAGGGGCCGCGCAAGGGTCGCGCCGCTGCCGAGATGTCGATCAAGGCCCCGACCACGGTCGCGGTCCTGGCGCTCGACCGCACGGCGGCCTGAAACGACTCAAGCCCGGGACGCGCCGTCGTCGGCCTTCCGATCTGACTGGGCGCATGGGCGGCTGCGCCCCGGGATTTCGCATGCACCACTTGTTCGCTTGAACGCTGCGGGGCTCGCGCAGTCCGGGCCCTGCCTGCGGGGGAGATCCTGCCATGGCGATGCTGAGCTTCGAGAGGAAATACCGCGTCAGGGGCGGCACGTTGCTGGGCGGTGACCTGTTCGACTTCTGGGTTGGTCCGTTCTACGTCGGGTTCTTCGGCGTGACCGGGCTCTTCTTCATCCTGGTCGGCACGGGGCTGATCTTCTATTCGACCGCGATCGACGGGGTCTTCAACCCCTGGACCATCAATGTGGCGCCGCCGGATCTGAAATACGGGCTGGGCCTGGCGCCGCTGAAGGAAGGCGGCTTCTGGCAGATCATCACGATCTGCGCGATCGGGGCCTTCGTGTCCTGGGCCCTGCGCGAGGTCGAGATCTGCCGAAAGCTCGGCATGGGCTATCATGTGCCCTTCGCCTTCGGCGTGGCGATCTTCGCCTATGTGACGCTCGTGGTGATCCGCCCGTTCCTGATGGGCGCCTGGGGACATGGGTTCCCCTACGGCATCTGGAGCCATCTCGACTGGGTGTCGAATGTCGGCTACCAGTATCTCCATTTCCACTACAATCCGGCGCACATGCTGGCGGTGACCTTCTTCTTCACCACCACGCTGGCGCTCGCGCTGCACGGCTCCCTTGTGCTGTCCTCGGTCAACCCGAAGAAGGGCGAGGCGGTGAAGACGCCGGAGCACGAGAACGCCTATTTCCGCGATGTCATCGGCTACTCGATCGGGACCCTGGGCATTCACCGCCTCGGCCTGTTCCTTGCCCTTTCCGCCGGCTTCTGGAGCGCGGTGTGCATCGTCATCAGCGGTCCGTTCTGGACCCGCAGCTGGCCTGAGTGGTGGACCTGGTGGCTCGACCTTCCGGTGTGGGGCTGAGGCTCACGGTTCCTTCAGGTCTGGGGTTAAGGGGAGTCTGACCCATGAAACCGACACGCTTCATCGATGATCTGTACTACCAGAACATCTTCACGCGCGTTCAGGTGCGCGGCCCCGACGATCTCGGCGTGCCGATCGAGACCGAGGCCTTCGAGCGCGGCAAGAGCGTCGGTCACAACAGGTGGATCGGCAAGCTCGGCGATGCGCAGATCGGGCCATTCTATCTCGGCTACCTGGGTCTGGCCTCGATCGCCTGCGGCGTGATCGCCTTCGAGATCATCGGCCTCAACATGTGGGCGTCGGTGAACTGGAACACGAAGGAGTTCCTGCGCCAGCTCTTCTGGCTGGCGCTGGAGCCGCCGCCGGCCAAATATGGCCTGTCGCTGCCGCCGCTCAACGAAGGCGGATGGTGGCTGATCGCAGGCTTCTTCCTCACCGCCTCGATCCTGCTGTGGTGGGCGCGCACCTATGTCCGGGCGAGGGCGCTCGGCATGGGCACGCATGTGGCGTGGGCCTTCGCCTCGGCGATCTGGCTCTATCTCGTGCTCGGCTTCATCCGGCCGATCCTGATGGGTTGCTGGTGCGAGGCGGTGCCGTTCGGCATCTTCCCCCATCTCGACTGGACCACGGCGTTCTCGATCCGCTACGGAAACCTGTTCTACAACCCGTTCCACGCGCTCTCGATCGTGTTTCTGTATGGCTCGACGATGCTGTTCGCCATGCACGCGGCGACCATCCTGGCCACGACCCGCTACGGCGCGGAGCGCGAGATCGAGCAGATCGTCGACCGCGGCACGGCGGCGGAGCGCGGGGCATTGTTCTGGCGCTGGACGATGGGCTTCAACGCCTCGATGGAGTCGATCCATCGCTGGGCCTGGTGGTTCGCGGTGCTGACACCGCTCACCGGCGGTATCGGCATCATCCTCACCGGCACCGTGGTCGACAACTGGTATCTCTGGGCGCAGCATTACGGGTATGTTCCCAGCTACCCGCTGCCCTACACCCCCGCTGTGGATCCCAGCCTTCTTCCGGGAGCGGTCAAATGACGAGCCTCATGAGGATTTCAGCGCTCGCGGTCAGCCTTGGCGCGGGTCTTGTGCTGGCAGGCTGCGAGGCCCCGCCGCCCGAGACCGAGCAGGTCGGTTTCCGTGGCACGGCGATGGAGGTTCCGCGCAATCCGCGCACCATCGCCGCGCTGAGGGACAGGAACCAGCCGCCGGAGGTCATCCCTCCCGGCGAGCCGGGCGGGGAGAGGGCGGACCGGATCTATCAGAACGTAAAGGTCCTCGGCGACCTGTCCGAAACCGAATTCACCCGCATCATGGTGGCGATGACCGCCTGGGTCGCGCCCGGCGGCGTGGCCGGCTCGGAGGAGGGGCAGGGCTGCTCCTACTGCCACAACCTCAACAACATGGCGGACGAGAGCAAGTATCAGTACCAGACAGCGCGCAGGATGCTGCAGATGACGCGGCACATCAACGCCAACTGGTCTCATCATGTCGGGCAGACCGGCGTGACCTGCTACACCTGCCATCGCGGTCAGCCAATCCCCGCTTATACCTGGTTCAGGGGCGCCGGCGCGCCGACCTCCGAGCGTCATTTCGCAGGCTGGCGCAATGGCCAGAACACGCCTGGCCCGTTGGTGGCGTTCTCGTCCCTGCCGAGCGATCCGTTCACGCCGCTGCTCGAGAAGGCCGAGCAGATCCGCGTCACGCCGCTGACCGCGCTGCCCATCCAGAAGGGCCAGCCGATCCAGACGGCTGAGCGCACCCATGCGCTGATGATCCAGATGGCCGAGGGGCTGGGCGTGAACTGCGTATTCTGCCACAACTCGCGCTCTTTCGGCTCGTGGGCATCCAGCCCGCCGCAGCGGGCAACGGCCTATCACGGCATCCGCATGACCCGCGACATCAACGTCGATTATCTCGCACCGCTCAACACGGTCTATCCGGCCGCCAAGCTCGGGCCGGAGGGCGACGCCGCCAAGGCGTTCTGCACCACCTGCCATCAGGGGCTGGCGAGGCCGATGTATGGCGCGCCGATGCTGGCCGACTATCCTGAACTCGGTCCGCCGCGGCGCTGATTGCGGAATCCGGGAGCCGCTGACGAGGCCTCGTCAGTCCGGCGACGGAGAGGACCGGAGCCGCCGGCGTCGCGCCGGCGGCCATGGTGGGCTCTGCAAGCATGGCCGTCATGCCTTGATGTCCATCGCCGAGCGCAGGCCGTCGGAGACCAGGTTGAACGAGACCGCGGTGATGAAGATGGCGGCCCCCGGCAGGGCCGCCATCCAGGCCTGGACGGAGATGGCGTTGCGCAGCGTGTTGAGCATCAGCCCCCATTCCGGCTCCGGCGGCTTGACGCCGAGGCCGAGGAAGGAGAGCCCCGAGGCGAGCAGCAGCGACACCGAGATCAGACCTGTCGCATAGACGAAGATCGGGCCAATGACGTTGCCGAGGATGTGGGCGCGCACGATGGTGACGGCTGATGCGCCCGACGCCCGGGCCGCCTCGACATAGTCGATCTTTCGAACCGAGGTCGTGACGCTCTCAGCGATGCGCGCGATCGGCGGGATGAGCACGACGGTCAGCGAGAGCAGGCCGTTGAAGATGCCGGCCCCGAGCGCGCCGGACAGCGCGATGGCCAGCAGCACCGAGGGAAAGGCATGGAACACGTCGATGGTGCGCATGGGCATCGCGTTGACGCAGCCGCCGACCTAGCCGGCCGCGATGCCGATTGCGGAGCCGATGAAGAAGGCGACGAACACCGGGCTAACGCCCATCAGCAGAGACAGTCTCGCGCCGTAGATCAGCCTCGTCAGCATGTCGCGGCCGCGTTCGTCCGTGCCGAGCGGGAAGCCCTCTGTGCCGATGGGGCGAAGCCGTCGGATCATCGAGCCGCGACAAGGGTCGGCAGGCGCGATCCATGGCGCGAAGACGGCCATGAGAACCAGCGCGCTCACTTCGAAAGAGGCACATGCCTCTGATGTGATCGCATCGCGGCCTTTCAGGCATCCGGCGATCGCAGGGGGCGGATGGCTTCCTGCAAGCGTTTCTGGAACATTCGGACAACCGTCCTGCGGCACTCGATCGTGGCCCGATCGCTGAGCGGTCAGTGCCGGACTTGCCGTCACGCGCGGCAGCGGACAGGACTGAGGCACGCAAGGTCGGGATTCGGCAGATGAGCCGTCATACGTCTCACAGCGGCTTCGTCTCACTTGGTGGGGCGACGGTGGACCGCATCTACCGGCTGTCCGGTGCGGCGGTTCCGGGCTCGTCCAATCCGGGGCAGCGGCGCACCGGCTTCGGCGGCGTGGCCCGCAACGTGGCGGAGACCCTCGCCCGGCTTGGCGAGCGCGTGGCGCTGGTGTCTGCGGTGGGCGACGACGCCGATGGGCGCGCGCTGGTGGCTGCGCTCGACGCGTCCGGCGTGAACACGGATGCTGTCGCCATCGCACCGGGCGAGCACACGGCGGAATATGTCGCGGTCATCGACGGTGCGGGCGATCTGGCGCTCGGCGTCGCCGACATGGGCCTGCTCGACCGTCATCTCGGCGCGCTTCAGGACAGGGCCTTTGCGTCGCTGGCGCCGGGAGACTGGCTGTTCGCCGATTGTAATGCGCCTGAGGCGGCGCTCGCAGCGCTGATCGCGCGCGCCCGCGCCTCACGCATACCGCTCGCACTCGATTGCATCTCGGTCGCAAAGGCGCGGCGTCTGCCCACCGATCTCGCCGGTGTCGCGGCGTTGTTCCTCAACCGCGACGAGGCTGCGGCCGTGCTCGACGCAGCGCTCGAGCCGCCGGATGCGCTTGTGGCCTTGCGGGCCCGCGGCGCCGAGCGCGTGGTGCTGACGCTCGGCGCTGCCGGCGCGATGGCGATTGATGCGGGCGGGATCGTTGCCATGCCGGCCCGCGCAGCGCGTGTGGTCGATGTCACCGGAGCCGGCGACAGCCATCTGGCCGGTGTGCTGATCGGTCTGAAGAACGGTTGGCCGCTCGTCGATGCCTTGGCGCTGGGCAGCGAGATCGCGGCGCGGACTGTTGCGAGCGCGGACAGCGTCGATCCCACCCTTTCGCCTTTGCTGGTGAAGGCTTACCAGCACGCGCAGTCGACATCCTGACGGAGCCGTGCCCATGGCGCTCCCGCATCCCCTGATCGCGCCGTCGCCCGAGGTGGAAGCCGCGCTGGCCGAGCGCCGTGCGGTGGTGGCGCTTGAATCCACCATCATCACCCACGGCATGCCCTGGCCTCAGAATGTCGAGACGGCGCGTGCGGTCGAGCAGGTGGTGCGCGACCATGGCGCAACCCCGGCCACCATCGCGGTGATGGGCGGGCGCATCCGCGTCGGGCTGGATGAAGCAGGTCTCGATGCCCTCGGGCAGGCCCGCGACGTTCTGAAGCTGTCGCGCGCGGATCTCGCCCATGGCGTGTCGTGCGGTCGCACAGGGGCCACGACCGTGGCCTCGACCATGATCGCGGCGCATCTGGCTGGCATCCGCGTTTTTGCGACCGGCGGCATCGGCGGGGTGCATCGGGGCGCGGAGGAGACCTTCGACATCTCGGCCGATCTGGGGGAACTGGCCCGTACGCCGGTGACAGTGGTGTGCGCCGGGGCCAAGGCGATCCTCGACCTGCCGCGCACCTTCGAGATGCTGGAAACGCTGGGCGTGCCCGTGGTCGCCTACCGCGCCGATGAGGTGCCCGCCTTCTGGAGCCGCTCAAGCGGCATCCCGAGCCCGATCCGTCTGGACGATCCGAAGGACATTGCCGCGATGATCGATGTCCGCGCCCGGCTTGGCCTGCAGGGCGGCGTGCTCGTGGCCAACCCGCTGCCGGCCGAGGCGGAGATCCCGGCCGCCGCTCTGGCGCCGGCGATCGAGACGGCGCTGGCGCAGGCCAGGGCGGACGGCATCGCCGCCAAGGCCGTCACGCCATACCTGCTCGGCAAGGTCCTGGAGCTGACGCAAGGGAGAAGCCTCGCCGCCAACATGGCGCTGATCCGCAGCAACGCGGCCCTTGCGGCCGACATTGCGGTCGCCTTGGCGCCGGCCTGAAGCTGCTCAGGCCGTGCAGAAGCGCTCGTAGAGCAAGCCGATGAAGACCCGGGTCCTGTCGTCTGCAAGGGTGTAATACACGGTCTTGCCTTCGCGCCGGGTGGCGACGAGACCCTCGAGCCGCAGCCGCGCCAGTTGCTGAGAAACGGCCGGCTGGCGCAGGCCCAGCGCCTGCTCCAGCTCGCCGACGGAGCGCTCGCGCTCGGCCAGCAGGCACAGCAGCACGAGGCGGTGTTCATTTGCCAGCGCCTTGAGATAGTCGCTTGCGGCCCTTGCATTGTCGAGCATGCGGTCGGGCCCGGCGAGCGGGGCCATGGGCGGACGACGCAGCTCCAACCCGGCGATCATTGCGGCGGCATTCATGCAGACCTCTGCCTTGTCGTTCGATGGAGAACGGGTTCTCCGCTGGCGCGCCAAAGGGAAATAGGGTGCAGTGGCCTGCGCTGCCAGTGGGCTGCCGGCCCTGCGCGCTGCGGGCCACAGCACCCGTGCGCCGCGCCGGACAAGCGCGTCCCGGCCTTGCCCTCGGCTGGTCCGCTTGCTACCTCGCAGGCCGATTTCCCGACACACCCGAATGGAGCAGGAGCGCCCATGTCCGGACGCCAGTTCATCTATCACATGCGTGGCCTGTCCAAGACCTACCCGGGCGGCAAGCAGGTGCTGAACAACATCCACCTGTCGTTCTATCCTGACGCCAAGATCGGCGTGCTCGGCGTCAACGGGGCGGGCAAGTCGACGTTGCTGAAGATCATGGCCGGCCTGGACAAGGAGTGGACCGGTGAAGCCTGGGTGGCCGAAGGCGCGCGCGTCGGCTACCTGCCGCAGGAGCCGCAACTCGACGCCTCGCTCGACGTGCGCGGCAACGTCATGCTCGGCGTCGCGGCGCAGAAGGCGATCCTCGATCGGTACAACGATCTCGCCATGAACTACTCGGACGAAACCGCAGACGAGATGACCCGCCTTCAGGACGAGATCGAGGCCAGGGGGCTGTGGGATCTCGATTCGAAGGTCGATCAGGCGATGGATGCGCTGCGCTGCCCGCCGGATGACTGGCCGGTGGACAAGCTGTCGGGCGGCGAGAAGCGCCGCGTCGCCCTGTGCCGTCTGCTGCTGGAGCAGCCGGAGCTCCTGCTGCTCGACGAGCCGACCAACCATCTCGATGCCGAAACCACCGCCTGGCTCGAAGGCCATCTGCGCAGCTATCCGGGCGCCATCCTGATCGTCACCCATGACCGCTACTTCCTCGACAACGTGACGGGCTGGATCCTCGAGCTCGATCGCGGCCGCGGCATCCCCTATGAGGGCAATTACACGAGCTGGCTCGGGCAGAAGCAGAAGCGGCTGGAGCAGGAAGGCCGCGAGGAGGCGGCCCGCATGAAGACGCTCCAGCGCGAGCAGGAGTGGGTGGCCGCTTCGCCGAAGGCCCGCCAGGCCAAGAGCAAGGCGCGCATCCAGCGTTACGAGGAGCTGGTCAAGCAGGCCTCCGACAAGGCGCCCGAGACCGCGCAGATCATCATTCCCATCGCCGAGCGCCTCGGCAACAACGTGATCGACTTCCAGGGCCTGTCGAAGGCCTATGGCGACAAGCTGCTGATCGACAATCTCACCTTCAAGCTGCCGCCCGGCGGCATCGTCGGCGTGATCGGACCGAACGGCGCGGGCAAGACCACGCTGTTCCGCATGATCACCGGGCAGGAGAAGCCCGACGCCGGCACAATCACCATCGGCGAGAGCGTCAAGCTCGGCTATGTCGACCAGAGCCGCGACTCGCTGTCGGACGGCAAGACCGTGTGGGAGGAGATCTCCGGCGGCAACGACGTGATCCATCTCGGCAAGCGCGAGATCAACAGCCGCGCCTATTGCTCGGCCTTCAACTTCAAGGGCGCAGACCAGCAGAAGAAGGTCGGCGTGCTCTCAGGCGGCGAGCGCAACCGCGTTCACCTCGCCAAGATGCTCAAGAGCGGGGCGAATGTGCTGCTGCTCGACGAGCCCACCAACGACCTCGATCTCGACACGCTGCGCGCGCTGGAGGAGGCGCTCGAGGACTATGCCGGCTGCGCCGTGATCATCAGCCACGACCGACGTTTCCTCGACCGCATCGCCACCCATATCCTCGCCTTCGAGGGCAACAGCCATGTGGAATGGTTCGAGGGCAATTTCGCGGACTACGAGGAGGACAAGAAGCGGCGGCTGGGCATCGACTCGACCATCCCGAAGCGGATCGCCTACAAGAAGTTCTCGCGGTGAGGGGCGTGCATCGTCATGGCTGGAAGAAGCATCAATCTGCTGCAGACTGTTCCGAGTCTTCTCCGCGAGCAGCCAGATAAGCGCTTTACAGCCCGGGATATTGCACTTGCGATATATGATAAATTTCCTGACGCATGCAATGCGAAGCTGGCGCGTAGTTCTGCCCTAACAGACAAGGACGATCTGATCCAGCAAATTGTCGCTGAGATTGGATCCCAGCGACCTCGTATGCAGAAAGAGCACCCCCAGATCAAGACGACAGAAAGCCGACCGCGGCATTATTACTGGACAGATAAGAGTGAAATTGAGGAAGTAACCGAGGCAGAAAATAAAAATATCTACTCAGTAAACCGTATTTCGACAGATAAAGAGATTGATATTTATCCAAAGCTGGCACAATTCATATGGTCAGAATTAGGAATATATTCAATGAGGATTGATGAAAAACGCTCTTCCAACCGGAACGGGTCCGGAGGAAACAAATGGCTCTATCCAGATGTTGTCGGGATGGAGATCCTGACCCGGGGATTCCATCAGAAGGTTCATACACTCGTATCAGTATGTTCGAATCCACGAACAAGACTTTGGTCTTTTGAGGTGAAGTCGCATTTGAACAGATCGAATGTCAGGCAGGCTTTTTTCCAGGCTGTATCGAACTCATCGTGGGCAGGTTTTGGATACCTCGTGGCTGCGGAAATCGAGGGTTCGGATACGATCAACGAGCTTCGCATCCTGTCAGCGGCCCATGGCATTGGCCTCATCGAGCTCGATAAGGAGAATCCGTCAGAAAGTCGTATCGTCATTCCAGCGCGCGAGAATCCAGACGTAGATTGGGCGACGTGCAATCGTATTGCGAGTGAGAACAGCGATTTCTTGACATTTATTCGTAATGTACGAGAGTTCTATCAAACCGGAAACCCAAGGGGAAAAGATTGGTATATACAATCTGATTGAACAGAAATTTCAGATTATATTCTGCGTTTTCGTAAATAATCAGGTTCTGTTCGCGCCGTCGGCAGGCGATCCGATGCTCGTGTGGCGCCCACTACGGATGATCGCGAATGGTTGGGCGCCGCTCTCACGCCCCTTGGGCGGACCCCGCGAGTCAGCTAACCAGCCCGCATGTCCGCCTCGCTCGACGCCGCGCGCGCGATCCTCAAGACCACGTTCGGCTATGGCGATTTTCGCCCTGGCCAGGGCGAGGTGATCGCCGCCGTGCTGGCGGGCGAGGACGTGTTCGCCGTCATGCCGACGGGTTCGGGCAAGTCGATGTGCTTCCAGCTGCCGGCGCTGGTCGATGGTGGGCTGACGGTCGTCGTCTCGCCGTTGATCGCGCTGATGCGCGACCAGGTGCAGCAGATGGTGGCCCATGGCGTCGGCGCCGCCACGCTCAATTCGCTCAACAGCGAGGAGGAGACGGCTGCCGCCTGGCGGGGCTTGCGTGCCGGCGACATCCATCTGCTCTACGTCTCGCCCGAGCGGCTTTCGGCGGAGGGGCTGGCGGAGCGGCTGGGCGAGCTCGGCGTGAGGCGGCTGGTGGTGGACGAGGCGCATTGCGTCTCGCAATGGGGGCATGATTTCCGCCCCGAATACCGCGATCTGAAGCGCCTGCACGCCCGGCTCGGCCGGCCGCCGGTGCTGGCGCTGACCGCAACTGCCGATCAGGCGACGCGCAACGACGTCATCGCGCAGCTGTTCGACCGGAAGCCGCGACTGTTCGTCCATGGCTTCGACCGGCCCAACATCTCGCTGCGTTTCGAGGCGAAGGACCAGCCGAGGCGCCAGATCGAGGCCTTCCTGGCAGGCCGCCGCGGTCAATCCGGGATCATTTACTGCGCCTCGCGCAGGCGCACGGAGACGCTGGCGCACTGGCTGCAGGAGACAGGCCGGCGCGCGCTGGCCTACCATGCCGGGCTGGAGCAGGGGGAGCGCCACCGGACGCAGGACGTGTTCCTGCGCGAGGATGGCGTCATCACCGTCGCCACCGTGGCCTTCGGCATGGGCGTCAACAAGCCCGATGTGCGCTTCGTCGTCCATGCCGACATGCCGGGCTCGATCGAGGCCTACTATCAGGAGATCGGCCGCGCCGGGCGCGACGGCCTGCCGGCCGCGACGCTGACGCTCTACGGCCTTGATGACTTCGCCCTGCGCCGCCGACAGATCGACGAGAAGGAGATCCCCGAGGCGCGCAAGGCGATCGAGCATCGCAAGCTCGACGCCATGATCGCGCTGTGCGAAGCGGCCACGTGCCGGCGTGGTGCGCTGCTGTCCTATTTCGGCGAAAGCGATGTCGCCTGCCGCAACTGCGACCTCTGCCACGGCCGCGGCCCAGGCCTCTATGACGGGCTGATCGACGCGCAGAAGGCGCTTTCGGCGATGATCCGCACCGGCCAGCGCTATGGCGCCTCTCATATCGCCGACGTGCTCACGGGGCGTCTGACCGACGCCGTCCGGCGCCAGCGCCATGATGCGATCCGCACCTTCGGGGTCGGGGCCGACAAGTCCGCACGCGGCTGGATGAGCGTGATCCGTCAGCTCTTCGCTGCAGGGGCCGTTGCCCATCGCGATGAGCATGGCGGTCTGATCGTCACCGGGAAGGGCGAGGCGCTGCTCAGAGGGCTGGCGCCGATCCATCTGCGCGCGGAGCCCGAGACGACGCCGCGCCGGCCCGACCGCTTCCGCGACCGCGACAGCACGGGCGTCTGTCCCGAGGCGCTCGCCGAGGACGATGATGCGCTGTTCCGCAAGCTGCGCGAATTGCGCTCGGCCATCGCGCGCGACGAGGGCGTGGCGGCCTACATGGTCTTTCCCGACCGCACGCTGATCGAGATGGCGCGCGAGCGTCCGGCCGATCTCCACGATCTCGCCCGGCTCTACGGCGTGGGCGAGCGCAAGCTGAAGGCCTATGGCGAGGTGTTCCTGCGCGCTGTCGCCGACGGGTGAGGCGAGCCTTTGTCGCAACCCTCTGCGACCCCGCCCTAACCGCATGATTCTTCTTGTGATTCATCGCGCGTTTTGGGGTGATAATGCGCCCCGCGCTCCCTATATTCGGCCAACGAATCGACCCTGTTCCGAGAAGAGTTGCGCAGCCCATGGCCGAACCCGCCTCCGCCTCACAGGATACCGGCAGCTACGGTGCCGAATCCATCAAGGTTCTCAAGGGCCTCGATGCCGTGCGCAAGCGGCCCGGCATGTATATCGGTGACACCGATGACGGATCGGGGCTGCACCACATGGTCTACGAGGTGGTGGACAACGCCATCGACGAGGCGCTGGCCGGCCATGCCACGCTCGTCACCGTGACGCTGAACCCTGACGGCTCCTGCACCGTCTCCGACAACGGCCGCGGCATCCCGACCGACATCCACCCCAGCGAGGGCGTGTCGGCGGCCGAGGTGATCATGACCCAGCTCCATGCCGGCGGGAAGTTCGACCAGAACTCCTACAAGGTGTCGGGTGGCCTGCATGGTGTCGGCGTCTCGGTGGTCAACGCGCTGTCGACATGGCTGCGCCTGCGCATCTGGCGCGGCGGCCAGGAGCACGCCATGGAGTTCCGCCACGGGGAGGCGGTGGCTCCGCTCAAGGTGGTCGGGCCCGCCGGCGACCGCCGCGGCACGGAGGTGACCTTCCTGCCGAGCCCCGAGACGTTCAGCATGGTCGAGTTCGACTACAAGACGCTGGAGCACCGGCTGCGCGAGCTCGCCTTCCTCAATTCCGGCGTGCGCATCGTGCTGACCGACGCCCGCCGCGCCGAGGTGGTGCGCGAGGAGCTGATGTATGAGGGCGGGGTCGAGGCGTTCGTGCGCTATCTCGACCGCGCCAAATCGCCCATCGGCGCGAAGCCCATCGTGCTGCGCGCGGAAAAGGACGGCATCGGCGTCGAGGTCGCGCTGCAGTGGAACGACAGCTACCACGAGAACGTGCTGTGCTTCACCAACAACATCCCCCAGCGCGACGGCGGCACGCACCTGGCCGGCTTCCGCGCCGCGCTCACGCGCCAGCTTGTGGGCTATGCGGAACAGTCCGGCATCGCGAAGAAGGAGAAGGTCAGCCTCACCGGCGATGATTGCCGCGAGGGGCTCACCGCGGTGGTCTCGGTCAAGGTGCCGGACCCGAAATTCTCGTCCCAGACCAAGGACAAGCTCGTCTCCTCCGAAGTCCGCCCCGTGGTCGAGAACGTGTGCAACGAGGCGCTCGGCGCCTGGCTCGAGGAGCACCCCACCGAAGCCAGGGCGATCGTCGGCAAGGTCGTCGAGGCGGCGGCGGCGCGCGAAGCGGCTCGCAAGGCGCGCGAGCTGACCCGCCGCCAGGGCGCGCTCGGCATCGCTTCCCGTCAGGTCACGCCCGCCGACCGCCAGGACCGCGACCCCGCCAGCAGCGCGCGGGTCTGCGGCGGCGGCGCTGCGGGCGGGCCCTCCCCCACCCAGGCACGAACCCGGGGAGCTAGGGCCCCC
>CAZDUL010000169.1:0-11384 GCA_964508635.1 uncultured Allobosea sp. | reverse complement strand
CCCTTCTTCAGCCTCCTGATGCCCTCATGGATTGCAGCCTCGGCCTCGGCGTCGAGATGGGCCGTTGGCTCGTCGAGGAGCACCAGCGGCGCATTCCGGTAGAAGGCCCGGGCGAGGGCTACGCGATGCGCTTCGCCGCCGGAAAGACGGCGCCCGCCTTCGCCGATCGGCGTATCTGCTCCCTGAGGAAGTCGGGCGACCAGGTCGGCGAGCCCGGCCTCGGCGAGGGCCGTCTCGAGCCTCTGGCGGTCGATGACATCTTCTCCGGGCGCCACGTTCTGCGCGAGGGTGCTCGAGAAGATGCGCGGTCGTTGCGGCGCATAGGCGATGTTCTCGCGCCACCACCCGCCATCAATATCGCAAAGCGGCACGCCATTCACACGCACGGTCCCCGAGGTCGGTCGCGCAAACCCCGCAATGAGTGCGAGAACACTGGATTTTCCTGCGCCCGACGGGCCGGCAAGGGCCACCGTCTCGCCTGGCCTGACACTCAGCGAGGTGTTGCCGAGCGCTGCCTTGCGTCCATAACGCAGCGTGACACCGTCCAGCGTGATCGCGACGCCCTGGGACAGGTCAGGCCGCTCTTTGCCGCCCGGCTCGGACAGGTCGGGCAGCGCGAGCAGGGCCGCCGCGCGATCAGCGGCCCCTATTGCCTCCATCCTTGCATGATAGGCCGCGCCCAGCGCGCGGAGCGGCAGATAGAATTCCGGTGCCAGGAGCAGGATGAACAGTCCCGTCCCATAATCGATTTGGCCCCACAACAGCCGGAACCCGATGAGAACGGCCACCAGAGCGATCGAGATCGAGGCGAAGAACTCAAGCGTCAGCGACGACACGAAGGCAAGCTTGAGAACGGACATCGTATCCCGACGGTAGGTCTCGGCATTCTCGGCGACGGCTGCCTCTGCCCGTGCGGCTGCTCCGAAAGCGCGGATCGTCGCCAGTCCCTGGACAAGGTCGAGGAAATGGCCCGAGAGCCGCTGCATCCTGAGCCACTGGCGCTGATTGCGGCTTTCCGCCCCTTTCCCGATGAGGACCATGAACAGCGGGATCAGAGGGGCGGTGACGACGAAGATCAGGAAGGACTGCCAGTCGCGCGGCAGAACGATCAGGAGAATGGCGAGGGGGAGGACCAGGGCCTGAACGGAGGCCGGCACATAGCGCGAGATGAAGGGCTCCACGGACCGCGCGGCCTCGCCGATTGCCGCGACGACGCGGCCGGGCTCGACGGTTGCAAGGCTGATCGGACCCTTGTGGGAGATCGCGTCGATGAGTCGCCGACGAAGGTCAGCCGCAGCATCGAAACCTGCGCGCACCGCGACGATTTCGGAAAACGCCGTTGTTGCGACACGAACGAGGATTGCCAGCGCGACAAGCGTGATCGCCAGCGTCTGTTCGGCGAGTGGCACGCCCCGGAACAGCGTGGCGTAGAGAAGTTCTGCGATCAACCAGGCTTGGGCGATCACGGCGAGCGCCGCGATCGCACCGGACGCCATCGCCACCATCAGCGGACGTCTGGCCTCCCGGCGGAGCTCGGAGAGCAGCCGGCGTGCAGCCGCCACGTCGGTTGGGAAGGGATTGCTCAAGGGGTCGGTGAAGAGGGGGCTGTCTTGAAGGCGCCGCCTGCAGGTGATCTGCAGGCGGCGTCAGGTTGATGTGTGCTTCTACGACGCAACGCGTTTCAGTCGCCTCTGCGATGGTCGTCGTTCGGCTGTCGCAGCGACGGTTCGGTTTCGAACTGGTTCTGGAACTCGTACCACATCACGTTGATGACCCCGAGGGCCAGGGCGGCGGTCACGCCGAGAATCCAGGCAAAATACCACATCGGTCGGATCTCCTCAGTAGGCCTTGTGCTGGTTTGCCTCGATATGGGCGACTGTCACGCGGCCCCACATCTTGACGTAGCACCAGATGGTGTAGGCGAGCACGATCGGCAGGAAGATCACGACCGCCCAGAACATGATGGTGAGCGTGAGATGGCTTGATGTCGCATCCCAGACCGTCAGGCTCGAGTTCAGATCCTTGCTGGACGGCATGATGAACGGAAACATCGAGACACCAGCCGTGCCGATGATCCCCGTCATGCCGAGCCCGCTCGTCACGAAGCCGAGACCCGGACGGTTCATCCGCGACAGATAGGCAACGGCGAGCGGCGCCGCGAGACCGATGAGCGGCAGAAGAAGCGTGATCGGCATCGCAGCATAGTTCGCAAACCAGGCGCCCGCAGCGCGCTCCACCGTCTTCGCGAGCGGATTGGGCAGCGCATCGAGCGGCGGCTGCGAGACGATGCGGTAGCCGTCGATGCCGAAGGCGACCCAGAGGCCTCCCAGAGCGAAGAGCGCCGTCACCGCCACGGCGAGGACGGGGATGATCGCCTTGGCACGGGCGGCGATGCGCTCATCGGCGCGCATTTGCAGCCAGACTGCGCCATGCAGCGTCAGCATCAGCACGCTGAGCACGCCAGCCAGCAGGGCGAACGGGTTGAGCAAGGGAAGCAGTGCCCAGATGAAGCCGCCTTCGTAATGCGGCCGCAGCAGGCGATCGAGATGGAACGGCACGCCCTGCAGCAGGTTGCCGAAGGCCACGCCGAAGATGAGCGCAGGGATCAGGCCGCCGGCAAAGAGACCCCAATCCCAGGTTGTGCGCCAGCGCGGGTCCTCGATCTTGCTCCGGTAATCGAAGCCGACAGGCCGGAAGAACAACGCCACGAGCACCAGCAGCATGGCGAGATAGAAGCCCGAGAAGGCGGCGGCGTAAACGGTTGGCCAGGCGGCGAAGATCGCGCCGCCTGCCGTGATGAGCCACACCTGGTTGCCGTCCCAGTGCGGGCCGACGGTGTTGATGATGACGCGGCGCTCCGCGTCGTTCTTCCCGAGGAAGGGCAGAAGGACGCCCACCCCCATGTCCATGCCGTCGGCGACGGCGAAGCCGATGAGAAGGGCGCCGACAAGCACCCACCAGACGAGCTTCAGGGTTTCATAGTCGAGCAACATGGCCGACTCCTTTGTCGTGGAACGCGTGGACCACTCGGCAGCCATGAGCTGCGCCTGCGCGCTGCCCGCCGGACGATGCGGCTTTTCGTGATGGTAGCGCCCTGTATGGAGCGAGCTCGGCCCAAGCCGGGCGAACTTGACCATCAGGTAGACCTCGACCGCGAGCAGGATCGAGTAGAAGGCCAGATAGGCCGCGATTGAGACGTAGAGATCCTGAACCGTCAGCGCCGAGGTGGCGAGGAAGGTCGGAAGCACTTCGCCGATGGCCCAGGGCTGACGTCCATACTCGGCGGTGAACCAGCCGACCTCGGACGCGATCCACGGCAGCGGAATGCTCCAGACGAGGGCACGGAGCAGCCAGCGCTGACGCTCCAGCGTGCCACGCGCGAGGAACCAGAACGACAGACCGAAGAGCGCCAGCATGAGGAACCCCAATCCCACCATGATCCGGAAGCTCCAGAAGAGGTAGGGGACATAGGGGACCGAATCCCATGCCGCCTTGGCAATCAGCTCGTCAGTGGCCTTGGACGGATCGTCCACATAGCGCTTGAGCAGCAGGCCGTAGCCAAGGTCCTTCTTGTGCTGGTCGAAGGCTGCCTGGGTCTGCGGCGTGGTATCGCCGGCCCGGAGCTTCTCCAGGAGCCCATACGCGACCATGCCCGAGCGCACGCGCGCCTCGTTGGCTTTGACGAGCTCCTCGATACCCTTGACCTCCTTGTCGAGCGAACGTGTCGCGATGAGACCCAGCGCATACGGGATCTGGATCTCGAACCGGTTCTTGCGCGCATCCTGGTCGGGAATCGCGAACAGGTTGAAGGCAGCCGGAGCCTTCTGCGTATGCCACTCGGCCTCGATGGCGGCGAGCTTCATCTTCTGCACGTCGCCCAGCTCGTATCCGCTTTCGTCGCCCAGCACGATCACCGAGAGCGAGGACGCGAGCCCGAAGGCGGCTGCAACCGCGAAGGAGCGCTTGGCGAAGGCGAGGTCCCGACCCTTCAGGATATACCAGGCCGAGATGCCGATGACGAAGACGGACGCGGTGACATAGCCTGCCGCGACCGTGTGAATGAACTTCACCTGCGCCACCGGGTTGAAGACGACGGCCCAGAAGTCGGTCATCTCCATGCGCATCGTCACTGCGGAGAACTCCGAACCCACGGGGTTCTGCATCCAGCCATTGGCGATCAGGATCCAGAGCGCGGACAGGTTTGTGCCGAGCGCGGTGAGGAAGGCCACGCCAAGATACTGCACCTTGGTCAACCGGTCGCGGCCCAGCAGCAGCAGGCCCACGAAGGTCGATTCGAGGAAGAAGGCCATCAGCCCCTCGATGGCGAGGGGAGCGCCAAACACGTCGCCCACATAATGTGAGTAATAGGCCCAGTTGGTTCCGAACTGGAACTCCATCGTGAGGCCCGTGGTCACGCCGAGTGCGAAGTTGATCGCAAACAGCTTGGTCCAGAACCGCGACATGTCGCGGTAGATCTCCTTGTTCGTCATCACGTAGACGGACTCGATGATGACGATGATCCAGGTCAGTCCCAGCGTGAGCGGGACGAACAGGAAATGATACATTGCCACGGCAGCGAATTGCCACCGCGACAGATCGACAAAGGCCTGATCGATCATGATGAGTGCTCCGAATGCGGTGTTGCGGCACGACCGAGGAGAAATCGGCAAGGGTCGTCGTTCACCACCTGACGGAGACTTTCAAACATTTGAATGACGGGAAAGTCGTTGAAATACGTCAATCGACCGTATTTTCCTGTCGGTCGGCGACGCTTGGCCGCACACCCTGGGGAAGGAGCGCCGCTACCCAGCGCTCGATCGCGCTGTTGGCCAGCGGCATGGGCGGCGCGATGAAGCTGACGACGAAGCGGTCCTCGAGCTCCGCGATGCCGAGCGAGCGCGGCCGCCAGGCGAGACATTCCGGCGTCGGTATCGACAGCCCGCAGCAAAAGATCACCGTGCGCGCCGCGATGATGTCCTTGTCCACGTGGCCATCTGGCAGGGTGCGGGCGTGGGCGGCATTGTCGAACACGCCGATCAGCCGGGCGCATGGGTGAGACCGGATCGCAGCGCGGAAGTGGCGGATGAGAGCTGTCAGACTCGCGGTCGGCGTCCCGCGCCGCTTCGGCAGGTCGACGACGACGAGCGGCGTCTCGACCATCCGGGCCGCGGGCAGGGCTTGCGCGTGGGTGTCCGCAGGGCCCATGCGGGTCACTCCGGCTGGCAGATCTCGCCCTTCCAGATCGCGATACCTGTCCGCGCCACGAGCCCGGCGATCACCAGCGTGGTCGCCCCGGCGAGAACAAGCCCGAACGTCTGGAAGAGCCAGCCGCCCGCACGTTCGGCCATGGTGAGTGTGGCGAGCGTGATCGCCGCCAGCGGGAATGAATAGGCCCACCAGGACAGGAAGAAGGGCAATCGCATCAGGCGCGGTGCCTGAACGAGCACGATCGCGAACATCAGCACGCCGAAATAGTAAAGCGTGCGTGCGAACGGATCGAGCGCGTCGGTGAGCGCCACATAGGAAAGAAAGGCGACGGAAGGCGGCGCGATCAGGATGGCCGCCGTGGGTTTCAGCCTGTCCGGCAGAGGCGGCATCATGATCTTCCGCTGCAGGACGAGGGCCAACATGGGAAGCCAGAAGACGATTCCAACGGCGAAGAAGAACCAGCCGATCTCCGCATAGCCATGCCGCACGGCTGCGATGGGCGCCACCACATTGCCGACGATCGGGATGAACCAGGCAGCGTTGACATGGCTGAGCTGAAAGATGTCGCGGTTGAACCAGCGGTCCACGACGAAGAGCGTGAAGGCAAGATGCAGCGGCGCCGCGAGGACGAAGAGCAGGAATGACAGCCCGGGGAGGAACGGCGCGGTGGCGATGCTCAGCAGCAGCAGCCCGATCGAGATCGCCGGAGCGAAGTGAAGGCGCACCGGCTGGGAGAACTCGGCCGCCACGGCATGGGGATGGCGCGCGGCCTTCAGGCCGTAAAGAACCGCGATCGCGACAAACGCTGCCCCTGCAGCCGCCAGAGCAAGGAGACTCACCGGCTCGAAAAGACCTGCGACCCGCGCCGCCTTGTGGGCGGCGATCGACAGGCCCGACAGCCCCATCACCGTGGCGAAAAACGTGACCGGAAAATGTGCGAGCCGCTCATGCGCGGCCTGATGGGTGACTGCAGTCATTGCTGTTCACAGGAAACTGGCTGATGATCGAGCCCGAATAGAACAGCCTTCGGCACGACCCTCATTGAAGAAACGCAATCTGGAGGAACCCGGCCAGCATGGTGGGCCGGAGCGGCCCACCATCCGTTCGGGCAAGACGCAAGGCAGGTTCTTTGCGGACCGGGCGCTCAGGGGCCCGACCCTCACTGGCTCGTGGCCGATGCGGCTGCCTTGGCCTTGCGCTCCTGTTCCTGCTGCAGCCGCCTGAACTCCTGAGCGATCGGGAGGAACGGCCCGTACTTGTGCTGTTCGGCCGGAAAGTTTCCCGCCCAGGGCGCGAAAGGCATGTCCACCGGTTTGCGAAGGCGATTGGGAAAATCCCTGTCCATGCCCGGCTTGTTCTGCCTAGGTTGGCTCACGATCCATGCCGCAACGTCGAACGCGTCGTCCTTGGAGAGCGTCGGCTCGCTATGATGGGTGCCTGACGGCATGTTGTTGTAGATGTAGCGATAAGCCATCACCAGCCGATACATGCCCGCGCCGTCGTTGAAACTGTCGAGACCGGCAAGCGGGGGAATGGCATAGCCCTCCTTGTCTCCCGGCGCACCGACCCTGACGCCGAGACCGTTCTCGCCATGGCACGACTGGCACTGCTCCTTGTAGACCTCGAAGCCACGCACCGGATCCGCCCGACGGTTTGGTGCGGTGTCGAGCTTCAGGCCCGATCCGAGCAGCGTCGCACCCACCGGAATGCCGCGGGACAGGAAGTGCATATAGGCCGTGAAGGCACGCATCTCCTTGCTGTCAAGCGGCAGAGGCCGACCGGCCATGGACCGCTCCATGCATCCGTTGACCCGATCCTCGACACTCTGCAAGTCGTCCTCCCGCGCCCGATATTGCGGGAAGACCGCTGTGACGCCGATGAAGGGCATGGCGTAAGGTTTCGTACCGGCTTCTGCGTGGCAGGACTGGCAGGCCAGGTTGTTGCCGGCATAGCGCATTTTCGGGTCTTCGACCTCGGGCCCGATATACTTGTACGTCTCGGTAACGAGCTTGTATCCGTAGCGCGCCGCGCGACCGTATTCGTCGTCCGGCAACTTGTCGATGTCGCCGATCTTCCATGTCGTGAGGTCTATCACCGGCGGCTCGGATGACAATTGCCAGTTCTCCGTGGGCTTGGGCTCGGGCGCAGCCAATGGGCGGGTCGTCGGCGAGGTCTGTTGGGCGAAAGCAGCGGCTGCGGCAATGAGCGCGACGCAGCCCGATGCGACCGACACGGCGTTCCTGGTTCCCTTGGTGATACGCATGGCAAGTCCCCCTGATCCATGACGTCGGAACCCTATTCCATGATGCCGGAGACAACCTTGATGGCGATCAAGGAGCAGCGGTTGTTGATCCGGCGCCTCTGCGCCGACGGGGTTGTGCTTTTCCCGACAGGGCTCCAATCTGCATGCCGATATCCAGCTGCACCAGCCACGCGATCGCAACGCCGATCAGGTTGCGCCGGATACGCGCGTCAGGGCTTTTCCGTGAGCGCGCGGGGTTTCATGATCCGGTGTCTAATTGCGGGCCCGCGGGACAAAAGTTGGCTTTCGCAACCCTGATCGTTTCCTTAAGGCTGATCAGCCGCCGCGGCTGCCAGATCACAGGGGGGACATGATCTCAGACATGCGCCGACGATGTCTGCAGCCTCAGGACGGACCGCCGTCACATCCACAGTCCCGCTCCGCCAATCGGGGGTGCTTGAGACGGGGATGCGATGATGCAATCTTTCTGGCGAAGCCGGAGGTGGTGTCATGCGCGAGGTCCCTGACGGAAGCATCAACATGTGAGCTGTGGCCCCTCTCGCGACACCAAACGTTCAAGCGACACGTCGATGTTTGACAGAGCCTGAGAGACACGGCACCGGATCACTGCAGAGGCCTGTGAACACAGCGGCCTCGAAAGGGCGGACAGCGGCGATTTCACATCGGCAGGGCTCGGGACAGGCCGCGACGGCAACCCGCTCACAGACAGGACAGGCGATAACGACATGGCCAAGCAGATCACGGCATCGCAGGCCTGGACCGGCGTGGCGGACTGCAAGAATTGCAGCATCCGCCATGCGGTGCTGTTCGCCGGGCTTCACGAGGCCGATTTCGACGAGTTCCACCGGCCTATCGACCAGCTCCAGTTCCCGGCCGGGGCGACGCTGTACAACGCGGGCGACGATGCGACGGCCATGTTCACGATCCGTGCGGGGCTCGTGAAGCTCACGCAGTATCTCCCGGACGGGTCCGAACGCATCGTGCGGCTCATGCGAAAGACGGACCTGGTGGGTCTGGAGGCGATGACCGCGCCGGCCTACGACCATACAGCCATCGCGCTGCAGGCGACGGAAGTCTGCCGTCTTCCCGTCGATCTGGTGAAGCGCTTTTCGGCCATACGCCCAGCCCTCTTCCACGAGATCATGGCTCGCTGGCACCACGATCTCGCGCGCGCCGACCGCTGGATCACCGACTTCTCGACCGGTCCGGCGCGCGACCGCGTGGTGCGGCTGCTGCTCTGGCTGGCGGAGCCTGGCGGCGAAGAGCGTTGCGACCTTTTCAGCCGCGAGGAAATGGGCGCGGTCCTCGGCCTGACCACCGAAACAGTGAGCCGCATCATGGCGGATCTCAAGCGCCAGGGCTATGTGAGCGAACCGCGGTTGAATCACATCCTCTGCGACGGGCCGAACCTGCGGCGGCTCGTGGCGGCCTGACCGGTGCCCTTGAAAGCATACTCACATTCGCATATGTCAATATGTGGACTCTTGACTGGAGCATCAACCATGACTCTCGACCGCGCCGTCCTTGCCCTCGCTGGCGGCATGACCCTCTTGTCCGCCGTGCTCGCCCATCTCGTCTCGCCGTGGTTCCTTCTGCTGACAGCCTTCGTTGGCTTGAACCTGCTGCAAAGCGCCTTTACGGGCTTCTGCCCGGCTGCCATCGTCTTCAAGAAGCTGGGACTCAAGTCCGGCTGCGCCTTCGAGTGACATTGATGACCCGGTCGACCCTCGCCGTCGCGCTTGCGCTTGCGCTTGTGCCGTCGGCGCTTTCCGCAGCCGACGTCGTGATCGAGCCGCGCGAGATTGTTGAGATGAAGGCCGTCTTCGGCCGCGTGGAGCGGCGGGAGGTGCTGCCTGCGCGCGCGAGGCTCGGCGGCACGCTCGTCGAGCTCAAGGTGCGCGAGGGCGACAGGGTTCGGGCGGGAGACGTTCTCGGGCGGGTGCAGGACGACAAGCTGACGCTTCAGCTCCGCGCTGCCGAGGCGCGCGCACGGGCGCTGTCTGCCGAGCTTGCCAATACGGAGACGGAGCTGGTCCGCGCCCGCACGCTGGTGGAGCGCGGTGCGGGCACGGTGCAACGGGTCGATCAGCTGCGGACGCAGGCCGATGTCTTGCGCAACCAGCTCGCAGCGGCGGAGGCCGAGCGCGCCGTCATCCTGCAGCAGGCAAGCGAGGGGGATGTGCTGGCGCCCGCCGATGGACGCGTGCTCAGGGCGCCGCTCACCCGCGGTGCGGTGGTGATGCCGGGCGAGCCGGTGGCGCAGATCGGCGTCGGCGGCGCCTTCCTGCGCCTGGCCCTGCCGGAGCGTCACGCCGAGGGTATGCGCGAGGGTGAGACCGTCGCGATCGAGGGCCGGCCGGCGGGGCGCATCGCGCGCGTGCTGCCGCAGATCGAGGGCGGGCGTGTGTTCATCGACGTGGACATGCCCGGCGAGGACCCGTTCTTCGTTGGCGGGCGCGTGCTCGTCCATGTGCCGATCGGACGTCGCAGCGCGCTTGTCGTTCCGGCCGCTGCGATCGAGCGTCGCGCGGGCCTCGACATCGTGCGCGTGCGTGACGGCGACCGTCTGCGCGACGTGGCCGTGGTTCCTGGCCCGCGACACGCGGACGGGACCGTAGAGATTCTCTCCGGCCTGCGCGCCGGCGACAGGGTCGTCGTGCCGTGACATCTCAACATCTCGGAATAGCGGGCGGCCTGACCAAGGCCTTCATCCGCTCGCCGCTCTCGCCGCTCTTTCTGCTCGCCGCGCTGGTCGTGGGCCTTGTGGCGTTGCTCGCGCTGCCGCGCGAGGAAGAGCCGCAGATCTCTGTGCCCATGGTGGACATCCACCTGAGGGCTGACGGGCTTGCCGCTGCCGACGCCGTGAAGCTCGTCACCGAGCCCATGGAGACGATCGTCAAGTCGATACCCGGCGTCGAGCACGTCTATTCCCAAACTCGCGACAACGCCGCGATGGTGACGGCGCGCTTTGTCGTCGGCACCTCGGCGGATGCTGCGATCCTGCGCGTGCACGAGAAGGTGCGCGCCAACATGGACCGCATCCCTGTCGGGATTCCGGAGCCGCTCATCGTCGGACGGGGCATCGACGACGTCGCGATCGTGGTTCTGACGCTGTCGCCCAAGCCTGAGGCTGCTGATCGCTGGACGGCGGCTGATCTCACCCGCGTGATGCGGGAGGTTCGCTCCGTCATCATGCGGATCGAGAATGTGGGCCTGACCTATCTCGTGGGAGAGCAGCCGGAGGAGATCCGCATCACGCCAGATCCCGAGCGGCTGGCTGCGGCCGGTCTGACGCTGCAGGCGCTCGTCGCCAAGATCGAGGGCGCGAATCGTACATTTGCCGCAGCCACCGTGCGCGAGGACGGCCGACAGATCGCGCTGCTCGCTGGCCGCACATTGCCCTCGATCGAGGCGATCGCGAATCTGGAGGCGACGACCAGAGACGGACGCCCGGTCTATGTTCGCGATGTGGCGACGGTCAGCCTTGCCACGGATACGCGCGAAAACAGGGTCTTCCATCTCGTGAGGGGGCCGGACGGCGCCTTTCAGGCGTTGCCCGCCGTGTCGCTTGCCGTCGCAAAGCGGCCGGGCGCGAATGCGGTCACGCTGGCCCATGCCATTCGCGACACCGCCAACAGCCTCAAGGGTGGTGTCATTCCGACAGATCTCGATGTCCACGTGACGCGCGACTACGGCGAAACGGCCAACGAGAAGGCGAACGAGCTGCTCTTTCACCTCGGTCTGGCGACGCTGTCCATCGTAGCCCTCGTCTGGCTTTCGATCGGCTGGCGCGAGGCCATCGTGGTCGCGGTCGTCATCCCCGTCACGATCCTGCTCACGCTGGCGGCCTCCTGGATCATGGGCTACACGCTCAACCGCGTCAGCCTCTTCGCGCTCATCTTCTCGATCGGCA
>CAZDUL010000168.1:0-20152 GCA_964508635.1 uncultured Allobosea sp. | reverse complement strand
CCCGGTTCCGTGCTATCCACCCTCACGTCCCTTCTCAGACTTGCGCGCGTCGGCTTCGTGATGGCGCGCGAGGGCGCGCTCGCCATCGTCGACCCGGCAGCGCTGCCCGCGGGACCCGCGCGCTGGGCCATCAAGGCAGGGCGCCTGATCGAGCGGCGCGACGCGGGCTCATCCGCGAAGCGGCTGGCGGCGGCGCTGACCCGTCTCGGGCCCAGCCATGTCAAGTTCGGGCAGTTCCTCGCCACGCGGCCGGATGTGGTTGGACCCCGGCTCGCGCAGGATCTGTCCTCCCTTCAAGACCGGATGCCGCCATTCCCGCAGGACGTCGCGATCCGCACGGTGGAGACCGCGCTCGGCCGCCCGCTCGCCGAGGTGTTCGCCTCCTTCGGGGAGCCGGTGGCGGCCGCCTCCATCGCGCAGGTGCACAAGGCCGTGACGGTCGATGGCCGGACAGTGGCCGTGAAGGTGCTGCGCCCTGATGTCCGGGCCCGGTTCAGCCGGGATCTGGCCGCCATGCGCCGGGCCGCGGAGCTCGCCGAGACCCTGTCGGCGGAGGCGCGGCGGCTGCGCATGGCCGAGGTGGTGGATACGCTGATCCGTTCCGTCACGATGGAGATGGATCTGCGGCTGGAGGCGGCTGCGCTCTCCGAACTGGCCGAGAATACGGCCGAGGATGTCGATTTCCGCGTGCCGAAACCCGATTGGGAGCTGACCCAGCGCGATGTTCTGGTTGCGGAGTGGATCGACGGCATCAGGCTCTCCGATCTGGCAACCATCGAGGCGGCCGGTCACGACCGCGTGAGGCTGGCGCGCAACGTCATCCAGGCTTTCCTGAAGCACACGCTGCGCGACGGCTTCTTCCATGCCGACATGCACCCCGGAAACCTGTTCGTCGACGAGCAGGGCCGGCTTGTCGCGGTCGATGGCGGCATCATGGGCCGGCTTGCGCCAAGGGAACGGCGCTTTCTGGCCGAAATCCTGCTGGGCTTCATCACGCGCGACTATCGCCGTGTGGCTGAAGTTCACTTTGAAGCCGGCTATGTTCCGGCTCACCATGCGGTGGACGATTTCGCCCAGGCGATCCGGGCGGTGGGCGAGCCGATCCACAACCGCTCCGCCGACCAGATCTCGATGGCAAAGCTGCTCACACTCCTGTTCGAGATCACGGCGCTGTTCGACATGAAGACGCGCACCGAGCTCGTGATGCTGCAGAAGACGATGGTGGTCGTTGAAGGAGTGGGCCGCATGCTCGACCCGAAGCTCGACATGTGGCGCACCGCGGAACCGGTGGTTCGCGACTGGATCGGCCGCAATCTCGGTCCGATCGGCCAGATCGAGCAGGCCGGGCGCGGCGTGCGCTCGCTCGCTGGCGCGCTGGCCGACCTGCCACAGACGGTGCAGCGGGGCGAGGCGCTGCTGGCTCATCTGGAAGAGGCGACACGTCGCGGCTTCGCGCTGGACAGCGCGAGCATCGCAGCCATCGGGGCGGCCGAGGCCCGCCGCAACCGCTGGGGCACCGTCGCGCTGTGGGTCATCGCGGCGCTGGTGGCGCTGGCGATCGCCGTGGATTGAACGACCCTTCACGCAGTTCCAGGCCGTTGCCGAGCACTCCGCCCACGCTTGGCGACCAGCCGAAACGGTGCGATAGGATGCAGCGGATGGACAAGCGACTGCCCGTTTTCGACCTCGCCAGCAGCCCCGCCGATGCGCTCGACCGGCTGCAGACCCATTACGACGCCGCCATTGCCGCGATCCGCAAGGCCCTCGACGCCTATCTCGACAAGCGTGTGATCCCGACGGAAATGGAGCGCGCCCGTTTCCGGTATCCGGAGCTGCGTGTCACCTATCACCCTGACATGGTGCCTGCGGGCCGCCTGCGCCGGTCCTATGCCCGCTTCGCAGCGCCGGGCGTCTATGCCACCACCGTCACCCACCCGGCCGAGTTTCGCAGCTACCTGATCGAGCAGTTGACGCCGCTGGTGGCGGACTACGGTGCCAAGATCGAGGTCGGCCCGAGCGAACAGGAGATCCCCTATCCCTATGCGCTTCAGGGCGGCGATGAACTGGCCCGCGGCGGCGCGAGCGCGGCAGAGCTGGCCCGGCATTTCCCCGTTCCGCTGCTTTCGGCGATCGGCGACGAGATCGCGGACGGGACCTTCGAGCTCCATGATGGCGCACCACGGCCGCTGGCCCTGTTCGATGCGGTGCGCACCGACTATTCGCTGCGGCGCATCGTCCACTACACCGGAACCGACTGGCGCGGCATCCAGCCGTGGATCCTGCTGACGAACTACCACCGCTATGTGGACCAGTTCGTCCGCTACGGGCTCGAGGCCCTCCGCAATGGCGAGGCGGAGCGGCTGATCGCGCCCGGCGGCCTGGTCGTCGATGCCCGCTCGGCCGACGAGTCCGCTCTGGCGCGCATTGCGGCCGCGCCCTGGCACCGATTCCAGATGCCGGCCTACCACCTCGTCCGCAAGGGCCAGCAGGGCGTCACGCTGATCAACATCGGCGTCGGCCCCTCCAACGCCAAGAACATCACCGACCATCTTGCCGTCCTGCGCCCCAATGCGTGGCTGATGATCGGCCACTGCGGGGGGCTGAGGCAGGCACAGATGATCGGCGACTATGTGCTGGCGCACGCCTATTTCCGGCAGGACCGCATCCTCGACGACATCCTGCCGCCCGATGTCCCGATCCCGGCGCTGGCCGAGGTGCAGATCGCGTTGCAGCAGGCGGCGGCCAACGTGACGGGCGAAAGCGGTGACCAGCTCAAGGCGCGCTTGCGCACCGGGACAGTGGTGACCTTCGATGACCGCAACTGGGAGCTGCAATGGACTCCGGCGCGCCGGCGCATCAACCAGTCGCGCGCCATCGCCGTGGACATGGAGAGCGGCACCATCGCGGCGCAGGGCTATCGCCTGCGCGTTCCCTACGGCACGCTGTTGTGCGTCTCGGACAAGCCGCTGCACGGCGAGATCAAGCTGCCCGGCGCAGCCAACGCCTTCTACGAGCGGGCGGTCAGCGAACATCTCAAGATCGGGCTCGAGACGGTCGAACTGCTGAAGCAGGCTGGCCAGAGCATCCACTCGCGCAAGCTGCGCTCCTTCGACGAGCCTCCCTTCCGGTGAACGCAGCCCGCATGACGTCCGGCAAGTCCATCCTGCTGATCATCGGCGGCGGCATTGCCGCCTACAAGGCGCTCGAGCTGATCAGGCTGGCCCGGCGCAAGGGCATCGGCATCACCCCGATCCTGACGAGAGCCGGGGCGCAGTTCGTCACGCCGCTTTCGGTCGCGGGGCTTTCGGGCAGCAAGGTCTATGATGACCTGTTCTCGCTGACCGACGAGGTCGAGATGGGCCACATCGCCCTGTCGCGCGCGGCCGATCTGGTCGTGGTTGCCCCCGCCACCGCCGATCTGATCGCCAAGATGGCCAATGGCCTCGCCAACGACATGGCGAGCGTGGCCCTGCTCGCCACCGACAAGGACATCCTGATCGCGCCAGCGATGAATGTCCGCATGTGGCATCACCCCGCGACGCAGCGCAATCTGGAGACGCTCAGGCGGGATGGCGTCACCATCGTCGGGCCAGCCTCCGGTTTGATGGCCTGCGGAGAGTTCGGGCTTGGGCGGCTGGTGGAGCCGCCGGAACTGCTTGCTGCGATCGAGGCGAAGCTTGCCTCGTGCGCGCCGAAGCCGGTTCCCGGCGGCTCCCTCGCGGGCCGCCATGTTCTGGTGACCTCCGGGCCAACGCTGGAGCCCATCGACCCGGTGCGCTTCATCGCCAACCGCTCATCCGGCAAGCAGGGACATGCCATCGCCCGCGCGGCCGCCGAGGCCGGGGCTCGGGTGACGCTGGTAAGTGGGCCTGTGGCCATCGCAGATCCGCCCGGCGTCAGCGTCGTCCGGGTCGAGACGGCGCGGCAGATGCTTGCGGCAGTCGAAGCCGCGCTTCCGGCCGACATCGCGGTGTTCGCGGCCGCCGTGGCAGACTGGCGCGCCGCCAGCGAAGCGGATCGGAAGCTGAAGAAGGACGGCGATGCCCCCCCAGCCCTGATGCTGACCGAAAACCCCGACATCCTCGCAACGGTTTCGCGCCGGACGACCGACCGGCCGCAGGTTGTGATCGGCTTCGCCGCCGAGACACACGACGTCATCGCCCACGCCAGGGCGAAACTGGCGCGCAAGGGCTGCGATCTGATCGTCGCCAACGATGTCAGCGCCGAAGGAGCGGGAATCGCTGGCGGCGTGATGGGCAGCAACGACAACGCGGTGCATCTTGTTACGGCGGATGGCGTGGAAAGCTGGCCAGTCGCCAGCAAGGACGAGGTGGCGCGCAGGCTGATGCAGCGCGCCAGCGAACTGCTCGGCAAGGGGCGGATCCCATGACGGGGCAGCCGCACCCGGCGCAGGCCATCCCAGTGATGCGGCTTCGACACGGCGCGGGACTGCCTCTTCCCGCCTATGCAAGCCTCGGCGCGGCCGGGCTCGACCTGATCGCAGCGCTGGGGGACGATGAGCGGATCACGCTTGCCCCCGGCGAGAGAGCCCTTGTCCCGACCGGATTGGCGCTCCACCTCCCCGAAGGCGTGGAGGCGCAGGTGCGCCCCCGGTCTGGTCTTGCCGCGCGCCATGGCGTGACGGTGCTCAACAGCCCGGGAACCATCGACGCCGACTACCGCGGCGAGATCCGGGTTATCCTCGTCAACCTCGGCCAGGAGCCGTTCACCCTGCGCCGAGGCGACCGGATCGCGCAGCTCGTCGTGGCGCCCGTGATGCGGGTTGCGCTGGTCGAGGTCGACAGCCTCGAGGAGTCGGCGCGTGGCGCGGGCGGGTTCGGCTCGACAGGCCTGCGCGTTTGAGGCGCCGGATGGCTCGCCGTCCGGCACCGCGTTACGGGGGTCCCTTCTGATGATCTTGTTGTCCAGGCGCAGCCTGCTCTCCATTGCCGCGGTTGTGGATATCGCCCTGCATGCCCGGCCGCATCCTGTTTCGGCAAAGGTGCTTGCCGCGCGGCATGACCTTCCGCCGCGCCATCTGGAGACGGTGCTTCAGGCTCTGGTGCGGCATGGCATTCTCAAAGGGGTGCGCGGCCCGCGCGGAGGCTACGAGTTCGCCCGCGAGCGCCGCCGGGTCACCGCCGGCGACGTCGTGCGCGCTGCCATGTCCGTCACGGGGGAAGACGGGTTGCCGCCGCTGCCTCGCTCCAGGCTCGTCGACGAGGTGGTCGGACCGCGGGTCAAGACAGCCGGGGAAGCGTTCCTCGCGCAGCTCGATGCCATCTCCATCGAGGATCTGTGCCACGAGGCGGAGCGCAGGGGGGTTTTCGGAGATCGGATGCCCGAGGTCGATTTCACTATTTAGATTGTGAAAAAAATTATTTCCCATTGCAAAGCGTAAAAATGTGTCCTACCGTGTGAGTGCACAACACGGAGACCATCCCATGAGCCAGGCTGTCCGCAAGCAAACACCCAGCCACGCCCCGGCAAAGGTCCGAGGCCGTGGCCGTGTCTATGCGTCCATCACGGACACGATCGGCGATACACCCCTCGTCCGGCTCAATCGCCTGCCCGCAGAACGGGGCGCACAAGCCGAGATCCTCGCCAAGCTCGAATTCTTCAATCCGATCTCGAGCGTGAAGGACCGTATCGGCGTCAACATGGTCGACGCCCTCGAGGCTTCGGGCGCGCTCAAGCCCGGCGGCACGCTGATCGAACCAACTTCCGGCAACACCGGCATCGCGCTCGCCTTCGTCGCCGCGGCGCGGGGCTATCGACTGATCCTCGTCATGCCCGAGACCATGTCGATCGAGCGGCGCAAGATGCTGGCCTATCTCGGCGCCGAGCTTGTGCTGACGCCCGGCCCGCAGGGCATGAAGGGCGCCGTCGCCAAGGCGAACGAGCTCGCGGCTCAGATTCCCGGCGCGATCATTCCGCAACAGTTCCAGAACCCGGCCAACCCGGCCATTCACCGCGAAACGACGGCAGAGGAGATCTGGACCGACACGCAGGGCTCCATCGACGTGTTTGTTGCCGGCGTCGGCACCGGCGGCACCATCACCGGCGTCGGCCAGGTGCTCAAGGCCCGCAAGCCGGATCTCAGGATCGTCGCCGTCGAGCCGGAGGATTCGCCGGTTCTGTCGGGCGGGAAGCCTGGGCCGCACAAGATCCAGGGCATCGGCGCAGGCTTCGTGCCGGAGGTGCTCGATCGCAGCGTGATCGACGAGGTCATCACGGTGGGCAACCAGACCGCCTTCGACGCGGCGCGGGCCATGGCTAGGCTGGAGGGCATACCAGCCGGCATTTCTTCTGGAGCGGCGCTTGCGGCCGCACTGGACGTGGGCTCGCGGCCCGGAATGGCGGGCAAACGCATCGTTGTCATCATCCCGTCCTTTGCCGAGCGCTACATCTCGAGCGCGTTGTTCGAGGGGCTGTAAGCGCAACCGCCAGCACGCAGGTTGCGTTTTTCCGCAAGCGCGGCATAGAGCGGCCGAATCTCCACTTCGGTGAACAGGCCCGCATGTCCTTCCTTGCCCGCATCGTCGACAACCCGCTGACCGAACGCATCGTGATCGCGCTGATCGTTGTCAACGCGATCACGCTCGGCCTGGAGACGTCCCCCTCGATCATGGCGGCTCACGGGCCGCTGCTGATCGCGATCGACCGGGTGATCCTCTCGGTCTTCGTGGTCGAGCTCGCAGCCCGCATGCTCGTGAAGCGCGGCGCGTTCTTCCGAGACCCTTGGAGCCTGTTCGACCTGTTCGTGATCGGCATCGCGCTGGTTCCGGCCTCGGAATCGCTCTCGGTGTTGCGCGCGCTGCGAATCCTGCGCGCGCTGAGGCTCATCACCGTGGTTCCATCTTTGCGCAAGGTGGTGGCTGGCCTCATCGGAGCCCTGCCCGGTATGGGCTCCATCGGCCTTTTGCTGGTGCTCGTCTATTATGTCTTCGCGGTGATCGCGACCAAGCTGTTTGGCGAAACCAACCCCGAGCTGTTCGGCTCGCTCGGCGCCAGCGCCTACACGCTGTTCCAGTCGATGACCTTCGATGACTGGTCGAACGGCATCGTCAGACCGCTGTCCGAGAAGGGCCATGAGTTCGGTTGGGTGTTCATCATGCTGTTCATGGTGCTCTCCGCCTTCATGGTGCTGAACCTGTTCATCGGCGTCGTCGTCACCGCCCTCGACGAGGTGACGGACAAGGACACGCCGAAGATCAGCCACCCGGCCGGCAGCGAGCAGCTCGTCCTCGACGAGCTCAAGGCCTTGCGCGCCGAAATCGCCCTGCTGCGCGGCGAGCTCGGAAGGCGTTGAGCCTCAACGCACCATGACCTTGGCCAGGAGGTCCGGCCCGACCTGTGGCGCGGCCTCGAGGAAGGCCGGCACGGGCAGCCCCTTCGCGCGCAGGAAAGCTGGATTGAACAACCTCGACTGGTAGCGTGCGCCGTGATCGCACAGGATGGTCACGATGGTGCGACCGGGACCCATCAAGCGGGCCAGCCGGATGGCCCCCGCAACGTTAACCATCGCCGAACCGCCGAGGCAGAGTCCTTCCTCCTCCAGCAGGCGAAAGCCGATCGGCAGCGCCTCCTCGTCGGCGATGCGGACGCTCACATCGGGCCGGAACCCTTCCAGGTTGGCCGTGATCCGGCCCTGGCCGATGCCCTCCGTGATGGAAGACCCTTCGGCCCTCAGGACGCCTTCCGTGTAGAAGGCGTGGAGTGCAGCTCCCATAGGATCGGCGAGGCCGATGGTGACGCCAGGCCTGCCGGCGCGCAGCGCCTGCGCGACGCCGGCCAGCGTGCCGCCGGTGCCGACGGCGCAGATGAAGCCGTCCACGCGACCATCCGTCTGCTTCAGGATTTCCGGGCCGGTGGTGGCGGCGTGCCCGGCGCGATTGGCGGTGTTGTCGAACTGATTGGCCCAGATCGCGCCTTCCGGCGTCGTCTCAGCCAGCGCCTTGGCCAGTCGGCCTGAAACCTTCACGTAGTTGTTGGGGTTCGCATAGGGCACGGCCGGCACCTCGATCAGCTCTGCGCCAGCGAGGCGGATCATCTCCTTCTTTTCGCGGCTCTGCGTGTCGGGGATCACGATGACGGTGCGATAGCCGCGCGCACGACCGACAAGCGCCAGCCCGATGCCGGTGTTGCCGGCCGTGCCCTCGACGATCACCCCGCCGGGCTTCAGCGCCCCGGAGCGTTCGGCAGCGTCGATGATGGCGAGTGCTGCACGGTCCTTGACCGACTGGCCGGGGTTCATGAACTCCGCCTTGCCGAGGATCTCGCAGCCGGTTTCCGCAGAGGCGCGCTTCAGGCGGATCAGCGGCGTGTTGCCGATGGCCGCGATCAGATCGGGTCGGATGTCCATCATGTCATCTCGTCAAGCTGCAAGTTGTCATGTCGGTGCCCGTTTCGTCCACGCAAGGAAGCTGATAGGCGACGGCGCGTGACACGTCATCGCGCAGACAAGGCAGCAACGCCCATCGCCAGCGGTCAAGCGACAGGCGATGTCCTTGCGCGCGTCACGCTGGCCATCGCGCGGCTGGGCGCGCAGGGCGACGGCGTGGCCGAGACGGATCACGGCCGCGTGCATGTCGCCGGGGCGCTGCCCGGCGAGACGGTTGTGGCCGACGTCTCGGGCGATCGCGGCCGGCTGATCTCCATCGCGACGCCCGCCCCCGAACGGATTGCCCCCATCTGCGCGTCTTTCGGCGCCTGCGGCGGCTGTGCCACGCAGCATCTGGAAGCGACCAGCGCCGCGCGCTGGAAAACCGCGCTCGTCGAGCAGGCGCTGTCGCGTGCGGGCATCGCGGCCGCGGTCGAGCCGATCCTTGACGGGCATGGCGCGGGTCGTCGGCGCGTGACGCTGCATGGGCGGATGCGAGAAGGGGCTGCTGTGGCCGGGTTCATGCAAGCGCGCAGCCACGACCTTGTTTCCATCGAGGCATGCCCGCTGCTCGAACCGGCGCTGGCCAATGCACCGAAGGTGGCGCAACGCGTCGCGGCGCGGCTCGGCTCATCCGGAAAGCCGCTGACCATCCTGATCACGGCCTCTCTCGCCGGGCTTGATGCGGATGTCCGCGGCCACGGACCTCTGGGCGAGCGCCTGCGTCAGGATCTTGTCGCGCTCGCGGATACGCTCGACCTGGCGCGGCTGTCAGCCCATGGCGAGATCGTCGTCGAGCGGCGCCAGCCCCTGCAACAGATGGGGCAAGCCCTCGTGCTGCCGCCGCCCGGCAGCTTCCTGCAGCCAACCCGGGCCGGAGAGGAGATCCTGACCCGCCTCGCCGGCGAAGCCGTAGCCGGATCGAGGCGCGTGGCAGACCTGTTTGCCGGCTGCGGACCCTTCGCGCTGAGGCTTGCGGCCAAGGCCGAGGTGCATGCCGTCGAGAGCGAGGCGAAGGCGCTGATCGCTCTGGACCGGGCCGCCCGCGCGACGCCCGGTCTGCGGCGGATCACCACCGAGCCGCGCGACCTGTTCCGCCGGCCTTTGCTTTGCTCCGAGCTGGCGCGCTTCGACGCCGTGGTGCTCGATCCCCCGCGGGCCGGCGCGGAGGCGCAGGCGCGCGCGCTTGCGTCCTCGGCCGTTGCGACCATCGCCTATGTCTCCTGCGATCCGCAGAGTTTCGCCCGCGACGCCGCGATCCTGATCGCGGGAGGCTATGCGCTGGAGCGGGTGACGCCCGTGGATCAGTTTCGCTACGCTCACCATGTCGAGGTGGTGGGTGTGTTCCGGCGGTCGGACGCGGCTCGCTCCGCGAAGAGGAATTGCAGGGCATGAGCGCATGAGCGATCTGCTGGAGCAACTGGGCTCGATCGTGGGCGCCCGCCATGTGCTGACCGACGTCGAAGCCATGGCCCCGCATCTGCGCGAGTGGCGCGACCTCTTTCATGGCCGCGCGCGCGCCGTGGTGAAGCCGGGCTCGACGGCGGAGGCGTCGGCGATCGTGAGGCTGGCGGCAGCAGCAGGCCAGCCGATCGTGCCGCAAGGCGGCAACACCGGGCTCGTCGGCGGCCAGATTCCCATGGGGGACGGGCGCGAGATCATCGTCTCGCTGGCCCGGCTCGACGCCGTTCGCCATGTCGATCCCGACAACAACGCCATGATCGTCGAGGCGGGCGTGACGCTCGAGCGGACGCAGCAGGCCGCCGCGGCCGTGGACAGGCTGTTCCCGCTGTCGCTGGCCTCGCAGGGCAGCTGCACGATTGGCGGCAATCTCTCGACCAACGCCGGAGGAACGGCTGTCCTCGCCTATGGCTCGATGCGTGACCTGTGCCTCGGGCTCGAGGTCGTGCTGCCGGACGGTCGTGTCTGGAACGGGCTCACGACCCTGCGCAAGGACAACACCGGGCTGGACCTGAAGAACCTCTTCATCGGCGCGGAAGGCACGCTCGGCCTGATCACCGCCGCCGCGCTGAAGCTGTTTGCGCGCCCGCGCGCCCGCATCACCGCCTTCGTGGGCGTGCCCGATCCGGCGGCAGCGCTGGCCCTGTTCAACCGGCTGCGCGCGGAAGGTGACGGGGTGCTGACGACCTTCGAGATCCTGCCGCGCTTCGGGGTAGAGGTGGTGCTGCGTCATGGCCAGGACGTGCGCGATCCGCTGGCTGCGCCCGCACCATGGTATGTTCTGGCCGAAACATCGGGGGCGGACGAGACCGTGGGGCGGGCGCGCATGGAGGCTGCGCTGGCCAGCGCCCTCGAGGCCGGTCTTGTGCTTGACGCCAGCATCGCGGCATCGGGCCAGCAGGCCGCCGCCTTCTGGCGCATCCGCGAACTCATGTCGGAGGTGCAGGGCCGCGAGGGTGGCTCGATCAAGCACGATGTATCTGTGCCGGTCAGCGCCGTGCCGGCATTTCTCGAGCGCGCGCTCGCGGCGGCGACCGCTCTGATCCCGGGTTGCCGCCCCCTGCCCTTCGGTCATCTGGGCGACGGCAACATCCACTTCAACATCAGCCAGCCGGTCGGGATGGACAAGGCGGCGTTCCTCGCCCGCTGGGACGAGATGAACGGTGTCATTCATGCCATCGTCGGCGAGTTCGGCGGCTCGATCTCGGCGGAGCACGGCATCGGACGGCTGAAGCGCGATCTGCTGTCGCGTGTGAAGGATCCCGTCGGGCTCGACCTGATGCGCAAGCTCAAGGCTGCGATCGATCCGCAGGGGCTCATGAACCCGGGGGCCATGCTGTGACCGGACAGTCGGCCGCTTTCGCCGTATCGGGCCTCACCATCCGCGAGATGCAGGAGGACGACATCCCCGCGCTGGTCGCGCTCTGGGATGCGGCGGGCCTCAGCCGCCCGTGGAACCCGCCCTTGCGCGACATCGCACTGGCGCGTCGCGGCGAACACTCGGCCATCCTCACCGGCTGGATCGGCGACAGGCTCGTCGGCAGCGCCATGGTCGGCGAGGATGGACATCGCGGCTGGGTCTACTATGTCGCAACCCACCCCGACCATCGCGGCGAAGGAATCGGCCGCGCCATGATGCAGGCGGCCGAAGCCTGGCTTGTCGCCCGCGGCGTGCCGAAGATGCAGCTGCTCGTGCGAGCGGAGAACGCCGCCGTCCACGATTTCTACCGCACGCTCGGCTTCGACAGGACCGATGTCGTCATGTTCCAGAAATGGCTCGACAAACCATGATCGTGGTGTTCGCCTCCATCGTGCTCGATCACGTCGCCACTGTTCCGCGCCTTCCGGGCGTCGGCGAAACGGTGATCTGCCCGTCCTATGCGCTCTATCCGGGCGGCAAGGGCGCCAACCAGGCGCTGGCGGCCGCGCGCGCCGGAGCAGCCGTCAGGGTCGGCGGGGCTGTCGGACGTGATGCAGCCGCCGAGGCCGCACTTGCGCTGATGAAGGCGGAGGGGATTGACCTCTCCGGCGTCGAGGCGGTGGATGCGCCGACCGGCGCGGCCTTCGTCATGGTCGATCCCGAGGGGCGCAACCAGATCGTGGTGATCGCCGGGGCGAACCTGAAGGCGCGTGCCGCCTCGCTGGCGGACCATCGCTGGACCAGCGGCGATCTGCTGCTGCTTCAGGGCGAGACGCCGCAGCGCGAGGCCACAGCGCTGGCGCGCGCCGCCAAGGCGAGCGGTGCGCGGGTGATCCTCAACGCCGCGCCGGCAGGCCCGGTCTCGCCCGATCTCATGGACCTCTTGGACAACCTGATCGTCAACGAACACGAGGCGGCGGTGATCGCCTCGACGCTCGGTTGGGATGACAGCGACCCGGACACCATCGCCGCCCGCATCGATCGCGAGCATGGCGTCGCCTGCATCGCGACCCTCGGCGCCGAGGGCTGCGTCGCCTGGGCCGGCGGCGTGCGCCGCAGCCTTCCTGCGCCGAAAGTGGCGGTGGTGGACACCGTGGCGGCGGGCGACGCCTTCGTCGGCGCCTTCGCGGCGGCGCTGCACCAGGGCTTCGGGCTGACCGGTGCGCTCCAGCGCGGCGTCGCGGCCGGTTCGCTGGCCTGCACGGTCGCCGGGGCCCAGCCCAGCCTGCCCCGCGCGGAAGCCATCGAGGCGCTGGCTGCGACGCTGGTGACGTGACGCAACATCCAGGCCCATATAGTTTCATCCGCAACCAACTTGCCTTTCTCCACGGTTCGGGCCATATCGGCCGCGATGACGGTTGAACGGCACGAAACGAGGAGCATCCCAGATGAAGCGGATCGGCGCGCCGCAGATGGCGTTCGACAAGGCGGACGGCGCGGTGACGAGCGGCGGCGCACGCACCACGGTGGAATCGCGTCTCGCCTACATGTCCGGCTTCGGCAACAGCTTCGAGACCGAGGCGCTGGAGGGCGCCCTGCCCGTCGGCCGCAATTCGCCGCAGCGCTGCGCCTACGGGCTTTATGCAGAGCAGCTTTCCGGCTCGCCCTTCACGGCGCCCCATGGCAAGAACCAGCGCTCCTGGCTCTACCGCATCCGGCCCGGCGTGCGCCACAGCGGGCGCTTCCGTCCGGTTGATCCGGGTCTGATCCGGTCCGCACCGAACGCGGCGGAACGCCAGCCCATGCTGGGGCAGCTGCGCTGGGACCCGATGCCGCTGCCGGAGCGGCCAACCACCTTCCTGACCGGGCTCACGACCGTCACCACCGCCGGCGACTGCGAGGCACAGGCCGGCATGGCGGCCCATGTCGCGCTGGTGACGCGCTCGATGGAGCGGGAGTATCTGTCCAACGCCGACGGCGAGCTGTTGGTGGTGGCGCAGGACGGGCGCCTGCGCTTCTGCACCGAGTTCGGCGTCATCGAGATCGAACCGGGCGAGATCGCACTCATCCCGCGCGGCGTCATCTTCCGGGTCGAGCTGACCGACGGTCCGGCGCGCGCCTATGTCTGCGAGAACTATGGCGGGGCCTTCACCCTGCCGGAGCGCGGGCCGATCGGGGCCAACTGCCTTGCCAACCCGCGCGATTTCCTCACGCCCGTCGCGGCCTACGAGGATCGGGAAGAACCTTCGACGCTGTTCGTGAAATGGGGCGGCGACCTGTTCGCCACCGAAATCGGTCATTCACCGCTCGATGTCGTCGGCTGGCATGGCAACTATGCGCCGTTCAAGTACGATCTGAGGCGCTATGCGGCGGTGGGTTCGATCAGCTTCGACCACCCCGACCCGTCGATCTTCACCGTGCTGACTTCGCCTTCCGGCGAGCCGGGCACCGCCAACATCGACTTCGTGATCTTCCCGGAGCGATGGATGGTGGCGGACAACACGTTTCGCCCGCCATGGTATCATCGCAACATCATGAGCGAGTTCATGGGGCTGATCTATGGCGTCTATGACGCCAAGCCGGAAGGATTCGTGCCGGGCGGCTACAGCCTGCACAACATGATGCTGCCGCACGGGCCGGATACTGCAGCCTTCGAGCACGCCTCGACGACAGAGCTGAAGCCCGTGAAGCTGACCGGCACCATGGCGTTCATGTTCGAGACGCGCCTGCCGCAGCGCGTGACAGCGCATGCCGCCGGCCTGCCGACGCTCCAGAAAGGCTATCTGGACTGCTGGGCGGGTCTCAGGAAGCGGTTCGATCCGGGCAACCGCGAAGCGTGGTGAAAACCGTTTGCACCGTGCACGTCGAAGCCCAGCCTGGACTGGCGATCGGATGCCGCATGCAGACCGCGCCAGACACCGCGACCGATCCGGCATCAGCCCTCCGGGCAACCGGGAGGACCCTGCAAGCAGCGAACGGACCCCATGAAACTCGCCTCACTCAAGCAGGGCCGCGACGGCCGCCTCGTCGTGGTCTCGTCGGACCTGACCCGCGCCACCGACGCGTTCTTCATCGCGCCGACGCTGCAGGCGGCGCTGGATGACTGGGAGCGGCTGGCGCCGCGCCTCGCCGACCTCGCGGAGCAGCTGGAGCACGGCTCGGTGCCGGCCTTCCGCTTTCATGAACACGAATGCGCCTCGCCCTTGCCGCGAGCCTACCAGTGGGCCGACGGCTCGGCCTATGTGAACCATGTCGCGCTGGTGCGGAAAGCGCGCGGCGCGGAGCTGCCCGACAGTTTCTGGACCGATCCGTTGATGTATCAGGGCGCAGCCGACACCACGCTCGGCCCGCGCGACCCGATTCCGTTGCTGGATGATGCCTTCGGCCTCGATTTCGAGGCCGAGGTCGCAGTCGTGACCGGTGATGTGCCGGCGGGCGCGAGCGTCGAGGAGGCAGCGGGCGCGATCCGGCTCATCATGCTTGTCAACGACGTGTCGCTGCGCGGCCTCATCCCGGGCGAGCTTGCCAAGGGCTTCGGCTTCTTCCAGTCCAAGCCAGCTTCCGCCTTCTCGCCGGTCGCCGTGACACCGGACGAGCTCGGGCCTGCGTGGGATGGCCGCAAGCTCAGCCTGCCGCTGCATGTCAGCCTCAACGGCAAGCCCTTCGGCCAGGCCGATGCCGGTGTCGACATGACCTTCGACTTCCCGACGCTTGTTGCGCATGCGGCGCGCACGCGCCCGCTGGCGGCGGGGAGCATCATCGGCTCTGGAACGGTATCGAACCGCGATGCCGACGGCGGACCGGGTCGTCCGATCGACGAGGGCGGCGTCGGCTATTCCTGTCTGGCGGAGCTGCGCACGGTCGAACAGATCAGGCATGGCGCGCCGCGCACGCCCTTCCTGAAGGAAGGCGACACGGTGCGCATCGAGATGAAGGACCGCAAGGCGCACAGCATCTTCGGCGCGATCGAGCAGAGGGTGGCGCAGGCGAGGCGTTGAAGAGCGGACCACGCACCGGACGGGAAGAGACGGCATGAGCGACCAGCCGGTCCTGTATGGCTATTACCGGTCCTCGGCGGCCTACCGCGTGCGCATCGCCTTGCTGCTGAAAGGCCTCGCGGTCGAGCACCGGCCGGTGCATCTGCGCAAGGGCGAGCAGCTGGGCGAGGCGTTCAGGCGGCTCAATCCGGCTGGACTCGTGCCCCTGTGGCGCGAGCATGGCTTCACGCTGGCGCAGTCGGTCGCGATCATCGAGTATATCGACGAGATCCACCCGGCCCCTCCGCTGCTGCCGGGCTCGGCGCGCGACCGGGCGCTGATCCGGGAGATGGCGCTCACCATCGCCTGCGACATCCATCCGCCCGGCAACCTGCGGGTGCTCGAGAAGCTGACAGCCGACCACCACGCCAACGAGGCGACGCGCGCGGCCTGGGTGCGGCACTGGATCGAGAGCGGTTTCGAGGCCATCGAGAAGCGGCTCGAAAGCACGCCGGGTCAGCTCTGCTACGGCGACGAACCGACGCTGGCCGACATCTGCCTCGCGCCCCAGATGTTCAATGCCCGCCGCTTCGGCGTCGATCTCGCGCGCTTTCCGCTAATCGTGCGCGTCGACGCGGCGCTCGCAGAGATTCCAGCTTTCCAGCAGGCGCAGCCGCAGCGCCAGCCGGATGCCGAATGAACGGGCTGATCAGCCGCACATGACCGGAAAAGCCTTCGCCTCGCAGGCCGACCTCGCCGACAAGACCATCACCTTCGCCACGCTGGGCGAGGGCCTTTACGCCTACACCGCCCAGGGCGACCCGAACACGGGTGTCATCGTGGGCGATGACTGCTGCATGGTGATCGACGCGCAAGCGACCCCGCTGATGGCGCAGGACGTGATCGCGCGCGTGCGCGCCGTCACCGACAGGCCGGTCAAGTATGTGCTGCTGACACACTACCATGCGGTGCGCGTGCTCGGCGCCTCGGCTTACGGCGCATCGGAGATCATCGCCCACGAGGCCACCCGCCGCCTGATCGTGGAGCGCGGCGCGGAGGACATGGCCTCGGAGATCGGGCGCTTTCCGCGTCTGTTCCGGGGGCAGGAGAGCATCCCTGGCCTGACCTGGCCGACGCTGACCTTCGAGGGCCGGCTGACGCTCTGGCTGGGACGACGCCGCGTCGAGATCTGGCACCCCGGTCGCGGCCATACCGCAGGCGACACGGTGGCATGGGTCCCCGATGCGGGCGTGCTGTTTTCCGGCGATCTGGTGGAATACCGCTCGGCCTGCTATTGCGGCGACGCCTTCCTGGCCGAATGGCCCCGCACGATCGCCGCACTGGCGCAGCTGAAGCCCGCCGCGCTTGTGCCAGGCCGGGGGGATGCGCTGGTTGGCCGGGAGAAGGTCGCCGCTGCCATGGCCGGCACGCGCGATTTCCTCGAAGCGCTTTACGGCACCGCCGAACACAGCGTGGCGAAGGGCCTCTCGCTGAAGCAAACCTTCGCCGCCGTGCGCGCCGTGATGGACGGCCCCTTCGGCGATTACGCGATCTACGAGCATTGCCTGCCCTTCAACGTCAGCCGCGCCTGGGACGAGGCGCGCGGCGTCGCGTGGCCGCGGATCTGGACCGCGGAGCGCGACATCGCGATGTGGCGGGAGTTGCAGGGGTGAGCGCATCTGCCCCGCAGCGCTTCGCCTACCGGCCGCACCCGGACCAGTCCCGTCGCGCGCCGGCGCGGCATCCGGTTGTCGTCATCGGAGCCGGCCCTGTCGGGCTGACTCTCGCGATCGACCTGCGGTTGCGCGACATCCCGGTCGTTGTGCTGGATGACTCGGACCGCACCGGCGACGGCTCGCGGGCCATCTGCTTTGCCAAGCGGACACTGGAGATCTTCGGCCGGCTCGGTGTCGCCGCCCCGATGCTGGCCAAGGGCGTGCAGTGGCGGCTGGGCCGCGTCTTCCAGCACGACGCCGAGCTCTACAGCTTCGATCTCCTGCCCGAGGCCGGCCATGCCATGCCGGCCTTCATCAACCTTCAGCAATACCATGTCGAGGCGCTGCTGGTTGAGCGCGCCGCGACGCTCGGCATCGATCTGCGCTGGCTGAACCGCGTCTGCGGCCTTCAACAGTCGGGCGAGGCCGTGACGCTGACGGTCCAGACGCCAGATGGCCCCTACCGGCTCGATGCTGACTGGGTGGTGGCCTGCGACGGCTCCCGCTCCCCTGTCCGCACGATGATGGGGCTCGATTGTCCCGGCGAACGCTTCGAAGACCAGTTCCTGATCGCCGATGTGAGGATGACGGCGGATTTCCCGGTGGAGCGCTGGTTCTGGTTCGATCCACCCTTCCACAGCGGCCAATCCTGCTTGCTGCACAAGCAGCCGGACGACATCTGGCGCATCGACCTGCAGCTCTCGCCTGACGCCGACGCAGCCCATGAGCGCAAGCCGGAGGTCGTGAGACCGCGGATTGCCCGGATGCTGGGGCATGACGATTTCGCGCTGGAATGGGTGTCGATCTACCGCTTCCAGTGCCGACGTCTCGAGCGTTTCGTCCATGGGCGGGTGATCTTCGCCGGCGACGCGGCGCATCAGGTCTCGCCCTTTGGCGCGCGCGGCGCCAATTCCGGCATCCAGGATGCCGACAATCTCGGCTGGAAACTCGCCGCCGTGCTGACCGGCGGGCCGCGCGACCTGATCGCCTCATATGAGCAGGAGCGTATCGAGGCGGCAGACGAGAACATCCTGAACTCGACCCGCGCCACGGACTTCATCGCGCCGCGATCGCCGGGAGAGAAGCGCCTGCGCGACATGGCGCTGTCGCTGGCGCGGGAAGCCTCGTTCGCGCGGCGCTTCGTCAACTCCGGGCGGCTGTCGCTGCCGACTGCTTACGCCGCGAGCATGCTGTCGACTCCGGACGTGGACGCGTGGGCCGATGGCCCGGCGCCGGGCGCGCCATTTCGCGATGCGCCGCTCGGGCAAGGCTTCCTCAGCGAACACTTCGCCGGCCGTTTCCTGTTGCTTCGCGACCCCGTCGGCAGACCTTCGACGGCGCCGGACGGGATGAGCATCGTTGAACCCGGGCCAGACGATGCGGTGCTGCGCGAACGCTACGAGCTCACCCGCGGAGCCGCCTATCTCCTGCGTCCCGATGGACACGTTGCGGCGCGCTGGCGCAATCCGACGCCTGATCGCGTGCAAGCCGCTGCAAAGCGCGCGGGTTTCACCTCGCCTTAACCTTGATGTCCGCTTAAACGCTGACAGGCTCACGGCAGCATCGGGCCGCGGGGGTGCGAGGGGTTCCATGCCCTTCTGTCGCCGGATTTGGCGGGGAAGGCCTGAGGCGTCCCAGTGGTCCGGCGGCTGAGCGGCCCGCGAGCCAGACCGAAGGCGCTCCGGTCGCCGCTGCCGCCAGCGGTCCGGGCGGACCGCGGCCCAGAGCCGCCTGCACGCGCGAAGGAACGATGCCGCATGACCCCGGTTGAACTCGCCCAGGCCCCGATCGACATGTCGTTCTGGGCGCTGTTCATGCACGCCCACCTCGTCGTCAAGCTGGTGATGATCGGCCTTCTGGCCGCCTCGATCTGGTGCTGGGCGATCATCGTCGACAAGGTTCTGCTCTTTCGCCGAACACAGGCGGCGATGGATCGCTTCGAGGAGACATTCTGGTCGGGCCAGTCGCTCGAGGAGCTCTATCGCGCGCTCTCGAGCCGGCCCGTCACCGACATGTCGGCCGTCTTCGTCGCCGCGATGCGCGAGTGGAAGCGCTCCTTCGAGAACGGTGGGCGCTCGGTCGCAAGCCTTGCCCAACGCATCGACAAGGTGGTCGACGTGACCATCCAGCGCGAGGCCGAACGGCTCGAATCGAAGCTGCTGGTGCTCGCCACGATCGGCTCATCGGCCCCATTCATCGGGCTGTTCGGCACGGTCTGGGGTATCATGACGTCCTTCCAGGCCATCGCGGTGTCGCGCAACACCTCGCTGGCGGTCGTGGCCCCGGGCATCGCCGAGGCGTTGCTGGCGACCGCGATCGGTCTGGCTGCCGCCATTCCGGCCGTCATCGCCTACAACAAGCTGCAGGCCGACGCCGCCAAGGCCACCGGCCGGCTGGAGACCTTCGCGGACGAGTTCACCGCCATCCTTCAGCGCCAGATCGACGAGCGCGTGGCCAGCCGCGCCGCCCATGAGATGGCGGCCTGATCAGCGCAGCCACGGGAGCACGACACCATGGGCATGTCGATTGGCGCGGCGGGCGGCAGCGGAGGCGGCAGGCGGCGCAGACGCGGCCGGCGCCACGCCGCCGTCAACGAAATCAACATGACGCCCTTCATCGATGTCATGCTGGTGCTGCTGATCATCTTCATGGTCGCCGCGCCGTTGCTGGCTGTGGGCGTGCCCATCGACCTGCCGCAGACCTCGGCGCGACCGATCAACATCGACCAGAAGCCCGTGACGATCGCCATCGACGAGAAGGGACGGATCTTCGTCCAGGACGAGCCGGTCGCCGACGGCGATCTTGTGTCGCGGCTGCAGGCGGCTGCGAGGGCCGGGGCCGATGAGCGCATCTATGTGCGCGGCCATCGCCAGGTCGACTATGGCCGGGTTGCGCAGGTCATGGGCGTGATCACGGCCGCCGGTTTCAAGAAGGTCGCGCTGGTGACCGAAAGCGAGCAGCGGAGGTAAGGCTCAAGGTGGGCTGGCCGATACTTCCGACAGGCGAATGGCGGACGCGGCTGAGCGCGCGGCTTCTGTCGCGGGACGAGCCTGGCATGGCTGTCTCGGCGATGGCGCATGCGGGCATGATCGTCGTCGGCCTCGTCGCCTTCGGCGCCAGCCCGAAGCCGCTCCCGGCCATCGACGAGGCGATCGCGGTTGAAGTGGTCGATCCCTCCGCGCTCAACGAAGTCACGAAGGGCGAACGCAGCGCCGAAGCCGTTCAGGCGCAGCCGCGGCCACGGGCGGAGCGACAG
>CAZDUL010000167.1:0-11444 GCA_964508635.1 uncultured Allobosea sp. | reverse complement strand
CCTCCACGATGCGATCGCAGCGACGCGCCAGATCGGCACTATGCGTCACGATCAGGAAGCTCGAGCCGGTGGCGGCGTTGACCCGGCGCATCAGGTCAAAGACATCATCCGCCGACGCGCTGTCCAGGTTGCCGGTCGGCTCGTCGGCGAGGATGAGGTCCGGCCTCATGGCGAGCGCCCTTGCGATGGCGACGCGCTGCTGCTGGCCGCCGGACATGTTCTTTGCGAGGTTGTCGGCGACGGCCGTCAGGCCGACCTGGTCCAGAAGGTCGCGGGCCCGGTCCTCGATCCAGGCCGCGGGGCGGCCGTGGTCCACGATCAGCGGCATCATCACGTTCTCGGCTGCGGTGAAGGCCGAAATCAGCATGTGTTGCTGGAAGATGAACCCGATCGTGTGCCCGCGCAGCCGCGTGATCTCCGCATCGTCGAGGGCTGCCGTTTCGGCACCATGGATCAGGAGCCGGCCCGATGTCGGCCGGTCCAACAGGCCGATGATGTTGAGAAGGGTGCTCTTGCCGGAGCCGGACGGCCCCATGAGCGCGACGAAATCACCGCGCCGGATGGTGAGATCGATGCCGTGCAGCACCTCGGTCTCGGAGGGAAGGCCGATATTGTAGGACTTGGTGACGGCCTCGAGTCGGACGACGGCGTCGTCATCGAAGGGAGCGCTCGCAGGTGTGGCGGCAGGGTCTTGCATGTCAGCCCCGGATCGCGACAACGGGGTCGAGACGTGCGGCGCGCACGGCCGGCATGGCTGCCGCCAGGACGCCCACCAGCGTGGCAACCAGCGCGGTGCTGACCACGAGCAGCGGGTCGAGGATCAGCGGAAACAGCTCCGTTCCATCGGCCTGCCGCGAGACCGTGTGCCAGAAGACCAGCGCGCCGAGGCCCAGACCCGCCCCCAGAAGCGACCCGGCGAAGCCGAGCAGTCCACCCTGGATCAGGAAGATCTGCATGATCTGCCCGCGCCGCGTGCCCATGGCGCGCAGGATGCCGATATCCTTCGATCTCTGGATCACAGACACGACCAGCACGGCGGCGATGCCGAAGGCGACCGAAAGGCCGACGAAGACGCGGATCAGCGTATTGGTGGTGATCTGCGCCCGCATCGCTGTGAAGAACTGCGCGTTGGTCCGGATCCAGCTTTCGGCCTGGACAGGGTGCTCGGCGGCGAGACGCTGCGCGACCGTCTCCGCGCCGTAGATGTTCCTCACCGTGACGTCGACGGCCGTGACGCCGTCCACCATGCCGAGCAGGGACTGCGCAGTGCGCAGGGCGACATAGGTCGAGCGCAGATTGGCCCCCTTGTTGCCGAAGTCGAGCAGCCCGGCGACGGTCAGCGTCCGCCGCGAGCCCGAAGCGGCCGTGACGTTGACCTTGTCGCCGACGACGGCTCCGATCTCACGTGCCAGTTCGACGCCGATCAGGATGTCTTCGCTGGTCAGCCGCGGCTGCCCGGCGACGATGTAGTCCGGCAGGCGGACGATCTGGAAGTAGGTCTCCGGCACAACGCCCAGGATGCTGACCGAGCGGCTCGCCTCGCCCCGCACTAGAAGGGCAGAGCCCGACATGGTCGGCGATGCCACCGCCACCTCGTCCATGGCGCGCGCGCCGCCGATGATCTTCTGCCATTGGTCGATGGAGCGGATCCGCTGGCTCGGCCGCTGCACGACCGGATCGGGGAACACGCCCGCTTCGAACCGCAGGGGCCTCGCCACCTGCTCGGGCGGCAGGATCTGGATGTGGGGCTGGCCGGTCAGCACCCGGCGAATGAAGTTCTGCTCCAGCCCGGCGAGGATCGCCGACATGAAGACGATAACCGCGACGCCGATCGTGACGCCGCCGATGATGAAGAGCGTCTGAAGGCGCCCTTCGCGCAGGAATCGCAGTGCGGCGAGCCATGCAAAGGGGATGAGGGGGCTCATGGCGGCGCGTCCATGGGGCACACGGCGCTCACGGCGCCGACGTGGCCGCGTTCGTGGAGACGGGCCGGAAGCGCTGTCCGGTCCGCAGGCCCGAACTGACCGGCACTGCGACATCGCCCTCGACAGCGCCCTCGAGGATCTCGATCTGGGTGACGCCGCGAATGCCGACGCGGACCGGCTGGCGCACGGCCCGGCCATCCCTCGCTCCCATGATCCAGCCCCGGCCGGACTGGATGTCGCGCACGGATCGCGCCGGCAGCACCAGCGTTCCGGTCCGTCGCGCCACCTCGATATCGACCGACACGGTCATGTCCTGCCTGAGATAGGCCGGCGGGTCCGGCACGAGGAGTTTCACCCGAACCGACGCGCGGGCGATGTCCACGGCCGGGTCGATATAGCTGACGATGGCCTCCATCCGGCCTTCGGGATAGGCGTCGGCGGAGGCCAGGGCCCTCTGGCCGATGGCGAGCAGGCCGAGATTGCGTTCATCGACCTGCAGGACGATCTGGGTCTCCCCGGCCGGGGCGAGAACCATCAGGGGGCGCGCCGGCTGCACGACCGCGCCGCGCTCGACATTGCGGGAGATCAGCACCCCGTCGCGCGGGGCGGTGATGATCGCGTAGCTCTCCCGTGCGCGGGCCGTTTCGAGATTGGCCCTCGCCTGATCCACCTGGGTGCGCGCCAGCACCTCGTCGCTGCCGCCGGGACTTGCGGTAAAGACCTGCAACTCCGCCGTGCGCACCTGCGTGCGTGCCACATCGAGCGCGCGCTGCGCCTCATCATAGGCCACGCGCGTCGCGTTGCCCTGCGCGAACAGCTGGGCGGTCCGGTCGTAGTTCGCCTGCGCGCTGCGCAACGTGGCCTGCGCATGCGCCAGCGCTTCGCGGGCTGTCGGCACAGTGAAGTCGGCAAGCTGGCGCAGCCTCGCCTCGGCCTGCGCCAACGCGCCCTCGGCCTGGACGACAGCGGCCCTGAGCTCCTGATCCTGCAGCCTGATGAGCGGCTGGCCTTCCCGGACGCGATCGCCCTCGCGCACCGGCACATCGGCGACGATGCCGGTGATCTGGGCTCCGATCTCGACGCGGAACGGTGTCTCCACATGGCCGCTGGCGACGAGGGTCTGGACGAGATCCCCGCGCGACACCCGGTCCACCACCACGGCCGGGCCGACCCACAGCCGGACGGCTTGCCATGCGACGAAACCGCCCACGAGCGCCAGCGCCAGGGCGAACCAGCGATGAGACCACAAAAAACCGGCAACGCTTCCGCTCCGCCGGTCGGCGGAGGCGTCGCGCGCGACGCGATCCGGAACTCGCTGCAGCATGGAGATTCGCTCCCGTCTTTCGGACAGAGCGAACCACAGCCGCCGGGCGGCCGCATTGATGTCGATCAGGCTGGCGCCCCCCCCCCTTTTCATGGAGCTGACGCAAAGCGCGGCCGGCGCCGAGGGCATGGGCTTCATATACCGTCGCGCCGGGCGCAGACCGCTCTTCGGAGCCGCGCGGGGCAACCGAGCAACGGCTGACGCCCGAGCGAGATCCGGGAGCCCGTCATCACATCCATGACGGGGGTGTTTCTTCCGGCGGTTGCGCAGGGCAAGGTGGTGAGCACCGCGCTGTCCTGTCCGCACGCGGGCGTGTTGAGCCATCGCGGAGCCCGATCGTCTCGCACGCCGTGGATGGACGCCAGCTGAGCCTTCACATGGGCGGCGCAGTCATCGGTCAGCCCCGGCAGCGGACCGCCTGCTTCCCGGTGGGAGGGATCGGCTCGCCGATCGACTGGCGGGCAAGGGCGCGCGGTCGGGCGAGGCGCGTCGCGATCGGCTGAGGATGTCTCGCCGCTCATCCGGTCGAGATCCTCGCATGGCCCGGCGTGATCATGCCGTTCGCCACCGCACAGAGCGTTCCGTGCCAGTTGCGCTGCGGCTGGTGGCCGGGCTGGCCGGCAAGGCCGACGGCGCGTGCAAGGACGCGGATTGACATCACGGCATACGGCATGGACGTGCCGGGCAACCCGATGGAGCGCCTGCGCGGCCGCTTCGGGACCTTCGTGCATCGGCTCCGGCGCAGCAGGGTGATGCAGCTGCGACGGGCCCGCTGGGCCCTTTTTGGCCAGCGCAAGCGGGGTCGAAAGCCCCATGGACGGCGTCGGTCGCGTCCGCAGGTGCCCTGGCGAAGGGGTTGTCGTTCAGTCCGGCAGGTAGGCCAGTGCTCCCCCGGCGCTGAGCGTGGTGATGCGGGTGTCATAGAGCTGCTCCAGCCGCCCCGGTGTCAGCACCTCGCGCGGATGGCCAAGGGCCAGAAGCGTCCGGTTGCCGAGCAAGGCAACCCGGTCCGCATGCCGCAGCGCCTGGTTGGGGTCGTGGGTGGTGAACAGCACGCCCAGTCCGCGTGCCGTCAGCGTGCGGATCTGGCGCAACACCTTGCCCTGGTTGCCGAAGTCGAGGCTTGCGGTCGGCTCGTCGAGGACGACGTAGCGTGGCTCCTGCGCCAGCGCCCGCGCGATCAGCACCATCTGCCGCTCGCCGCCCGACAGGAGCGTATAGGGCCGCATGGCCAGATGACCGATGCCGAGCATCTCCATCATCGTCTCTGCGACGCGCCTGTCGGTCGCAGAGGGTCTCGCAAACAGGCCCTGATGAGCGGTTCGCCCCATCAGCACCACGTCGCGTGCGTCGAAGGCGAAGGCGCCGGCATGCGCCTGGGGCACATAGCCGAGCCGGCGGGCCCGTTCGCCAGCCGAGAGCGCGCCGATGGCATCGCCATCGACACTGATGCTGCCCCTGTGCGGCGGCAGGAGGCCGAGCACCGTCTTGAGCAGCGTCGTCTTGCCGCCGCCGTTCGGCCCCAGCAGCGCCACCGCCTCACCGGGCGCAACCGAGAGCGTCACGCCCGCGCCGACGGTTTGGCCTCGATAGCCGAAGGCGAGATCGGTTGCAGCCAGCGCCATGGTCAGGCCCAGCCCTTTCGCGCCGAGACCAGCAGCCAGATGAAGACGGGGGTGCCGATCACGGCGGTGAGGATGCCGAGCGGGATCTCCACTTGCGCCGCGCTGCGCGCCAGCGTGTCGATCAGCAGCAGATAGCCGCCGCCGAGCAGCGCCGCGGTCGGGATCAGCCGTCCGAAATCCGGCCCGACGAGGAAGCGCGCCATATGCGGCACGATCAGCCCGACCCACCCGATGATGCCGGCCGCGGCGACGCTCGCAGCCGTCACCAGCGTGGCGGCGGCGACGACCGCGATCCGGATCGGGCCGGTGGCGAGGCCGAGCGCGCGCGCTTCCTCTTCTGGAAGGGCCATGACATTCATGCGCCATCGCAGCGCGATCAGCACCAGCGTGCCGAGGGCGATGGGCCCCAGCAGCGGCGCAATGTCGGCGCTGTCCGTGCCGGCGAGGCTGCCGAGCAGCCAGAACGTCATGGCCGGAAGCTGGTTGTAGGGGTCGGCAAGATATTTCATCAGCCCCACGCCGGCACCGAGCAGCGAGCCGATCACCACGCCCGTCAGCACCAGCACAAGGATGAGATCGCCCGAGCGGATCGATGCGCCGATGAGATAGACCAGCGCGACCGCCAGCAGACCGCCGCCGAAGGCCATCGCCTGGATGCCGAAAATGCCGAACGAGAAGAAGATGCCGGCGATCGCGCCCAGCGCCGCGCCGGACGAGGCGCCGAGGATGTCGGGCGACACGAGCGGATTGCGGAACAGCCCCTGAAACGCTGCGCCCGCCACGGCCAGCGCCGCGCCGCAAAGGATGGCCGCCATCACGCGCGGGCCCCGGATGTGGAAGATCACCGCTTCCGCTGCCGGAGCCAGCCCCGATGGTTGACCGGTCAGCCGTGTCCACACCGCGACCGCGAGATCGCCAAGGCCGACGGGAAACCGGCCGATCGAGAAGGCGAGCGCAATCGCGGCCGCGACCAGCGCAAGCCCCAACGCCATGCCGCCCAACGCCCCGAAGCGACCGCTCATCATGTGGGGCCGGTCGGCATGGCCTCAGGCTCGCCCTTCGAGCACGAAGGCGATCTGCGCATCGGTCGGCGTCCGGTGATAGAAGCGGCTGTAGAAGTCCCGGGTGAAGGCGACGAGGTCTTCCGGAAACAGGTCAGGGTAGAGCAGCTTGCCAAGCCAGATCAGCCCCGGCATGCGGTTGACAGAGGGCGGAAAGTCGACCCAGCCGAAAGGCAGCTTCGGGGACAGGTGCACCCGGCCGTCCCGGACCGCCCGCACGCCTGACCAGGCCGGGTTCGAACGTACGCCTGCCGCGAAATCCTGGTCGATGGTGACGATGATCTCCGGGTCCCAGTTCAGCACCTGTTCGACAGAGACCGTGGCCAATCCGCCGCGGGTTGCGCCCGCCACATTGATCGCACCCATGAACTCGATCGTCTCGACATTGATCGAGCCGCCAAGCCCGGTGTCGAGGCCCTGCGGCCCGCGCGCATAATAGACCCGCGGCCGGCGCCCGGACGGCACGGTCGCGACGCGCGAACGGCAGCGGTTGATGATGTCCTCGCAGTACCGCGCCAGTTCCTCCGCCCTCGCGCTCTCGCCGACCAGCCGCCCGTGCAGCCGGTAGCTTTCAGGGATGGCGTCGAAGCGGCCATCCAGCAGCGCGTACGGAATGCCGGTCTGCGCCTGGATCCGGTCGGCCGTTTCCACGAAGGTGCGGGCGGTGGAGCCGATATCGAGGATGAGATCGGGCTTCAGGTTCAGCAGCACCTCGAGGTTCGTTGTGTTGCCGCGTCCGGTCAGGCGGCCGAGTTCGGGCCGGGACCCGACATCGGGGTCGAGATAGACCAGTTCAGGCCCGCGGTTGGCCCGCGGCCAGCCCAGCAGCGTGCGCGGCTGCACTGTGTAATGCGTGATTGCGGCCGGCGGTCCGGCCGGGAACACCCGTTCCACGCGCGCCGGTATGAGGATGCTGCGCCCGGCGGCGTCTGTGACCGCAGCGGCGCGTGCCACATGCGGCGCTGCAATCAAGCCGCCTGTCGCGGCAAGAAAACGTCGGCGATTGACGATCATGGCATGACATGTCCCGTTTCGCCGGGATTCGGCGGCGCGAGCGGCGTGTAGGAACAGCGGTCGGGTTTCAGGTCGACAAGCGGCGTGCCGTCGACGCAGTCCAGTCCGCGCACCAGTATGGCGCGCTCCTCGACGGCGACGAGATCGACCAGCGAGGTCGCGATCGGGTTCGGCCGCACCGGCGAGCGCAGCGCGAAGGCGCCGAAGGTGTTGCCGTCGGATTTCGGGCTCTGGAGCACGAGGTCGCGCCGCGCCTGATGCATCCAGTAGAGCACCTCGACCCTTGTGAAGCGTTCCAGTCCTTTCAGCGCCGGCGTCCACGGATCGCTGATCTCGATCCGACAGATCGGGCCATCAGGCTTGCCCTGGCGCGGACAGTCGTCGCGCGTCGGAAATGGCGTGCGGATGACGCCGATGAACACGACGCGGGCATCCGTGCGATCGGGCAAAGCTGCTTCCATCTCGCCCGGTCGGGTCATGTCCCATTGCGGCATGAAGGTCTCGCTCCCTGGTTCGTCACATGACGCGACGATACGAGGCCGGGGGGCTCGCCCTGTTGTCAAGGCCGCCACGTTCCCGGGTCACGCCTTCTGCAGATCGCGTTGGCGACGCGCCATCCTTGGGCGGTGACCTTGCCGTCGCGATGATGACGGGGCCGCCGGGGCCAACGACCCTCCAGGTTTCGGAACACGCCCTTGCCTTCGTGCTTCAGGCGCGACAGAACGCTTCGGGCTGCACTGGTCGCGCGGTCGTTGTCCGGAAAGGCTGCGGCATCGTGGTGCAGGGAATACGGAGCTTCGAGAGACTGGTGCGTCGCCGAACCTGGTTCCAATCTGCGGCGCGGGAAACCCTTGAGCGGATGCCCGTTCCCCATGCCGCGCATCGGGCCGTGCGGGCTGGCGAGCATGATCGGCGTCTCGACCGCGTGATCGGGCCTTGGCGATGATCAGGCGGCTGCTTGCGCTTTCCGAGCTGATGGACAGCGTGCTGCCTGGCCTCGACCCCGTTGCGCCGGTCTCCCTGCCGCCATTCGAGGCTGTCGGGCTGGTGCTGGCCCAGACTGTGGTCGCGCCGCGCGATCTGCCGGAACGGGCGGTCGCCTTGCGCAGCGGGATTGCGGTGGCATCCCTCGACCTGGTGGGGGCCTCGCCGGAAGCGCCGGTCCCGCTCCCGGCCCCGCCAGCAACCGTAAGGCCAGGCCAGACGATGCCCGACGGGTGCGATGCTGTGCTCGATCCCGACGCGGTCGCGGCTGGCGGTCCTTTCGGCGAGATCGTGCAGTCCGTCGAGCCGGGGGCCCATGTGCGCCGCGCCGGACACGATCTGTCGCGCGGCGAGACGATCGCGCTCTCCGGAGCGACGGTGACGCCCGGGATCGCGCTGGCTGCGGCGATGGCAGGGCTCGAAGCGGTGGCGGTTCGTCGCGTCGCCGTGGCCCTGAGCTGGCCCGATGGCGCTGCCCGTGCCTGGCTCTCCGCCCGGCTTTCCGCCCTCGGCGCCCGGCTAGTCGGCGACGCCGAAGCGGCGCATCTGCACCTGTTGCCCGCTCCCGATGGCCCGCCGCGTCTCGCGCTCAAGCCCGCCGAAACGGCCGGCGTCCTGGTTCGAGACGGCATCGTGGCGGTCGAGCTGCCGCCCCGCTTCGATGGGGTTGTGGGCGGCTGGTGCGCGCTGATCCTGCCGCTGATCGCCAGCCTTTCCGGGGCGTCGCTGTGTGCAACTCACCCCACGCTCGCCCGAAAGCTGGTCTCCGCCGTGGGACTGAGCGATGTGGCGCTTCTGTCGCTCGACGGCGGCGCGGCCACGCCTCTCGCCGTCGGGGACATCGATCTGGCGACCATCGCGCGCGCCAACGCCTTTTCGATCCTTCCGCCGGGGTCGGAGGGCTATGCAGCCGGCTCGACGATCCCATCTGTCCGCATCGACCGGCCGTTCGGGCCCGCGTCGAACCCTTCGGACCTGCCATGACCGCTACCAACCCTCTGCCCGTTGACAGCCAGCCAGCCGGACAGGACCAGTTCCTCACGGTGCTGTCGCGCGAGGAGGCCATCGCGGCCTTCGAGGCTGCACTTCAGCCGCGCCCCCTGGGCATCGAAACGGTGACGCTGGCGCATCTGGCCGGTCGCGTTCTGGCCTGCGACGTGACCGCGCCGGTCGATGCGCCGCCCTTCGACCGGTCGGTGGTCGATGGCTTCGCGGTGCGCGCGGCCGATGTTGCGGCCGCGTCCGGCGCCCGTCCCGTGCGCCTTGCGCTCACCGGCGAGACGATCGCCTGCGGACATGATCCGCGCCAGCCGATCCGAAGCGGCTTCGCTTCCGCGATCTCCACGGGGGGGCCGATCCCGCGCGGTGCCGATGCGGTGGTGATGATCGAGCACACCGATGTCGCCGACGACGGCGCTCTGCTCGTTTCGCGGGCGGTCGCCCCGGGGCAGAACATCGCCTTTGCCGGTTCCGACATCGCGCGCGGCCAGACGCTGCTGCACGCCGGCGCGATGATCGGCGCGCGCGAGATCGGCATGCTGGCCGCGGTCGGCATCGGCGCGGTCGCCGTCTGGCGTCGCCCGCGCATCGCGGTCATCTCCACGGGGGATGAGCTGACACCGCCCGGCCAGCCGCTCGGTCCTGCGAAGATCTACGATTCCAATGGCCCGATCATCGCCGCTGCGCTGGAGGAGAACGGCTGCGACGCGGTCCGCTACGGCGCGATTCCCGATGATGCCGCAGCCCTCGATGCGGCAATCCGCGAGGCCCACGCCGCCTGCGACGGCGTCATCCTGTCGGGCGGCACCTCGAAGGGCGCTGGCGATCTCACCTACCGGATCGTGGCCGGGCTCGGCAGGCCGGGGATCGTCTGCCATGGCGTGGCGCTGAAGCCCGGCAAGCCGCTTTGCCTTGCGGTGTGCGAGGGCAAGCCCGTGGTGGTGCTGCCGGGCTTCCCGACTTCGGCAATGTTCACGCTGCATGACATCGTCGCCCCGGTGCTGCGCCGTCTGGCCGGCCAGCCGGCGCGGCTGGAGTCTGCGGTGACCGCGCGCGTGCCGGTGCGTGTTGCCTCCGAGCTGGGACGCACCGAATTCGTCATGGTCGCGCTGGCGCAGGGCGCTGACGGGCTGGTGGCGCACCCGGTCGGCAAGGGCTCGGGGGCGGTCACCGCGTTCTCGCAGGCCGATGGCTTCGTCGCCATCGACGCGCTCTCGGATGCGCTGCCGGCCGGAACGGTCAGCGAGGTGAGGCTGTTCTCGACCCAGATGCGCGTGCCCGATCTCGCCATCATGGGCAGCCATTGCACCGGGCTTGACGCCGTTGCGGGCGAGCTGATGCGCCGTGGCGTGACAACGCGCATCCTCGCGCTCGGCAGCCAGGGTGGCCTGGCGGCGCTGAGGCGAGGGGAGGCCGATCTTGCACCGGTCCACCTGCTGGATCCGGCGACCGGCGCCTACAACGCGCCGTTCCTTTCGCCAGGCATGACGCTGATTCCTGGCTGGCGACGCCTTCAGGGGCTTGTCTTTCGCCCTGGCGACGCCCGCTTCGAGGGCAGGGGTCTTGCCGAGGCGGTCGCGGCCGCGCTGGCGGACGAAGCCTGCATCATGGTCAACCGCAACCAGGGCGCCGGCACGCGCACGCTGATCGACCGCCTGCTGAACGGCGCGCGCCCGCAGGGCTACTGGAACCAGCCGCGCTCCCACAACGCCGTGGCGGCGGCGGTGGCGCAGGGCCGCGCCGATTGGGGCATCGCGATCCGGCCCATGGCCGAGGCCCTGGGGCTCGGCTTCATCCCGCTTGCACAGGAGCACTACGATTTCGCCGTGGCGGAAGGCTTCACAGCGCGACCGGCGGGCTCGGCGTTCATCGCCGCCCTCGAAGCCTCGTCGGACGCGCTGAAAGGCCTCGGCTTCACGCCGGCTTCGGCTGCGCCGTCGGCCTGAGCGCGAACAGCGCCAGCGTCGAGCAGAGCGTGATGGCGGCCGTGACCCAGATGGCATGGATCCCCCAGCGCTCCAGCGCCAACCCGAACAGCAGCGGCGCGAAAGCCTGCATCACGCGGGCTGGGGCATTGAGCCAACCCAGCCGCCTCCCGTAGCCGACCGGTCCGAACAGGGCGAGCGGCAGCGTGCCCTTGGCGATGGTCATCACGCCGTTGCCAGCGCCGTGGAGCAGCGCGAAGACATGTGCGAACGGCCCGCCAAGGGCGACGAGCAGAACGGCCGCCACCGGGTGAGCGCTCGCGGCAATCCGCGCCGAGACCAGCGGATGCCAGCGCCTCAGAAGGCCGTACTCCGCCAGCCGGGCTGCGACCTGTGCCGGACCGATGAGCGCGCCCGCCGCGATCCCCGTTGCCTGCGTTGCTCCCGCCGCCATGAGCAGCCCCGGCAAATGCGCCGCGAGCGCGGTCGACGTGAACAGCGTCGCGGCGAACACGAAGGCCAGCAGGAGCAGTTGCAGCGCCCGTTCCTGTTCGGCAACGACCTTCGGCGCTGCAACTGCTCCTGCT
>CAZDUL010000166.1:0-26412 GCA_964508635.1 uncultured Allobosea sp. | reverse complement strand
CTCGATCGGGGCAATCAACGCGGCGCTGATCGCCGGCAACCCGCCCGAGCGCCGCGCAGCGCGGCTGACAGCCTTCTGGGAACGTGTGAGCGGCGCCGCGTCGTGGCCGGGGCTGAGTTTTCTGGGCGCCGGCATCGCGCTGACGGCGGGCGCGCCGGGCTTCTTCGCGCCGCGCCCCTGGCCGGCCGCGCTCGACGCCTCCGGCCTGCCGGACCATGCCGGTTTCTACGACACCGCGCCGCTGCGCCACACGCTCGGGGAGCTGGTGGATTTCGACCTCCTCAACGGCGGGCTGGCGCGGCTGATCGTGGGGTCGGTCAATGTGGCCACCGGCAACTTCGTCTGGTTCGACAGCGCCGAACGCCGCATTGCGCCCGAGCACATCATGGCCTCGGGCGCGCTGCCCCCGGGCTTTCCCCCCGTCGAGATCGAAGGCGAATACTTCTGGGACGGGGGCCTCGTGATGAACACACCCCTGACCCGCGTGATCGAGACGCGGGCCGACGAGCGCCCGCTGGTGGTCTGGCAGATGGACCTCTTTTCGGCCCGCGGTCCGGTACCCCGCTCGATCTGGACGGTCGAGGCGCGCGAGAAGGACATCCGCTTCTCGAGTCGCACGCGCGCCGTGACCGACCGGATGCGCGCCGAACACGCGCTGGCACGAGCCCTGCATGCCCAGGAGGCCGCGCTGCCGCCTGCGCTGAAGGCCGATCCGGCTGTGGCGCGCCTGCTTGCCGCGCCCGCGCGCGCGCCGCTCACGCTCGTCCACCTCATCTACCGCGCCAAGCCCTCCGAAACGGGTGCCAAGGATTACGACTTCTCGCGCGAGGCGATGCGGGCGCACTGGGCGGCCGGCGCCGCGGACGTGGCGCTGAGTCTCTCGCATCCGAACCTGTCCGGACACGACCCGGCCGAGGCCGGGATGCACGTCTTCGATGCCGCCGATCCCGAACAGAAGGAGCCGATCCATGACCGAGGATGACGTGCGCGCCCGCGCCTTCGCGATGCCGCTGACGAGCCCCGCCTTCCCGCCCGGCCCCTACCGTTTCGTCGACCGCGAGTTCCTGGTCATCACCTACCGAACCGACGCGGAAGCCCTGCGCGCCGTGGTTCCCGCGCCCTTGGAGATTTCCGAACCATTGGTGAAGTTCGAGTTCATCCGCATGCCCGACAGCACCGGCTTCGGCGACTACACCGAAAGCGGCCAGGTGATCCCGATCCGCTTCCGTGGGCAGGAGGGCGGCTATGTCCATGCGATGTATCTCGACGACGAAAGCCCCATCGCCGGCGGGCGCGAGATCTGGGGCTTTCCGAAGAAGCTGGCCCAGCCGCGCCTCAGGGTCGAGAAGGACGCCCTTGTCGGCACGCTGGACATGGGCTCGCTGCGCATCGCCAATGCGACCATGGGCTACAAGCACCGCCCCTTCGATGCGGCCCGAGCGAAGGCGGCCGTCGAAGCGCCGGCCTTCCTGCTGAAGATCATCCCCCATGTCGATTGCAGCCCGCGCATCTGCGAGCTGGTGCGCTATGCCTGCGAGGACGTGACGATCAAGGGCGCCTGGGAAGGCCCGGCGCGGCTGGAGCTCTTCCACCACGCGCTGGCCCCGGTGGCCGACCTGCCGGTGCGCGAGGTGGTCTCGGCCGTCCATATCCTGACCGACCTGACCCTGGGGCTGGGGTCGGTCGTCCACGACTATCTGGAGAGTGCGGAATGACACAGCAATCCACGGCCGTTTCGGCCCCCCGTCACGCCTGGACGACGCGGGCGCTTCACATGGGGGTGGCACTGGCGGTGATCTGGCAGCTCGGGGTGAGCCTTGCCATGCAGGGCCCGCACGGCTCACGGCCGGGCGACACCCTGTTCGCCACCCACAGCTATGTCGGTCTGGCCGCGCTGGCGCTGATCGGGCTGTTCTGGCTGAACCTGTTGGTGCGCCGGGTCGGCACCGATGCGGGGGCCCTGTTCCCCTGGCTCTCGGGCGCCCGGCGCGCGGCGCTGTGGTCGGACGCCAGGGCGCAGCTCGGCGCGCTGACCCGGCTGCGCCTGCCCGATTACGTGGAAGGCTCGGCGCTGGCCTCTGCGGTGCACGGGTTGGGGCTGTTGCTGATGACGCTGCTGGCGGCAACCGGCGCGGCCTGGTGGGCGCTGCAACCTTCGGCGACCGCCGGGTGGTTCGAGGAGGTCCACAAGACCTTCGCCAACCTCGCCTGGGTCTACCTGATCGCGCATGCCGGGCTCGCGGTCATCCACCACCTGCGCCGCGAGGCGTCGCTTTCTGAGATGTGGTCGCTCGGCGGCCGGAAATAGGAGGAAACCATCATGGACCTGACAGGCAAGTCCTGCATCATCACCGGCGCGGCCAGCGGCATCGGGCGGGCCATCGCCGAGCGCTATGTCCGCGCCGGCGGCCTCGTGGCCATCGCCGACCTGAAGCAGGAGGCCGCCGATGCGGTGGCCTCCGAGCTGACGGCTAAGGGCCCGGGCCGCGCCATCGGCGTTGCCATGGACGTGACCGACGAGGACCAGGTGAACGCCGGTGTCGCGCGGGTCGTCGCGGCCTTCGGCGGGGTGGATGTGCTGGTCTCGAATGCGGGGATCCAGATCGTCCACCCGGTCGAGGAGTTTCCCTTTGCCGACTGGAAGAAATTGCTCGCGATCCATCTCGATGGCGCTTTCCTGACCTCCAAGGCCTGCATCCCCCACATGAAGGCGCGCGGCGGCGGGACCATCATCTTCATGGGCTCGGTCCATTCGCGCGAGGCTTCACCTCTGAAATCCGCCTATGTCACCGCCAAGCACGGGCTTCTGGGCCTTGCCCGCGTCATCGCCAAGGAGGGCGGCAAGCATGGCATCCGCGCCAATGTGATCTGCCCCGGTTTCGTGCGCACGCCGCTCGTGGAGAAGCAGATCCCCGAACAGGCGGCCGAACTCGGCATCTCCGAGCAGGAGGTGATCGAGCGCGTCATGCTGGGCGAGACGGTGGACAAGGAGTTCACCACGGTCGAGGACGTGGCCGAAGTGGCCTTCGTCTTCGCGGCCTTCCCGACCAACGCCCTGACCGGGCAGGCGCTGAATGTGAGCCATGGCTGGAACATGGCCTGAAGGGGCAACGCGGTGGCCGGTTGGACACCTCCGCTGCGGATGAGTGCGGCGGCACAGTCGCCGCCGACGCGACGGCGAACCTTCTCGACCTGATCAAGCTGCGCTTCGACGCGTTAGGGGATCGGGATCCCCTGCACCTGCCACAACATCACCCCGCACCGGGCGCCGCCCGATGCGGCCGCCGACCCGGCGGAACCGGGCCGTCACAAAGATGGAGAGCCGACATGACCGGCAAACCCCATGTCCTGATCCTCGGCGGGAACTTCGCCGGGCTCGGGGCGGCGCAGAAGATCCGCGACCATGCGAAGGACGCGGTGGACATCACCGTGGTCGACCGCAAGGCCTATCTCGACTACATACCCAATATTCCGCTCGAGATCTTCGAGGGGCGCGATCCGGCGGTGACCATGCACATGCCGCTGGTCGAGACATTGGCGCGCGACCGGATCCGCTTTCATCAGGCTGAGGTGCTGGGCCTCGACCTCGATGCCCGCCAAGTGAAGGTGCGCCCCGCCGAGCGCCCCGGCGCGCCGGAATACCGGCTGGACTACGATTATGTGGTGATCGCGCTGGGGGCGCGGTTGGCCTATGACGAGATCGAGGGCTTTGCCGAATACGGCCATACCGTCTCCGATGCCTTCCACGCCAACCGGCTGATCGACTACCTGACGCATCACTACAAGGGCGGGCCGATCGCGGTCGGCTCGCAGCGGTTCGAACAGGGGACGAGGGGCCGCCCGGACTGGTTGCCCACGGCGCTCGCCGCCTGCGAGGGGCCTCCGGTCGAGGTGTCGCTGTCGCTGGCTCACTGGTTGCAGGCCCGCGGCAAGGGCAGCGCGAAGAACATCACGATCTTCACCCCTGCAAGGCTCATCGCCGAGGATGCCGGCGAAAAGGTCGTCGCGCAGCTTCTGGATGCGGCCGGCAAGATGGGCTTCGGCTACATGAACGAGACGGGAGGAATCCGCCGCCTCACCGCCGAGGGGATCGAGTTCCTCGACGGCCGGACGCTGGAGGCCGAGCTCAAGATCGTCTTCCCGAACTGGAAACCGCACGACTTCCTGCGCGGGCTGCCGATCTGCGACGAGGTGGGCTTCGTCGTCACCGACATGCGGATGAGGAACCCAGACTATCCGGAGGTCTTCGCCTGCGGCGATGCGGCGGCGATCACCGTGCCGAAACTTGGGGCCATCGGGCATCAGGAATGCGAGGTCGTCGGGCGGCAGATCGCCAGGGATGTGGGCATGATGGAGCCGGCCAAGGCCGATGCGCCCTGGATGCCCGAGGTCGTCTGCATCGGCGACATGGGGGGCGGCAAGGCCTTCTACATTCACGCGACGAGCTGGTTCGGCGGCGACATCCAGGAACTGCGCATGGGTCGTCTGCCCTATGCGCAGAAACTGGCCTACAAGGAGATGTTTTTCCGCAACCACGGCCGCGTGCCGAACTGGGGCCTGCCGCTCGCCGAGTGGTCGGCCGAACATGTCAACCTGTAACCTGCAAGGAAGAAGGAGACGAACATGGCTGAACTGGTGGTGATCGGCTACGACGATGCCGAAACGGCGGAAGCCGCGCGCAGGAAGCTGTTCGAACTGTCGAACGAATACTACGCCGATGTGGGCGATGCCGTCGTTGCGGTGGCCGACGAGAAGGGCAAGGTGCATCTGCGGCAGATGGTGAACCCCTGGTCGCTGGGGGCGATGTCGGGGTCGTTCTGGGGCCTGCTGATCGGGCTGCTGTTCCTGAACCCGCTGCTCGGCCTCGTCACCGGGACGGCGGCCGGCGCCGTGGCCGGGGCGCTGACCGATTACGGCATCCGCGACGATTTCATGCGGGACGTGGCGAAGACGCTCTCTCCCGGCAAGGCGGCGCTGTTCATGATGGCGCGCAACATCACCTCGGACCGGGTGATCGCCCACCTGGCCGAGCTCGGCGGGACCGTGCTGCGCACCAACCTGTCCTCGACCGACGAAGACAAGCTGCGTGCCCATTTCGTCGAGGCGCAGAAAAAGGCGATGGCGACATGATGGTTTCCAGAGGCATCTGGTGCCGGGGCCGCTCGCCGCACGCGTGGGCGGCAAGCTGATCCTGATCATGCCGCGCTTGCCCAACGACATCGCGGCCCTTTGCCTGATCCTGGTCGGCCTGCTCGGTCTTCCGCCGACCATGATGGGCTGGCCCATGATGCGCTGACCGGCGGTTCGGGCGAGCAAGGATAGAGCGTCTGCGGCGCGCCGGCCGCGCTGCAGATCTTTTCCGGCGTGGGGAGTGACGATGAAACTCTTCAAGGCTCTTGTCTTGATCGCCGTCCTGGTCGGAGCAGGGGGAGGATTGGCCTGGTGGTGGCGCCATCAGGAGCTCCATCCCGCCACGGACGATGCCTATGTGGGCGCCAATGTGCTGACGGTGGCCGCGCGGGTCGGCGGGCGCGTGGCGACGGTCGACGTGCGCACGCATCAGCATGTGCGCAAGGACCAGGTGCTCCTGCGTTTGCAGGACGACATCCTGCGCGCCGAACTGGACGCGGCGCAGGCCGCCTTCGAGCAGGCTGCGCAAAGTGTGGGGGCGGAGGCTGCGCGGGTAGCGGCGGCCGAAGCGCAGCTTGCCAAGGCGGATGCGTTGCTGGACCAGGCGCAGACCGCCTTCGATCGGGCGCAGAACCTGCACGCCCGCGGCGATCTGGCCCAGGCGGCGCTGGACAACGCCCGCGCCGGGCGCGACGGAGCGCGGGCAGCGCGCGATGCGGCGGCCGCAGAGCTCAAGGCGGCGAAAGATCAGCTGGGGGCCCAGGGCACCGAGAATCCTGCCGTGCGCGCCGCCATGGCGCGGCTGGAACAGGCGCGCATCGCGCTCGACGACGCTGTTCTGCGCAGCCCGGTCACCGGCTGGGTGGCGAATCTGTCGCTGCGACCGGGCGCGATGATCTCCGCCGGCCAGCCGCTATTCTCCATCGTCGAGGACGGCGCCTGGTGGGTGGACGCGAATTTCAAGGAAACCGACATCGCCCGCCTGCGACCCGGCCAGCCGGCTCGCGTCACCATAGACATGTATCAGGGGTTGAGGCTTTCGGGGCGGGTCGAGAGCATCGGGGCGGGATCGGGTGTGGTCTTCTCGCTGCTGCCGCCGCAGAACGCGACCGGCAACTGGATCAAGGTCACGCAACGCTTCCCGGTTCGCATCGCGCTCGACGCCGGGCCGACCGACCCCGCGACACCCTTGCGCGTCGGGGCATCGAGCACCGTGAGCGTCGATACGACCGCGGTTCCCGCTCGATGACCACCGCCGTCGCCGTCGCCCCGTCCGACACGGCCGCGCCGCCAGCCGTGCGCTGGACGGTGATCCTTGCCGTGGTGCTGACGGCGGTGCTGGAGGTGCTGGATTCCACCATCGTCAATGTCGCCCTGCCCCATATCAAGGCGGCCTTCGGCATCACCTCCGACCAGACGGTCTGGATCCTGACCAGCTACATCGTGGCCTCGGTCGCCGTGATGCCGCTGACCGGGCTTTTCGTCCGCCGCTTCGGGCGGCGGCGGCTGATCACCGGGGCGATCCTGGCCTTCGCCGGGTTCTCGATGCTGTGCGGGCTGGCTGAAAATGTGGAGATGATGGTGGCCTTCCGGCTCGGTCAGGGGTTGGCCGGGGCCTTCCTGATCCCCTTGTCGCAGTCGATCCTGTTCGACGCCTTCCCCAAGGAAAAGCGCGGCCAGGCCATGGCGCTGTTCGGCCTCGGCGTGGTCGTGGCCCCGGTGCTCGGACCAACGCTCGGGGCACTTCTGACCGAGTATTTCAGCTGGCGCGCGGTGTTCTATGTCAACGTGCCGGTCGCCGCCTTCGCGCTGATGCTGATGGCGGGCGAACTGCCGCGGGAGGATGTGCGGCGCGTCCATATCGACTGGCTGGGGCTGGCGCTGATGGTCGCGGCGATCGGTGCCGTGCAGATGGTGCTGGACCTGGGCGAGACGCGCGACTGGTTCGCCAGCCGTCTCATCCAGGTCGCAGCGCTGGTCGCGCTGTTCGCGGGCACGGTCTTCGTCGCGCGCGGCTGGCATAAGCGGGACGGAATCATCGACTTCGCGCTCCTGCGCGACCGCAGTTTCGCTGCCGCGAATGCGACGATGCTGGGTTTCGGGCTGGCCATGTTCGGCACCATCGCGGTGCTGCCGCTGTTCGTGCAGGGCCTTCTCGGCTATCCGGTGGTGGATGCCGGCCTTCTGTTCATGCCGCGGGGCCTCGCCGCCGGGGCCTCGATGGTGCTGACCGGGGCGGTGCTGATGGGCCGGGTCGATCCGCGCGTCCTTCTGGTGCTGGGGCTCTGCGCGCTGGGCCTCGGCAACCTGGGCCTTGCGCGGCTCAATCTCGATGCCGGGTTCTGGGACATCGCGCTGCCCGGCATGGTCTCGGGCGTCGGCATGGGCTTGTTCTTCGTGCCCATGTCCACGCTGGCCTTCCAGAACGTCGGGCGCGACCGGCAGGACGAGGCTTCGGGCATCTATGGTGTGGCGCGCTCCATCGGATCGTCGGTGGGCATCGCCGTGGTGGGCTGGCAGGTGGCAAACCGTACCCAGTTCCACTGGAGCGTGCTGGTGCAGGACATCACCCCCTTCCGCGCGCCTGTTGCAGCATGGCTGGCGCCACTGGGGCTATCCCCGACCGACCCGGCGGCCGCCGCGCAGCTGGCAGGCGTCATCGCCCGGCAGGCGCAGATGCTGGCTTTCCAGGACGCCTTCGCCCTGACCGGTTGTGCGGCCTTCGCCATGCTGCCCCTCGTGGCGCTGATGCAAAAACCCAGGACGGGCGCGAAGGCAGGAATGGCGCATTGACTGAAGCAGGCGATATCCGGGCGCGCGTGGTCGTGCCGCTGATCGTGGCGCTGGCGCTGCTGATGGAGACGACGGACGCCACGGTTCTGGCCACCGCGCTGCCGGTCCTGTCGCAGGACCTGTCGCTGCCCGTCCTGTCGTTGAAACTGGCGCTGTCCACCTACCTCATCGCCTTCGCGGCGATGGTGCCGGTCTCGGGCTGGCTGGCCGACCGCTTCGGGGCGCGGCGGGTCTTCGTCGCGGCCATGGTCGTGTTCCTGACCGGCTCGGCCCTGTGCGCCATGCAGTCGACGCTGACGGGTCTGGTCCTGTCGCGCGCGGTGCAGGGCGCGGGCGGGGCGATGATGGTGCCGGTGGGCCGTCTGATCGTGCTGCGCGGCGTGGCCAAGGACGAGATGGTGCAGGCGCTGGCGTGGATCACCGTGCCCGCGCTGATGGGGCCGGCGCTGGGGCCGCTCGTGGGCGCGACCGTCACCCAGACGCTGGGCTGGCGCTGGATCTTCCTCATCAACCTGCCCATCGGTCTGATTGCCATCGCGCTCGCCCTGGTGCTGATCCCGCGCTTGCCGCCCGAGCCGGTCGCGCCGCTCGACCGCACCGGCTTCGTCCTGTCCGCCCTCGGCCTCGGCGCCGGGCTGTTCGGCCTGTCCTGCCACGGCGAGCATCTGGTCTCGACCCCTGTGGCGCTGGCGGCGATGGCGGCGGGGCTAGCGGTCATGGCGCTTTACACGATCCGCGCGCGGGGGCGGACGGACGCGCTGGTCGATCCGCGCCTGTTCCGGCATCATACGTTCACCGTCGCCATCGTCTCGGGCACGATCTTCCGGATGAGCGGCGGGGCGGCGGCCTTTCTCCTGCCGCTTCTGTTCCAGGTCGGGCTGGGGTTGTCGATCCTGACCTCGGGCCTGCTCAGCGGACTCTTCGCGCTGGGAGGGCTGACGATGCGCGCGCTTGCGCCGAAGGTCCTTGACCACTTCGGTTTCCGCCGGACACTGATCGCAGGAACGCTGGCCAGTACGGCGGCCTTCCTGGGTCTCGGCACGATCCAGAGCGTGAATTATGCGCTCATCGTGCCGCTGGTGATCCTGGCGGGCTTCGCGCAGGCACTGGTCTTCACCGGGCTGAACGGCATCGTCTTCGTCGATGCGACGGAAGAGGAGATGGGCCGCGCCACCGGCCTGTCGGCAGTCTCGCAGCAGGTGGGGCTCACAGCCGGCATCTCGTTGTCGGCCTTCGTCCTGCAGATGGGCGGCAATCCCGCCCCTGACGCGCCGCCGCAGCTGGGACATTTCCCGGCCGCGTTCTGGGTCATGGCCGGTGTCCTCGCGCTCGCCACCCTCAGCCTGACCGCGTTGCGCAGGGGCGAGGCCGCGGCGCTGCGGCACCGGCCCGAGCATGCCCACCGCCAGCACGACAGGGTGTGACCCCGGGGTCGCGCCACGTGGTCCCGTCGCGCCCGGATCCGAGCGGATGTCCGACGACAGGCCGCAGGAGCAAGCCGCCACATCGCACGCGATGGAAAAGGAGGGCATCGCCGGATCGCGCGTCGCAGGCGGCATCGGCCACGTGCCTTCGAGGCGCGACCGGATGGCGCCGTCGCGATGTCCACGGCAGACGGATCCCCGAGATACGAGCCGCCGGGCACCAGAGCATATCGTGGGCGGCGGCTTGTCAGGTCTGTCCGCCTGAACCGAACCTGAACGGCCGGGGTCAAAGCGCGTTCAGCCACCTTGTTCTATCGATGCCACATCACACACCGATGAAGGAGGTAGCCATGCAGTATCGGATGAAGTCCTCGCTTGCCCCGGCCGCAATCATGCTGGCCGTTGTTCTCAGCGGCTCGTTAGCCGCGACCGCTCAGGTGCTCGGGCCGCCTCCCCAGGCCCAAGCTCCACAAACGGCGGCGGCGCCCGGCGCGGCCCCCTTCGACGCTCGGGCTGCGCTCGAGTCGTTGCAGCTTCGTCCGGTCGGCCCGCTGATCCGCAAGAAGCGTCACATGGAGATCGATGCCGCCATGGCGGACGGGCGGCGCGTGGTCGTCTCGTTCGATCTCTCTGGCCGACTGTGGGAGATCGAGCATGCCGAGCATGACAAGCGTCGCTACGGTGACGGGCCCGTCAACACGACTGCGGCCATGGAGGCGGTCCGGAACGCAGGTTTCAGCAATCCGACCGTGCGCGAGACGAAACGTCATCACACGGTCGTCTCTGCGACGACGCGAAAGGGCGAGCCCGTGGAACTGCATGTCGATCAGGGCGGCGTGATCTACAAGCAGGTTTGGGTGCGTTGATGGCGCAGGCAATCACAACGGAAGCCTGCGCTCCGACGCTAGCACGAGGCGATGGGTGGAGCGACCTCTTGCCATACGCCCGGGCGGCCAGCGGCATCGGCGTCCTTCTGTATCTGGAGGGCGTATCGCTGGTTGAAACCCTGTTTCATCAGGAATGGAATCTCCGCGCGATCGTGAGCGGAGTCGCTGATGAGGTTCCGGCGTTGATGATCGCGGTCCTGTCCGGGGCCGTGATCGTCGCTCCGGTCTGGCTTGCACGCCGGCTGATGAGAGGGCGCTCATGAAGAACGCCAGCCTTTCGCGCATGTCGCATGCCGCCAGCGCCGCTGCATTGACGCTTGTCCTTGCCGCTGGCGTTGGTCTGGTCGCTGATCGACCGGCCCACGCGCAATCGGATCCGCCAACGCAATCCGCAGCCAACGGGTCGGATACCGTCTCGCTCGAGGGCGTGGTGCGGGAGATGTTCAGGAACCGCTTCATCCTTGAGAGCGGCGGCAACCGTTTCCTGGTGGAGCCCATCGGCACAGCCGACGTCTTTGCGCTGGTCTCCGGCGACAGGGTGACGGTCGTCGGCCGCCGCATCGATACACTGATGCAAGCGACACGGGTCTTGCGCGCCAACGGCGAGGTGCTTCACGACAGCGCGCCTTCGCTCCCGGCAGCCATGGATGCGCCGCCATCGCAAGCGCGCGCGCACACGCCGCTTCCACAGGATGCGACCCGTGCCTCGCAGTCCCGTGCGATCGCGGACACACTGGCCAGCCTTGGACTTCAACCGATCGGCGAGGCTGTCCGCAAACGCCATCACACGGAGATCCTGGCCCGGATGGCCGATGGCCGGTCCGTCTACGTGTCGTTCGATCTTGCGGGACGTCTGTGGGAGATCGAGGACGCGGACCATGACAAGGAGCGGACTCTCCGGCAGTCGCAACTGAGCGAGCAGGAGCTCTTTCGCGCGGTGCGTGATGCCGGATTCTCGCCGGTCGCCGTCGTCGAACGCAAGAAGCGACATGCGGTCGTCTCGGCCCGAAATCGAGCGGGCGAGGTGCTGGAGCTGCATGTCGACCTGGCCGGCTATATCTACAAGCAGGTCTGGCCGCGCTAGCATGGCTTGCGCTGGGCGGGGTGAGGCGTGACTGAGGGGGAAGGTCCGTGCGCGTCCTGCTGGTGGAAGATGACGAACCGCTGGCCCAAGCGCTGCGGGCCGTTCTGGAGGAGGCCGGCTTTGCGGTCGATCACTGTCGCAACGGTGAGGACGCGCGGAACTTCCCTGACATTCGGCTGATCAACGCAGCCGTTGTCGATCTCGGGCTGCCCTGCCTCGACGGCTTGTCATTGATACGGGCGTGGCGCGACGATGGCGTCCAGGTTCCCGTGCTCGTGATGACGGCGCGCGACCGTTTCGCCGACATGGTAGCCGGTTTCCGCGCCGGCGCGGACGATTTCCTGCGCAAGCCCGTTCAGAACGAGGAACTGGTGATCCGGCTCTGGGCGTTGGTGCGGCGCGCCGGGGGCGGCGCGGATCCGGTGATCTCTTGCGGAGACCTCGCGCTCGATACGATCAGCGGGGTGATCAGCCGTGCCGGCCTGCCGCTGAAGCTCACGGCCTTCGAGGCCCGTATCCTGCGCTATCTCCTCCATCGCAAGGGCGCGGTCGTCTCCCGCACCGAGATCTCGGAGCACGTCTATGACGCCAGCGCCGATCCCGATTTCAACTCGATCGAGGTGCTGGTCAGCCGGCTGCGCCGCAAGATCGCGCCCGCCGTGATCGAGACGGTGCGGGGCGAAGGCTATGTGCTGAGAGCCTCTCCGCGTGCAGGCGATGACGTCTGAGACATCCCTGCACCGGCGCCTGCTGCTTGCCGCCTCTGGAGCCGTGATCATCGTGACGCTCACGGCCGGCCTGCTCGCCGCATTTGCAATCCGGAGCGTCGGCGAGCGAGCGTTCGAAGCGCGCCTGCGCCAGACCGCAGCCAGCATTCTGGCGGGCCTCGCGCGCGATGCCAGCGGAACGCTGTCGCTGGAGGATGGCATAGCCGAGCAGCCGGAGTTCGCACGGCCGCGCTCGGGTTGGTACTGGCAGGCGGAGCAGAACGGTGCCGTTGTCCTGCGCTCTCGCTCGCTGGGGATCGATGCTCTGCCGGTCGGGGCAAGCACGGCGGTCGGCAGCGCGATGGTCCATGGCCAACCGGTGCTCACCGCCAGCGCAGCGCAGAGCAGCCAGGATGGGCTTCGCGTCACCGTAGCCGGGCCGAGGACGGCGCTCGATCGGTCGATCAGCGAGGAACTTGGCGCCGTGCTCGGGCTCCTTGTCGGCCTTTGTCTGGTTCTTCTGCTGGCCCTGGATCTGGCGATCCGCCGGGCGCTTGCGCCGCTCGATCGACTCATCAAGGGCATCCAGGCGCTGAGGGCGGGAAGCAGGGAGCACCTGCCAACGGAAAGGATCCGTGAGATCGACGAAGCAGCCAGCGCGATCAATGGTCTTGTCGGTGAGACACGGACGCTCGTCGCGGCCAACCGCGACGCGGCGGCGAAGCTGGCGCATGCGCTGAAGACGCCGCTGGCGCGGGTGTCGGCGCTCGCCGGCCAGGCGGATGGCGCGACGGGCCGCGACATCGAGGCTGCGGTGGCCGCCATTCGCCGTCAGATCGACCAGAACCTCGCCCGCTTGCGCAGGGCTCACACGGACATGGCCGGCAGGACGGTGTGGACGCGGGTCAGGCCGATCCTCGAAGAACTCGTCTTCGCCTTCAGTCGGAGGGACGCGGCCAGAGGCATATCGGCGGAGATCACATGCGACGAGGCCGTCGAAGTGCCTGTCGAGCGCACGGATCTCGAGGAGCTTCTCGGAAACATCCTCGACAACGCCTTCCGTCACGCGCGGTCGAAGGTGACGATCACGGCAGGTGAGCCGCTGTCGATCACCATTGCTGACGATGGGTCGGGTTTCCCGAAACATCTCCTGCGCCGCCTGATGCGAGATGATGCAGAAGCGGATGATGCGGATACGGCAGGTCTCGGCCTGCCGCTCGCACGAGAGATCGTCGTATCGACCGGGGGACGCATCGAGATTGCAAATGTGCAGGCAGGCGGCGGCCTCGTCCGCCTGACATGGCCGAACCGGCAACCAGATGCAGCCTGACCGCGAAGGCGACCCGCAGCCACGGACGCGCGAGGGCGGGGCGCGCGGGGGCGGCCCTGCGGGGATCTCGCCATGGTCTGGCCGCAATCCGGGCCTTACCGGTAAGGGGTCGCCTGCAAGACCCCGTGCTTGCGCGCCAGGCGGTCTTCACCCCTGCCTCTTGCGCGGTCAACACGCCGACGATCGGGTCATCGGAAAACCTGCTCTTCCTCATCCCCTGCTTCTTCCGCAGGTGTCCAGCTCGGAGCGAAGGCTCTCGACGGGGCAAGGTCACATGCCCACCATGACAATGCACATGCGCGCACCGCACGTCGCCATGACCGATCGGGCCGCGAAGAGTCCCAACAGGGTTAACCATTCCTGAATCCACATGTTTACGGTGGCCAATCGGCGTGACATTGTAACAGTGTCCCGGCGAGGCGGGACTGTTTGGGGCAGCGGCGGGCCACACGCATGGATGGGGCACTGAAACTGGATCGGCTCCGGCCGGGGCCGTGCGCGTCGTCACGCGCCGAACCGAAAGCAACTGCCGACGCCCTGCCCGGCATGCTGGGCTTCGCGGCTCGGACCTATCGCCAGATGGATGTCAGCGTCGATCCGGCTCTTCGCGCGGCCTGGGTGCGGTTCAACTCGCGTCACTCCCCGAGTTTCACCCATGACCTCCTCGACGATCTGCTGGAGTTTCGGCGGGCTCTGGTCGCGCTCTTCGAAAGCCAGGGCCGCAACGCCGTTGGCGCAACGGGAGCCGGGATCGATGCTGGCATCGATTTCGTGGTCAGCGCTTCGCGGATGCGGGGCGTATACAATCTGGGCGGCGATCTGCCCCATTTCGCCGCGTGCATCCGCGCCAGGGACCGAGAGGGCTTGCGCGCCTATGCGCACAAGTGCTGCGAGATGATCTGGCACGGCTACACCGCGTTTCGCCTGCCGGTTCTTCTGGTCGGGCTGGTCGAGGGCGATGCGCTCGGCGGCGGCTTCGAGTGCGCCCTGTCCTGCGGGGTGCTGGTGGCGGAGCGCCGCGCCCGTTTCGGCTTGCCGGAGATCCTGTTCAACATGTTCCCCGGCATGGGCGCCTACAGCCTGCTCTCGCGGCGCATCGGTGGCGCCAGGGCGATGGAGATGATCCTGTCGGGACGCATCTACACGGCCGAAGAGCTGCACGGGCTCGGGATCGTGGACGTGCTCGCCGAAGATGGCGAGGGTGAGGCTGCCGTGGAAGATTTCATGCGCCGCAACGCCCGCAGGGTGAGCGCGCTGCGCGCGATGCAGGACGTGCGCCGCCGGGTCGACGGCCTCACGCTGCAGGAATTGCTCGACGTCACCGATCGCTGGGTCGAGCAGGCTCTGGCGATGGACGACGCGTCGCTGCGGCGCATGGAGAAGCTCCGGGCCGCGCAAGGGCGCCGTTCGCTGTCCCAGGATCTGGAGCCGGTATCCGCCTGAGCCGACGCCGGGCCTGACCGCAATCAGGCCGAGAGGCGACGCGCTGCGCGCGCCTGCAGCGCATCGGCCATCGCCGCCCGGGTCGCATCGAGCGTTGCGCCCAGCAGCGCGCTCCAAGCCTCTCCGTGGCGCGCCAGATCCTCGGTCGTCGCAGCGCGCCACTCAAGGCACAGCGCAAACAGCCGCCGCGCCCCGACATTAGCGGAACTCGACCGCAGCGAGTGCGCCACATCGCGGAACGCGCCGCTGTCCAGCTGCGCAGCAGCGCTGTCGAGTTCGGCCACCTGACGCGTCGCATCGAGAAGGAACTGCAGCGCCAGCTCCTCGACGAAGCCCTCGCCGCCGAGGTCGAACAGCGCGTCGAGCGCCGTCGGATCGATGAGGGGAACGGACTCGAGATCAAGCGGCGCATCGGCCGACACAGCGCTCGTCGCCGACACCGATTGCGCCGGTTGGACGACCACGGCGGCTGGCCCGGCCTCATCGACGCCGCGCGCGCCCGCCGGCGCGGCGACCGACGAGCCCTTGGCCGCGATCTGAGCCAGCAGATCGGCAAGTTCCTGCGCCTCGATCGGCTTGTGCAGAATGCCATCGAGGCCCGCTTCGCGACACCGCTGCCGCGTTTCATCGGTGACGTCCGCCGTCAGCGCGTGGATGGGCGTGCGCGGACGGCCTAGCGCTGCGAAACGATGCAGCTTGGTGGCCTCCAGCCCGTTCAGAACGGGCATGTTGATGTCCATCAACACGAGGTCGAAGCTGCGCTTTTCGAGCACCTCGACCGCTTGCTCGCCATTGTCGACGATCGTCACCGTGTGACCGTCGCGCTCGAGGATTCGACGGATCACGCTCTGGTTGGTGAGATTGTCCTCTGCCACGAGGATGGCGAGCGACCGCTGCCGCTTGACCGACGCGCGCGGCGCGGCGGCATGGGGAAGTTCGGTCAACCGGGCCCAGTCGTCGCGCGTCGGCGGGAAGCCGAGCCCGATCGCGAAGGGCAGTCCGGCCGCATGGCTTGCATCGAGCATGTCGCTGGCGATCAACCCGATCGGACCTTTCACCCCGATGTCGCCGAGAACGGCGATGGCGTTGGCGAGCGTCGTTTCCGACAGGGTGTCGAGATCCATCACGACCACGGGGCGCCCCGATGGAGCGGCCGGATTGGCCCTTGCGGCCGCCAGGCGCCGCTCCACGGCGGTGGACAGGTCACGAGCGCTGGCTGTCTGCACCACCTGTGCGCCGAGCAGTCCGAAATGCGCGGCCAGAGCCGGATTGTGGCTCAGGATCACGACCGGCGTGCGGGCTTCGCTGGCGCCGCGGGGTGCCGGATCGGGCTTTGTCTCCTTGATCGTGAGCGGCAGGCTGAAGCGGAAGACGCTGCCCTTGCCAGGCGCGCTGCTGACCGCAATCGAGCCACCATGCAGGCGAAGCTGCTCACGCACGATGGCGAGGCCGAGCCCCGTACCGCCGAAGTTGTCGATGATGCGGTCGTCGGCCTGCGCGAAGGCGTCGAAGATCCGGCCCTGCGCTTCCGGCGCGATCCCGATACCGGTATCGGCCACAGAGCCGACGAGCTCCAGGCTCAGCGGTCCAGTCGCCCGCGCATCGAGTGAGACGACCACCGCGCCGACTGGCGTGAACTTGATGGCGTTGCCGATCAGGTTGATCAGCACCTGCTCGAGTTCCGGGCCGGGACCGATGGCGCGCTGCGGCACGCCGGCGCCGACCCAGAAACGCAATGCCAACCCCTTCGCCTCGGCCTGGGTCTGCATGATGCGGCGAACCTGATCGACCACGCCGACCGGTTCGAACGGGTGGACACGGGCGATGGTCTTGCCCGCCTCGATGCGCGACAGGTCGAGGATGCCGTTGATCAGCCCGAGCAGCGAGCGGCCCGAGGAACTGATCGTCGCGGCCATCTCCGTCTGATCGGCTGTCAGGCGGCCATCGCGAAGGAGATCCCCGAGCGAGATGATGGCATTGAGCGGCGTCCGCAGCTCATGGCTGACGCTGGCGAGGAACAGGCTCTTGGCGCGGCTTGCCGCCTCCGCCTGCCGCTTCGCCTCGGACAGCCGGCGGATCAGCACCGAGACATAGGCCGGCAACACGACAAGCCCCAGCAGCAGCCCGATCGCGAGGTCGATATCCCGCTGCCAGACCGGCGTGGTGAGGATCACCGCCGTGAAGCTGGCCAGAGACGCGGCAGTCGCGCCGACCAGATAGCCCATGCCGAAGCGGAAGCCGTTCCCGAAAATGATCCAGAGATAGATCGGATAACCCAGCGCAAAGGCGGAATCGCCGACATGCATGCCGATGCCAAGCGTGCCCATGTCGACCAGCAGCGCGATGCTGCGCCGTCCGTGCGACAGCCCCGGAAAGGCGAGCAGATGCGCGAAGATCAGGAGCGAGGCACCGAAATAGGCAATACAGATCAGGCGGCCGTATTCGAGCGCCGCTGTCGCCTTGGTTATGCCGAGACGATCCGCCACCGTCAGATAAAGCAGCACCGCCGAAACGATGACGAGCCGATTGATCGTCATCTCATGTTCGCTGTCCGGGCGCGCCTTCAGTCGCTCCCGCATCCGGGCGAACACGCCGGTGATCAGCTTCGGCCTCATGCGCAGGCCGCCGCCTCGGAACCACCCAATCCGAAGCGCAGGAAGTCATCGAACGGCATCGGCCTGGCGAAGAGATAGCCCTGAAAGGCGTCGCAGCCTTCGGCCTTCAGGAAATCGGCCTGCTCCCGCGTTTCGACGCCTTCTGCCACGATTTCGAGATCGAGGCTGTGTCCCAGCGCAATCACCGAGCGCACGATGGCGACATCGTTGGGATCGCCCGGCACCTGACGGATGAAGGACTGGTCGATCTTCAGCCGATCGGCCGGCAGGCGCTTGACGTAGCTGAGCGAGGAATACCCGGTGCCGAAATCGTCGATCGAAATCTCGCAGCCCAGTTCCTGAAGCTGGGTCAGGTCGCTGACCATCGCCTCGCTGTCTTCCAGAACCGAGGTTTCCGTCAGCTCGAGATCGAGAAGATGCGCCGGCAGGCCGCTCTCGGCCAGCGCCTTGGCCACCATCAGCGGCACGTTGCAGCGGCTGAACTGCAGTGGCGAGAGATTGACGCCGACTCGGACCGTCTCGAGCCCGGCCCGCTGCCAGCGCCGCGCGGCGCGCGTGGCTTCCGCAAGCACCCATTCGTTGATCGCGACGATGAAGCCGGTGCTTTCGGCCCGCGGCAGGAAATGGCCCGGGCTCAGCAATCCGGCGCCGGGCTTGTTCCAGCGCAGCAGCGCTTCCGCCCCTGTCACGCGCCCGTTCGCCGCCGACAGCAGCGGCTGGAAATGGAGCACGAACTCGTTGCGATCGAGCGCATGACGAAGCTCGGCGTCGAGAAGCGCGTTCTTCATCGCCGCAGCCTGAAGCTCGGATGCGGAGAAGCGCGCTCGGTTGCCGCCCTCGGCCTTGGCCCGATACATCGCCGTGTCGGCACTGCTCATCAGGCTCGCAGCGTCCGCCCCGTCGCCTGGGTGACTGGCGACCCCGATGCTCGCCGTGCACACCACCGAGACGTCGTCGAAGCGGAATGGTTCGGCCAGCGCAGCGAGGATCCGGTTGCACAGCGCGCGCACGGCGTCGGCATCATGGACCGGGCTTTGCAGCACGGCGAATTCGTCGCCGCCGAGGCGCGCGACGAAGGCGGCTTCCCCCAGGGTCCCGGTCAGCCGCCGTGCGACCTTGCGAAGCAGCAGGTCGCCGCCGGCATGGCCTTTCAGATCGTTGACGGCCTTGAAGTTGTCGAGGTCGATCAGATGCAGCGCAAACGGCCGATCGCCGCGGCGCGCGCGCCACTTCGCGCTGGATGCGCTGCTGCAAGGCCAGCCTGTTCGGCAGCCCTGTCAGGGCGTCGTGATGGGCGGCGTGCTGGAGATGCATCTCCGCCAGCTTGCGCTCGCTGATGTCGATGGAGGTCGTGATCACCGCGCAGATTTCGCCTGTCCCGTCGCACAGCGGCGACTTGGACGACAGGAACACGCGCTTGCGCCCCGCCGCATCGGTGATCTCCTCCTCGAACGCCGGGACCGGCCGGCCGCTGTCGAAAACCAGCCGATCGAGCGCCGCCGACCGCGCCGCCTGCTCGGCCGCGAGGAACTCCTCCAGCCGACGTCCGCTGAGGGCCTCCGCCGACACGCTGAACAGCTCGGCCTGATAGGCGTTGACGAACATCAGCCTCCCTTGCGCATCGACACAACGCACCACGGCCGGGATGCTGTCGATGACCTGGGCCATGCGTTCGCGCGAATCGCGCATCGCCTGCTCGCGGCTGCGCTCGCTCACCGCGAGATCGGCGGAGAGCCGATGCGCGCGGCTCGCCAGCTGCAACTGCTGCTCGCGCAGTTTCAAAAGATTGCGCGCCCGCACGACGAATTCCTGGTGATCGACCGGGCTCTGCAGGAAATCCGTGGCCCCGCATTCCAGCGCCTTGAGGCGCAGGCTGCGATCCTCATAGACGGTCAGCACCACCACCGGCACATCGGCCGCGCCCGGCAATTCACGGAAATATTTCACGAATTCAGCGCCGTCCATGAATGGCATCTTGAAATCGGTGATGACGAGATCGGGCGTGCGAAAGGTCAGCGCCTGCAGCGCCTCCACCGGATCGGCATAGGCCTCGACCTCGACGCCCGTCGCCACCGAGGCAGCAAGACGCGAGAAGATCTGCCGGTTCGTGGGCTGATCGTCGAGGATCGCGATGAACGGCATGGAACTGACTGGCCCGGCTGTTCGATTTGTTGAAATGGTTTGCGGGAGAGGAGCGGGAAAACGCGTACAATCTTGCGCCAAGCGTGGTTAACGCGAGGTTCGCGCGATCAGGCCCCGGTTGCCGCCGCCTCTGACGCGCCCGTGGCCAGCCACCGCGCCAGGCTCTGCGCCTCGCCCGCCCGGTCTGGCGCAGCGCCCAACGCCGCGACCAGTTCAGCCATGCTTGCAAGGTTATGGATCGGCCGGAAGGCGTGGACATGCGGCAGCATGGTGCGCACCCCACCGGCGCGCGCCTCGAACCCATCGAAGCGCAACAGGGGGTTGAGCCAGACGAGGCGCCGGCAGGATCGTTTCAGCCGGTCCATCTCGAAGGCGAGTTCGTCGAGCGATTGCCGCTCCAGCCCATCGGTGAACAGCAGCACGGTTGCGCCGCCGGCCAGCACGCGCCGGCTCCAGCGCGTGTTGAAGGCGTGCAGCGCAGCGCCGATACGGGTGCCGCCCTCCCAGTCGGGCGCGGCCTGGCCGCACAGCTTCAGCGCCTCGTCGGGGTCGCGCGCGCGCAGCAGACGCGTGACGTTCGTCAGCCGCGTTCCGAACAGGAAGCTGTGCACATACCGCCGCTGCCCGGTCAGCCCGTGCAGGAAGTGCAGCAGGATGCGGCTGTATTCCGCCATCGAGCCGGAGATGTCGACCAGCGCGACGATGGGCGGTCTCTTCATCGCCGGCCCGCGGCGCTCCAGAAGGATGGCCTCGCCGCCCGTGCGCAACGCACCCCGCAAGGTGCGTCGCAGGTCGATGCGCGTGCCGCCCGATGTTGGGACGAGCCGCCGCGTCGGCCGCTCGTCCTCGGGCATCCGCAACAGCGCGATCCGGCGCCTGGCCTCTGCCAGCTCCACCGCGCTCATCTGCGCGAAGTCGCGGGTCTTGAGCCGCTCCTGATCCGACAGGGTCAGCCGCCCCGAGAATTCGACGAGCTCGCGAACCATCTCGTCCTCGGGCTGGCGGGTCGGCCGGAAGGCCTCCTCAACGCGCAAGGCCCCGGCCTGAGGCGTCTTCTCCTGCTTGCGCGGGCCCGGTGCCTGCGGCGACAGCATTGCGATCATCTTGTCGATGAGCGCGCGGCGGCGAAAGAACAGCGCAAAGGCCTGATCGAACAGGGGGCTGTCCTCGTGCCGGCTGATCAACGTCGCATGCAAGGTCCAGTAGACGTCGTCACGGCCGCCGAGGCCGCCGGCCTCCAGCGCCCTCACCGCTTCCAGAACCGCCCCGGAACTCACCCGCACACCCGCTCCACGCAGCGCACGGGCAAAATGGGTCACGTTCTCGGCGATGACTCCGGTCACCTCACCGACACTCACCGCGCCGCCTTCGCCTCGTCGAGCAGTTTCTTCACCACCGAGCCCTGCATCTTCTGGATATCGTCCTGATATTTCAGAAGCGCCCCGATGGTGTCGGACACGACGGATGGCTCGAGCGCAACCGCATCCAGCTCGACCAGCGCCGAAGCCCAGTCCAGTGTCTCGGCGACGCCCGGCGCCTTGAACAGGTCCTCCTTGCGGATCGCCTGAACGAAGGCGACGATCTGGCGCGACAGCTTGGCAGGCACATCCGGCAGCCGCGCCTTCAGGATGGCGAGCTCGCGGGCCGCATCGGGATAGTCCACCCAGTGATAGAGGCAGCGCCGTTTCAGCGCGTCATGGATCTCGCGGGTGCGGTTGGAGGTGATGATGACGATCGGCGGCGTCGGCGCGGTGATGGTGCCAAGCTCGGGAATCGTCACCTGCGCATCGGCCAACACCTCGAGCAGATAGGCCTCGAAGGCCTCGTCGGTGCGGTCGAGCTCATCGATCAGCAGCACGGGCGCGCCGGCGGGGTCCGGCTCCAGCGCCTTGAGCAGCGGCCGGCGGATCAGATAGCGCTCCGAGAACAGGTCGGACTCCAGCCTGTCGCGGTCGACATGGCCGGTGGCCTCCGCCAGCCGGATTGCCAGCATCTGCTGGGCATAGTTCCATTCGTAGACCGCAGCCGCGACATCCAGCCCCTCATAGCATTGCAGGCGAATGAGCCTGCGCCCGAGCGTGGCGCTGAGCACCTTGGCGATCTCGGTCTTGCCGACGCCGGCCTCGCCTTCGAGGAGCAGCGGACGGCCCATCCGCAGCGCCAGGAACACGACGGTAGCCAGCGCGCGATCGGCGACATAGCCCCCCTGGCCGAGAAGCGTGACGGTCGCGTCGATGGAGGTCGGCAGGGCAGTCAAGGCGGATCATCCATATCAAGAGAGGGAATGCGAAGCCGTCGCTCGGCGAGGCAAGCGCTCGATTGGATGCGGACGCATCGCAAATGTCCAGCCGTGAGGCGGTTGGTCCACGCGCAACGCCGGCGCAGTGCCGGCATGACAGGGCCAGCCCGGGGCCAGAGCCCATGTCTTGCGCCACAGCCCATATGCGGCCCCGGCTTGACCTGCGGGATGATCGCCGCCATCGGGCAGGCCCCGGCCCGACCGCGCGCGCGGTCGCATCAGGCTCAGGGTTGACATGAACGCAAACGGAACATCTGCGGGTATCCCGCGTCGGCTCTCGCGGCTGTCGGGGAGAGAGACAATGACGGCGCTGTTGGCGCACGAGGTGGCGGAAGCCTTCGCGGCGATGCTCAAGGCCGGAAGGCATCGGGAAGCGGGGGAAGCCTGGAACGCCCCGGACATCGTCAGCATCGAGCCGCACGACGGCCCGGCGGCGCGCATGGAGGTGCTGCACGCCAGGCACGCCTGATGGCATGGCGACAACGACATCCACGGTGTCAGCACCATCGGCCCTGACGTGAACGGCGACCAGTTCGCCCTGACCTTCGACCTCGACGTCACGCCGAAGGTCACCGGCAAGCGCGTCCGACGCACCGAGATCGGCGTCTACACCGTCACGGACGGCCGGATCGCCGAGGAGCGGATCTGCTGTTGAGGCTTGCTGTCGCAGGCCGCCTCATCGGAGGGCGGCGAAAGGAAGAGCCCAAATGCCAAACGGATCGTGTGGCCTCGCCCGGTCGCAACGGCCCCAGGCGCGACCCGGTCATGACCGGGTCTGAAGCCCGGCCATGACATGGCCCGAACCTCGCGCTGTGGTCACCGCCGACAGAGCGAGCGTCGCCCCGGCGCTACTTTCCCGTCGCCCTGTCGACCGCCCGGCGCGTCATCACGCCGATGAGATGCGCGCGATACTCGGCGTCGGCGTGAAGGTCGGAGTTGAGGCCGTCAGGGCTCGCAGCCAGGCCTTCCAGCGACTTCGATGAGAAGCGCCGCGCCAGCGCAGCCTCTGCCTCGCTCCAGCGGAACACGCCGTTCGCGCCCGCGCCGGTGATCGCGACGCGGATATCGCCGCCGCGCTTGGAGACGAACGCGCCGACCAGAGCGTAGCGCGAGGCCGGGTTGGCGAACTTGGCGTAGGCCGCCTTCGACGGGATCGGGAAGGCGATCGCCGTGATGATCTCGCCCTCCTCCAGCGCCGTCTCATACAGGCCGGTGAAGAAGTCGTCGGCCGTGATACGGCGCCTGTTGGTGATGATGGTAGCGCCGAGACCGAGGCACGCCGCCGGATAGTCCGCAGCCGGATCGTTGTTGGCAACAGAGCCGCCGATCGTGCCGCGGTGGCGCACCTGGGGATCGCCGATGCCCTCGGCGAGCGCCGCCAGCCCCGGGATCAGCGCACGAACGATCTCGCTGGTCGCGACGTCGACATGGGTCGTCATCGCGCCGATGACAACCGAACGCCCTTTCTGCGTGATGCCCCTGAGTTCGACGATCGCGCCCAGATCGATGAGGTTGGCGGGCGATGCCAGACGCTGCTTCATCGTGGGCAGAAGCGTCTGACCGCCGGCGAGCAGCTTGGCGTCCTCTGCCTTGGCGAGGAGGTTGGCCGCCTGACGAACGGAGCCGGCCTTGTGATAGGCGAAAGGATACATGGGTGTCCTCCGTTCTCTTGTTATTCGGCGGCGACTTTGCGGGCGGCCTTCTGCGCCGCGCGCCAGACCACGCGCGGGGTCGCGGGCATGGTGACCTCCTCATGCCCGACGGCGTCGGTGATGGCGTTGATCACCGCCGCCGGAGCGGCAATGGCGCCGGCCTCGCCGCAGCCCTTGATGCCGAGCGGATTGGACGGGCATGGCGTGACCGTCATGCCGACATTGAACGAGGGCAGGTCGTCCGCGCGCGGCATGCAGTAGTCCATGTAGCTTGCGGTCAAGAGCTGGCCGTCCGTATTGTAGACCACGCCCTCGAGCAGCGCCTGGCCGATGCCCTGCGCGATGCCGCCATGAACCTGGCCCTCGACGATCATCGGGTTGATGACGACGCCGAAATCATCGACGGCCGTCCAGTTCACCACCTGCGTGACGCCCGTCTCGGGATCGACCTCCACCTCGCAGATGTGGACGCCAGCCGGGAAGGTGAAGTTGGTCGGATCGTAGAAAGCGCCCTCCTTCAGGCCGGGCTCGAGCTCCTGCCCGTTGAACTTGTGGGCGATGTAGGCCTGCAGCGCGCAGGCCCCGAAGTCGAGCGACTTGTCGGTGCCCTTCACGGTGAACTTGCCGTCCTTGAAGTCGATGTCCTTCTCGGAGGCCTCGAGAACGTGGGCGGCGACCTTCTTGCCCTTGGCGATCACCTTGTCGAGCGCCTTGGCGATGGCCGACATGCCGACCGCGCCGGAGCGCGAGCCATAGGTTCCCATGCCCATCTGCACCTTGTCGGTGTCGCCATGCACGATCGAGACGTTCTCGATCGGAATGCCGAGCCGATCGGAGACAAGCTGGGCGAAGGTGGTCTCGTGTCCCTGCCCGTGGCTGTGCGAGCCGGTGAGGATCTCCACCGTTCCGATCGGATTGACTCGAACCTCCGCCGACTCCCACAGGCCCACGCCCGCGCCCAGCGAACCGACCGCCGCAGAAGGGGCAATCCCGCAAGCCTCGATGTAGGACGAGAAGCCGATGCCGCGCAGCTTGCCGCGCCGCTCCGCCTCCCGCCGGCGTTTCGGAAAGCCCTTGTAGTCGGCAATCTCGAGCGCCTTCTTCATGGAGGCCGTGTAGTCGCCGGCGTCATACATCATGATGACCGGCGTCTGGTGCGGGAACTTCTTGATGTAATTCCTCATCCGGAACCTGGCCGGATCCTCGCCAAGCTGACGCGCTGCCACCTCGATCAGCCGCTCGACCACGAAGGTGGCTTCCGGACGGCCCGCACCCCGATAGGCGTCGACCGGCGCGGTGTTGGTGTAGACGGCATCCACCTCCGCATAGATCGCCGGAATGTTGTACTGCCCCGACAGGAGCGGGGCGTAGAGATAGGTCGGCACCGAGGACGAGAATGTCGAGAGATATGCGCCCAGATTGGCGATGGTGTGGACGCGCAAGCCCGTGATGATGCCGTTCTCGTCGAGCGCAAGTTCCGCCTTGGTCACGTGGTCGCGGCCATGCGCGTCGGAGAGGAAGGCCTCCGTCCGCTCGGACGTCCATTTCACCGGCCGACCGACCTTTCGCGCGGCCCAGACGCACACCGTCTCCTCCGCGTAGATGAAGATCTTCGAGCCGAAGCCGCCTCCCACATCGGGCGCAATCACGCGCAGCTTGTTCTCCGGCGCGATGCCGATGAACGCCGAGAGCACGAGCCGCGCCACATGCGGGTTCTGGCTGGTGGTGTAGAGTGTGTAGTGGTCCTCGCCCTTGTCATAGACGCCGACTGCCGCGCGCGGCTCCATGGGGTTGGGCGCCAGCCGGTTGTTGACCAGGTCGAGACTGACAACCTTCTTCGCAGCCTTGAACGCGGCGTCGGTCGCGGCCTTGTCGCCCAGATGCCAGTTGAACACCGTGTTGTCGGGCGCGACATCGTGAATCACGGTCCTGGACTTCGCCGCCGTCGCGGTGTCGACCACCGCCGGCAGCACGTCGTAGTCCACCACCACGGCCTCCGCCGCGTCGCGGGCCTGGGCGTAGGTGTCGGCCACGATGCAGGCGACATGATCGCCGACATAGCGCACCTTGCCCTGCGCCAGCGCCGGGTGAGGGCCGGCCTTCATGGGCGAGCCGTCCTTCGAATGGATCATCCAGCCGCAGATGAGGCCGCCCACCTTGTCGGCCGCGAGATCATCGCCCGTCAGCACCGCCAGCACGCCTGGCATGGCGAGGGCTCTTGAGGCATCGATGCGCCTGATTCTGGCGTGGGCATGCGGCGAGCGCAGGAAGAACGCGTAGGCCTGCCCCGGCACGTTGATGTCGTCGGTATAGCGCCCCTGGCCGGTGATGAAACGGTGGTCTTCCTTGCGCCTGACGGCGGCGCCGATGCCGGTGGCTGACATGTGATCTTTCCTCCCGAATGTGCCTGGACAGGGTCGGCCGGCCTGCGGCGGTCGGGACGCGTCGGCGATCCGTGCGCGCCCGCCAGCCTTCGACAGCCGGGTCCCGACGGCGCTTATTCCGCGGCGACCTTCATCGCGCCGCCGGCCATCGCCGCCGCGCCGGCCGCAACCGCCTTGACGATGTTGTGGTAGCCCGTGCAGCGGCAGATATTGCCCTCGAGCTCCTCGCGGATCGTGTGCTCGTCGAGCGCGTGTCCCTTTCGGTTCACGATGTCGATGGCCGACATGATCATGCCGGGCGCGCAGAAGACGCACTGCAGGCCGTGATGGTCCAGGAGTGCCCCCTGCATGGGGTGCAGCGCTCCGCCGGCGGTACGCCCCTCCATCGTCGCCACCCAGGACCCGGCGCAGCTCCGCACCAGCCCCGTGCAGCACTCTACCGCGCGGCCACCGACATGGGCCCCCGAGACCCCGCGACGGCTTCTCTCGCAGAGGACATGCCATCCGCAGAGGCTGGGGCTC
>CAZDUL010000165.1:0-21435 GCA_964508635.1 uncultured Allobosea sp. | reverse complement strand
CCAACCCCCGTGGCGGTAACCGGCGCGACCCCGGGCGCGGGGGGGGGGAGAAGTCCCGCGCCCAATGTACCCTCGTCGCGATTGACGCCCGGACGGGCCCCCCGCCCGGGGAAAGCGACCGCTGGGCGGCCTTCCCCCAAGGTGGGGGCAAAGCAAACGGCCTCCACGCTGGCGCCTACGCGCAGGAGGGGGTGAGCCTCGGCGCGGGCGAACTGCTCGTCACCTCGATGGACCGGGACGGCACCAGGGCCGGCTATGACATCGAGCTGACCCGCGCCATCGCCGATCTGGTGCCCGTTCCGGTCGTGGCGTCCGGCGGCGTCGGCGGGCTCGATCACCTGGTCGACGGGGTGCGGCAGGGTCATGCCAGCGCCGTGCTCGCCGCCTCGATCTTCCATTTCGGCACGCACACGATCGGCGAGGCCAAGGCGCACATGGCGCGCGCCGGCCTGCGCATGCGGTTGGATTGAGCCGCGATGCCCTTCACCCTCGCCGATCTTGAAACCATCGTCGCCGCCCGCGCCACGGCCTCGCCCGAGGAGAGCTGGACGGCCAAGCTGATCACCTCAGGGCCGGAGCGCGTGGCGAAGAAGTTCGGCGAGGAAGCGGTCGAGGCTGTGATCGCCGCGGTTCAGGGCGACCGCGCCGCGCTGAGCGCCGAGGCGGCCGACGTGCTGTTCCACCTGCTGGTGCTGCTCAGGGTGCGCGGCGTCGCCCTCGACGAAGTGATGGGGGTGCTGGAGCGTCGCACAAGCCGCTCCGGACTTGCCGAAAAGGCCGCCAGGGGCTCTAACTGACGCTCGAAGCCGGCGAAACGGATGGCGTCGCCCGACGTTGCGGGCATGTCAGGACAACACGACGGGTGGGGAGATGGAGCAGCGCGTGACCCCGGTCGAGCCGGCGCAGCCCGACCTGTCCCCCTACCGGATCTTCTCGCGCGACGAATGGGCGCATCTGCGCGCGGACACGCCCTTGACGCTGAGCGTCCAGGACATCGAGCGGCTGCAGTCCCTCAACGATCCGATCTCGCTCGACGAGGTGGTCGCGATCTACCTGCCGCTGTCGCGGCTGCTGTCGGTCTATGTTGCGGCCGCACAGGGCCTGTTCAGGGCCACCCAGCGCTTCCTGATGGCCGAGGCCGAGGTCAAGGTGCCTTACGTGATCGGGCTGGCGGGCTCGGTCGCGGCAGGCAAGTCCACCACCGCGCGCGTGCTCATGGCGCTGCTCTCGCGCTGGCCGAACACGCCGAAGGTCACGCTCATCACCACGGACGGCTTCCTTCTCCCGAACGCCGAGTTGACGAAGCGCGGGCTGATGGAGCGCAAGGGCTTCCCGGAATCCTACGACACCCAGCGCCTGCTGCGCTTCCTGTCGGCGGTCAAGGCGGGCCAGCCGCGCGTCACCGCGCCGGTCTATTCGCATCTGGTCTATGACGTGGTGCCCGGCGAGGAGATCGCTGTCGAACGCCCCGATATCCTCATTGTCGAGGGATTGAACGTGCTGCAGCCAGCCCGCCTGCCGAGGGACGGCTCGGCGGTGCCGTTCGTCTCGGATTTCTTCGACTTCTCGATCTATCTCGATGCAGACGAGGAGGACCTCAGGCGCTGGTACATCAACCGCTTCCTGCGCCTGCGCGACACGGCCTTCCGCGATCCGCGGTCGTTCTTCCGCAAATATGCCGAGCTGACGGAAGCCGAGGCGCTGGCCACCGCCGAGGCGCTGTGGGACGGCATCAACCTGCCGAACCTGCGCGAGAACATCCTGCCGACCCGCCAGCGCGCCAGCCTGATCCTGAGCAAGGGCCCGAGCCACCGCATCCAGACCGTTGCGCTGCGCCGGCTGTGAGTGATGCATAGCGCCCGCGTGAACTGGCCTGCATGAGCGAAACCCTGCTGGCGCTCGCCGCCATGGCCGCATCGGCCTTCCTCGCCGCGACGATCCTGCCGTTTCCGTCGGAGGCGACCTTCGCCGGGCTGCTTCATGCCGCCGCGGCGCCGGCGCCGGCGCTGTTCACGGTTGCGAGCCTGTTCAACACGCTGGGCTCGTGCATCAACTTCTGGATCGGCCGGCTGGCAGCCACGGGCGGGCTGCAACGGCTGCCCAGCCGTCTGCGACCCGAGCCCGCGCAGCTGAGCCGCGCCGAGACGATGTTCGCGCGCCGTGGCTGGCCGAGCCTGCTTCTCTCCTGGGTGCCCGTGATCGGCGATCTCGCCACGCTGGCTGCGGGTCTGCTGCACTACCCGTTCGCTCGGTTCGTGCTGCTGGTCGGGATCGGCAAGGCCGCCCGCTACGGAGCGATCTGGGCAGGCTGGGCAGCGGTCGCCGGGTAGCGCCGATGGCGAACGCGGGGTAGCGCGCGGCCTGCCGCTGCGCTACCTGCTCGGCCCGTCAGGGCTGCGGCTTCCTCGCGGCCTCCCGATCAGGAACCACATGATGAGCATCCAGCGTTTCGGCGTCGGCCCCCGCATGAGCATGGCCGTCGTCCACGGCGACACGGTCTATCTGGCAGGTCACGTCGCCAACGAGCCCAAGGGCAAGAGCGTCACCGAGCAAACAAGGGACATTCTCGCGCAGATCGATGCGCGGCTGGCGGAAGCCGGGAGCGACAAGAGCAAGCTCCTCAGCGCCAACATCTGGCTGACCGACATGGCGACCTTCGCCGAGATGAATGCCGTGTGGGACGCCTGGGTGGTTCCCGGCCACACGCCGGCGCGCGCCACCGTGAAGGCGGACCTCGCCACGCCGGACTACAAGGTCGAGATCGCCGTGATCGCGGCGCGGTAAGCGTCAGGCCCCCAGATGAAACACGCGCCGGGGGTGCAACTCCCCCCGCGCAATTTCGCCGATCGCCACCAGCTTGCCCTGGCAATAGACGGCGACAACGTCTTCCTCGACCGGCGCTTCGGACCCGCGCAACAGGCAGGACTGCCCCCGCATCAGCCGGCCCGCGTCATGTCGGCTGACCGAGACGGCCGGGATGTCGCTGAGCGCCTCCTCAACTGGTGAAAGAAACGGCATGACGTCCAAGCCCTCGCGGCGCGCGGCATCGAGCGCCGACATCGACGTCGCATCGGCCTCGGTGAAGGGGCCGACCCGCGTGCGGCGCAAGGCCGTGACATGACCCCGGCAGCCAAGCAGACGACCCATGTCACGGGCAATGGCGCGAACATAGGTGCCCTTGCCGCACTTGGCCTCGAAGGTGGTGCTATCGCCATCATGCGCCACAACGGACAGTGCGTCGATCTCCACCTCGCGCGGCTGCAGCGTGACCGCCTCTCCGTCGCGGGCGAGATCGTAGGCCCGCTCTCCGTCGACCTTGATGGCCGAGAAGGTCGGCGGCACCTGCATGATCACGCCGGTGAAGCGCGGCAGGATGGCCTCGATCGCCTCGCGCGACGGGCGGGCGACGGAGGTGGCCACCACCTCGCCCTCCGCGTCGTCGGTTGACGTCTCGGCCCCCCAGGTCACCGTGAAGCGATAGGCCTTCTGCCCCTCCATGACGAAAGGCACGGTCTTGGTCGCCTCGCCGAGCGCGATCGGCAACAGGCCCGAGGCCAAAGGGTCAAGGGTGCCGGCATGGCCGGCCTTCTTCGCATGAAAGGCGCGCTTGACCATGGAGACGGCGTGGGTCGACGTCTCGTTGACCGGCTTGTCGAGGATCAGCCAGCCATGGACGTCGCGCTTCTTCGGGCGCGGGGCCGCGTCGGCGCGCCTTGCGGGTGCCGGTGTGGACATGTCAGTCATCGTCGCCCTCGCTGACAGGTTTGAATGGGCTGGCGAGATCGCGCCTGACCTTCTCCGAGTTGAGCAGGCGGTCGATGCGCAGCGCCTCATCGAAGGTGTCATCGCCCCTGAAGCGGATGTCGGGCGCAAAGCGCAGGTCGAGCCGGCGCCCGAGCTCGCCCCGGATATAGCGGCGATGGCGGGTCAACGCCTCCAGAACCATCTCTTCGTCCTTGCCGCCAAGCGGCATGACATAGGCGGTGGCAAGCTTGAGATCGGGTGTCAGCTTGACCTCGGTGACGCTGACCACATGCGCCGTCAGCACGTCGTCGTGGATCTCGCCGCGTGACAGCATCGCCGCCAGCTCGTGACGGATCAGCTCGCCGACGCGCAGCTGGCGCTGCGAGGGGCCTCTGGGGGCACGGGATACGGAGCGGGCCATGACGGCCTCCCACAAACGCCGCTTGCCGGAGTCGGACCGGCCAAGAGGGGCGTGACGACTTTGGCAGACGAATCAGGTGCGCGCCTCACAGCGCGCGCTTGATCTCCTCGACGCGGTAGCACTCGACCACATCGCCGACGCGGATGTCCTGATAATTCTCGAAGGACATGCCGCATTCCTGGCCGGCCGACACTTCCTTGACGTCGTCCTTGAAGCGCTTGAGCGTCGAGAGCTTGCCTTCGTGGATGACGGTGTTGTCGCGGATGAGGCGGACATGCTGGCCGCGCTCGATCACGCCGTCCTGCACCCGGCAGCCCGCGATCTTGCCGACCTTGGTGATGTTGAAGATCTCCAGCATCACCGCCGTGCCGAGCATGGTTTCGCGCAGCGTCGGTGCCAGCAGGCCCGACATCGCCGCCTTCACGTCATCCACGAGGTCGTAGATGATGTTGTAGTAGCGGATCTCGACGCCGGCCCGTTCGGCCGCCTCACGCGCTTCCTTGTTGGCGCGCACGTTGAAGCCGATCACCACCGCGCCCGAAGCCTGCGCCAGGGTGATATCGGATTCGTTGATGCCGCCGACGCCGGACAGCAGCACGCGCGAGCGCACCTCGTCGTTGCCGATCTTTTCGAGAGCGCCAACGATGGCCTCGACCGAACCCTGCACATCGCCCTTGACGACGAGCGGGAACTCCTTGCGGCCTGCGCCTTCCTTGAGATCCCGCATCATCTCGACCAGCGAGCGGCCCGAGCCGGCGCTGCCGCGGGCGGCGGCGAGCTCGCGCTTCTGGCGCAGGCGATACTCCGTGATCTCGCGGGCGCGCGCCTCCGACTCGACCACCGCGACGCGGTCGCCAGCCTCGGGCGTGCCGTTGAAACCGAGCACCTCCACCGGCATGGATGGACCCGCTTCCTTCAGCGTTGCGCCGGTCTCGGTGACGAGCGCGCGCACGCGGCCCCACTCGGCGCCAGCGACGACAATGTCTCCGGTCTTGAGCGTCCCGCGCTGGACCAGGACCGTCGCCACCGGACCGCGCCCGCGATCGAGCTTGGCCTCGATGACGGTGCCCTCGGCGGCGCGGTTCGGGTTGGCGGTGAGGTTCAGCAACTCTGCCTGAAGCGCGATGGCTTCGAGCAGCTTGTCGAGGTTGAGCCCCGTCTTGGCCGACACTTCGACCTCCAGCACGTCGCCGCCCAGGCTCTCGACCTGAACCTCGTGCTGCAACAGGTCGGTCTTGACCCGCTCGGGACGCGCATCGGGCAGGTCGATCTTGTTGATCGCCACGATCAACGGCACCTTGGCTGCCTTTGCGTGATTGATGGCCTCGACCGTCTGCGGCATGACCGAATCGTTGGCCGCGACGACCAGAACCACGATGTCGGTCACCTTTGCGCCCCGGGCGCGCATCGCCGTGAAGGCGGCGTGGCCGGGCGTGTCGATGAAGGTCACCTTCGCGCCGGAGGGCGTCGTGACCTGATAGGCGCCGATATGCTGCGTGATGCCGCCGGCTTCGCCGGAGACCACGTTGGTCTTGCGCAGGGCGTCGAGCAGAGACGTCTTTCCGTGGTCGACATGGCCCATGATGGTGACGACCGGCGGGCGCGGCTCCAGGGTCACATCCTCGTCGGCGACGTCGAAGAGACCCTCCTCGACGTCCGCCTCCGCGACGCGGCGCACGGTGTGACCCATATCCTCGGCGATGATCTGGGCCGTGTCAGCGTCGATCACATCGGTGATCTTCAGCATCTGGCCCTGGCGCATCAGGAAGCGGATCACGTCCACGGCCCGCTCCGACATGCGGTTGGCGAGCTCCTGGATGGTGATGGTCTCCGGCACGACGACCTCGCGGGAGATCTTTTCCTTCGGGCCGTCGGAGGCGCGATGGCCGGTCATACGCTGCACACGCCGACGGAAAGCCGCGACCGAGCGCGTGCGCTCATCGTCAGACTCAAGCGCGTTGGTCAGGGTCAGGCGGCCGCGGCTCTTGTCGCCGCCGCCCTTGGGCGTGCGAAGCTCGGCGGCCGGCCGCGGCGCCGCGCCGCGCCGAACGCCGCTGCGCTCGTCATCATCACGGGCCGGTCGCGGCGCGCCGACGGCAGCGCGACGGGTCGTGGCAATCTCGGTCGGAGGCGGCACATCGCCGGGCCGCAGCAGGCGCGGGCCCGCGCCGAACCCGCCGGGGCGGGGCGGGCGCGGACCATCACCTTCTGGACGCGGGCCCCGAGCACCGTCGCGGGGGCCGGCGCCTTCGGGGCGAGCGCTGCGGTAGCCGTCTCGCGCGGCAGCCGCTTCCGGACGCGCACCGCGCATCCCTTCACGCGAGCCTTCACGCCCACCCTCGAGGCGCGGACCACGTGCGCCCTCGCGAAAACCTGCCCCTTCGGTCCTGGGAGCACGGGCTCCGTCGCGCGGCGCGCCGAACCGCTCTCCAGACCGCTCGCCACCCTCGCTGCGCGCCGGGCGGTCCTCGCGGGGCGGACGGGGAATGTCGATGCGCGGCGGACGGCCATCCATGCGGAACGGCCGGCCATCGCTGCGCTGACCACGCGACTCGACGGAAGGCCTGTCGCCGCCGACGCGCTCAGCCCCTGTCCGCTCCGCAGACGGCGCGGCCGGTCTGGGCGGCATCTCCTCACCGAGACGACGAGCCGCCTCCTCGCGGGAGCGACGACGCAATTCGTCCTCCGCGCGGCGGCGATCCTCCTCCTCGCGCTGGCGCGCGGCCGCCGCCTCCCGCTCCGCGCGTTCGCGGGCCTCGCGCTCGGCGCGAGCGGCCGCCTCGGCCTCGACACGCCGACGCTCCTCCGCCTCGCGCTGGCGCGCTTCGGCCAGCACGCGCGCGCGCGCATCCTGCTCGTCGGGCGACAGGGTTCGCAGCACCATGCCGGAGCCGGGACGCGCGGGTTGGCTGCCGCCGGCGGGCGGGCGCTGGCCGCCCTGCGCCGGCCCCGCCACGGAACCCTGGCCAGGCGCGGGCGGCCGCGCCTGTGCGGGCGGCTGGACCGGAGGACGGCCGGGTGGCTGCGGCGTGGCAGGCGCCTCGCCGGGGCCTCCGATACGGCGCTTCACCTCGACCACCACCGACTTCGAGCGGCCGTGCGAAAAGCTTTGCTTGACCGTGTTCTGCTCCACCGGGCGCTTCAGCGTCAGCGTCTTGGGCGGCGTGACGGTGAGGGTCTTGTCGCCAGGGGTCTTTTGGTCGCTCATTCGGTCGTCGGTCCCGAAGTGGTGTCGTTACGCGGCTCGTCGGCTCCCGCGGGCAAAGCCTGCTCAGGCAGGGGTTTCGTCCGGAAATGGATGAGCCGGCGCCAGCGAGCGAGGACAGCCTCGCTCGCCGCGCCTTTCATGAGGGCAGCGTGTATCACAAGGTCACGTCCCAATGCTAACGCCAAATCATCGCTGGCGAAGCATTCGAGCACGGGAATGGCGCTTGCGCCCTCACCGTGGCGTCGCCGCAACGCCTGCAGCAGCTTGCGCCGGCCGTCGGCGGCGGCGTCCGACGCGGTCACCAACGCCACGGCGCGCCCTGCGGCGGCCTCCACCTTGGCAAAACCGGTCACGATCTGGCCAGCCTTGTTCGCCATCGCAAGAGCCTGCAGGCAGTCCCGCGCCAGCAGGCGGTCCACCTCATCGGCCAGATCGGACGCCACCTGGACGGGCGATTTCAGCGAGCGTGCAAACGCCCGCGTCCGCACCGCCCTCTCGACCGCAACGCGCGACGCATAGGTCCAGACGCCGCGCCCCGGAAGCTTGCGGCGGATATCGGGAACCAGCGCGCCATCCGGTCCCGCCACGAAGCGGATCAGCCGGTCGACGGGGAAGCTCAGGCGCGTGGCAACGCAGCGGCGCTCCGGACCGGAGCCGCCGTGCTCGCCCGATCCCGCACCTGGCTCGAGGCCGGTCTGCTCCTTTCCGCGCACCAAGGAAGCTCGTCCCCGCCCATCGCAGGCGCGCCGCTTAGGCCTGTCCGGCGGCAGTGTTTTCGTCGGCTAAACCGTCAGACCCATCCGCCGGCGCCTCGATCCAACCGGCCCGCACCCGCGCCGCCATGATCATGGCTTCGGCTTCGTCGCGCGACAGGTTGAAGCCGTCGAGGAAGCCCGGGTAGCGCGTGGTCTCGCCACTCTTGCGCTCGACATAGCCGACGAGGTCGTCCGTGGCGCAACCCGCCAGGTCCTCGACCGTCTTCACACCGTTCTCGCCGAGGCGCACCATCATGGCGGTGGTGATGCCGTCGATCTCGCGCAGCTCATCGGCGACGCCCAGCTCGATGCGGCGCGCATCGAAGGCAGCCTCGCGCTCGGCCAGGTAGGTCTGCGCGCGGGACTGGATCTCGCGGGCGGTGTCTTCGTCGAAGCCCTGAATGGAGGCGAGCTCCTGCAGGTCGACGTAAGCCACCTCCTCCACGGAGCGGAAGCCTTCGGAGGCGAGCAGCTGGCCGACCACCTCGTCGACGTTCATGGCCTTCATGAACAGGTCGGTGCGGTTGACGAACTCCTTCTGGCGGCGCTCCGACTCCTCGGCCTCGGTCAGGATGTCGATGTTCCAACCGGTCAGCTGGGAGGCGAGGCGCACATTCTGGCCGCGACGGCCGATCGCGAGCGAAAGCTGGTCGTCCGGCACCACGACCTCGATCTTGTCGGCTTCCTCGTCGAGGACGACCTTGGCGACTTCGGCCGGCTGCAGCGCATTGACGATGAAGGTCGCGATGTCCTGGCTCCAGGGAATGATATCGACCTTCTCGCCCTGCAGCTCGCCGACCACCGCCTGGACGCGGCTGCCACGCATGCCGACGCAGGCGCCGACCGTATCAATCGACGAATCCCGGCTGATGACTGCAATCTTGGCGCGCGAGCCGGGATCGCGGGCGACCGCCTTCACCTCGACGATGCCGTCGTAGATCTCCGGCACTTCCATGGCGAACAGCTTGGCCATGAACTGCGGATGGGTGCGCGACAGGAAGATCTGGGGCCCGCGCTGCTCGCGGCGCACGTCGTAGACATAGGCGCGGATGCGGTCGCCGACCTTGAAGGTCTCGCGGGGGATCAGTTCGTCGCGGCGCACGATGCCCTCGCCACGACCAAGATCGACGAAGACGTTGCCATACTCGACGCGCTTGACCACGCCGTTGATGATATCGCCGATGCGGTCCTTGTACTCCTCGTACTGCCGGTCGCGCTCGGCCTCGCGCACCTTCTGCACGATCACCTGCTTTGCCGATTGCGCCGCGATGCGGCCGAAATCGAAGGGCGGCAGCGGGTCGGCGATGACGTCGCCGGGCTCCGCGGCCGGATTCTTGCGGCGCGCATCGACCACGGAAATCTGGGTGGCGTCGTTCTCGACCCGCTCCACAACCTGCAGGTGACGCGACAGGCGAAGTTCCCCCGTCTTTGGGTTGATCTCGGCGTGGACGTCGGTCTCCATTCCGTAACGGGAGCGGGCCGACTTGGCGATGGCGTCCTCCATCGCCTCGATCACGATCTGCCGGTCGATCGACTTCTCGCGCGCGACCGCATCGGCGATCTGCAGCAGTTCCAGACGGTTGGCGCTGACCACCATGGTTCAGGTCTCCTCGCTGTCATCCCCGCCGGGGGAGAGTTTGGGGCGGCCGCGAGACGGGGTTTTTCCCTTCGCGGCGGATTTCGGTTTCGGACGCCTCGCGTCGCTGGCCCTGCGGCGCTCGACATCCTCGGGCGACGGCATTTCAGGTGCGAGCCCGTCCTTGCCGCGCTTGATCGACTCCGCGATCAGCGCGTCCGTGAGAACGAGGCGCGCCTCGGCCATGTCGGCGATGGGCAGGTGATACAGCCGCCCGGCGCCCTGCGGCGCATCCATCAGTTCGATGGTCGCAGCAGGGCCTGCGGCCTCGCTCCGGACGCCATGCAGGATGCCGCGGAAACGCTTGCGCCCGTCGAGCGGCACGGCCATCTCGACGCGAACCTCGTGGCCAGCCCAGCGGGTGAAATCACTGGGCCGAACGAGCGGCCGGTCGATGCCGGGTGACGACATCTCCAGATGGTAGGCGCCGGAAACCGGCTCCTCGACATCGAGAATGGGCGAGATTGCCCGGCTCACCGCCTCGCAGTCATCGACCGACATGGAGCCATCCGGCCTTTCGGCCATGATCTGCACCGTGCAGCCGTTCTGCCCCGTTACGCGAACCCGCACCAGCCGGTAACCCATCTGCTCGACCACGGGCTCGACCACCGCCGCGACGCGCTGGGCGACGCCGGTTTCGCGGATCAGCCTGTCCTCGGACAGGTTTGCGGAGGTCTGATTCATGAGCCGGTCGCGATGGTCCTGCAGCGGCGGGTGTTCCGTGCCTCATGGTTCAGGTCCGACGGGCTTGCGGCAACAAAAAAGAGCGGGTCGTTTCGGACCCGCTCTTGATCCTAGCCTTATCGGCCAAACCAGAGCTTTGGCGTTGATTTAGTCGATCCACCGCGCGGAATCAAGCGCGCCGGCAGCGGCGATGAACCTGCGAGGCGTTCTCTCGACAGCGCGCTAACCGGCTGGTGAGGGTTTGCCGATTATCGCTGGTCAAGGACGGATAGCCCCCGGCGGTGGGACGGCATGAACAGCGTCAGCAGCATCCTGTCGGAGCTCGAGCGTGCGATGGCGACGCGCGCCGAGCCGCAGCGCGCGGCAACGATCGCGCAGATCTCGGATATGTTCGTGGCGCGCTCGGGCGCCTACACCGTCGAGCAGATCGGTCTGTTCGATGCCGTGCTGGGCCGTCTGCTGGTTGGGGTCGGCGAACCCTCCCGCGTCGAGCTGTCGTTGAAACTCGCCGATCTGGCCACCGCTCCGCATGGCGTCATCCGACAGCTTGCGATGGATGAAATCCCGGTGGCGCGTCCTGTCCTGACGCGCTCGCCGCGGCTTGACGATCACGATCTGATCGCGGTCGCGGGCGCACGCGGCCGGGACCACATGCTCGCCATCACCGAGCGGACGACGCTGGCGGAGATCGTCACCGATTTCCTGGTTGTGAAGGGGGATCGTGTTGTGGCGCATGGGCTTGCGGCGAATGCGGGCGCGCGCTTCTCCCGGCGCGCCCTCGCGCTGCTTGCCACCCGTTCGCTCTCCGACACGGCACTGCAATCGGCGCTGGGGCAAAGGCAGGATCTGCCGGAAGACCTCGCCATCCATCTGGCGAATGCGGTGCGCCGCACCTCGAGCCAGCGCCTCGCGATCCCGCCGGCGCAGCAGGGCGCCGCTGTGCGGACGCTCGACATCGAGACGGCGTCGCAGGAGATCGAGGCGATGGTGAAGCAGGGCGCTCTCGACGAGGCCGCGCTGGCGCGGTTCGGCGACACAGGCGACGTCGCCCGCGCGGTCTGCGCGCTCGCGGTGCTGGCCCGGCTGTCGCCAGCCGCGGCGCAGCACGTCCTCACCGGAGCGGACAGGGACGGCGTGCTGGTCGTCGGCCGCGCGCTCGGCTTCGGCTGGCCAACGGTGAAAGCCCTGTTCGGGCTACGGCCGGCTTCGGATCGCGCGCCGCATGTGCTGACGCGCGCCCGCGCGAACTACGATGCGCTGACGCCGCAGACGGCCCAGCGCGTGCTGCAGTTCATGCGTGTGAAGGAAGAGCTCTCCGTCAGGCCCGCGCGATCCTGAGATAGGACGGTTTGCGACCCGCCGCGAGCGCCTTGGCCTCGTAACGGGTGCGGACCCAGCCCTCGAACGGCTCGCGCCAATCCTTCGCGCCGACCGGCGCCCAGACAAGCCTCGGCTCGGTCGACAGGCGCGCCAGCGTCCAGCCGACATAGTCATCGATGTCGGACACGAACCGGAACTGGCCGCCCGGGCGAAGCGCCCGCGCGATGAGCGACAGGGTCAACGGGCTGACAAAACGGCGTTTGCGCTGCCGGCGCTTGGGCCAGGGATCTGGATAGAACAGATCCACGCGAGTCAGAGAAGCCTCCGGAAGCCGCTGAAGCAGTGGCAGGGCGTCATCGTCCCAGAGGCGGATGTTGGTCAGGCCCAGCGCGCCGATACCGGACAGGGCCTTGACCACTCCGTTGACGAAGGGCTCCACACCGATGAAGCCGGTATGGGGCGCGGCTGCTGCGGCAGCCAGCAGGTGCTCGGCACCGCCAAAGCCGATCTCAAGCCGGATCTCGCGCACGCCCGGCTCGAACAGCGTCGTCAGGTCAGCCGGCAGATCGGCCGGCAATCTCCAGCGCGGCAGGGTGCGCGCGACCAGATCGACCTGGCCATCGCGCAGCCTCGGTCCCTTGCGCCGGCCGAAGAAAGCCCCGCCCCCCTCGCGGGGCACGGGGCTGTCCTGAAACCGGCCTGCGCTCATTCGGCGAGTGCGTCCTTGAGCGGCTTGACCAGATCGGTCTTCTCCCAGGAGAAGCCGCCATCGCGGCTGGACTTGCGGCCGAAATGGCCGTAGGCGGCCGTGCGGGCGTAGATCGGCTGGTTGAGGCCGAGATGTTCCCGGATGCCGCGCGGCGACAGATCCATCACCTTGGCGATCGCGGTCTCGAGGCGATCGTCCGCGACCTTGCCCGTGCCGTGGGTATTGACATAGATCGACAGCGGCTGCGCGACGCCGATGGCGTAAGACAATTGGATGGTGCAGCGCTCGGCCAGCTTCGCCGCAACGATGTTCTTGGCAAGATAGCGCGCCGCATAAGCCGCCGAACGATCCACCTTCGTCGGATCCTTGCCCGAGAAGGCTCCGCCGCCATGGGGAGCCGCGCCGCCATAGGTATCCACGATGATCTTGCGCCCGGTCAGGCCGGTATCGCCATCCGGTCCGCCGATCAGGAACTTGCCCGTGGGATTGATCCACCACTTGCAGTCCTTCTCGATCTCGAGGCCGTTCAGGGTCTCGCGGATGATCGGCTCGACGATGCTGCGGACATCGTCGGAGCTCATGCTCTCGTCGAGATGTTGCGTCGACAGCACGATCTGGGTCACGGCAGCCGGGCGGCCATTCTCGTAGCGCACGGTGACCTGGCTCTTGGCGTCCGGGCCGAGCTTCTCGCAGCCGCGCTCGCGGGCCTTGCGGGCCTTCGTCAGGTTCTCGAGGATCTTGTGGGCGTAGTAGATCGGCGCCGGCATCAGCTCCGGCGTCTCGGTGCAGGCATAGCCGAACATGATGCCCTGGTCGCCGGCACCGACATCCTTGTTGCCACCCTCGTCGACGCCCTGCGCGATGTCGACGGACTGCGGATGCAGCAGCACGTCGATCTTCGCGGTCTTCCAGTGGAAACCGTCCTGCTCGTAACCGATATCCCGTATGGCGCGGCGCGCCACCGCCTTGACGCGGCTCTTCATCGTCTTCTCGTCGAGCGAGGTCCGCACCTCGCCGGCGATCACCACGCGGTTGGTCGTGGCGAGCGTCTCGCAGGCGACGCGCACCTTGCTGGCATCCATGCCGGCCTTGGCGGCTTCCTTGAAGAACAGGTCCACCACCTCGTCGGAGATGCGGTCGCAGACCTTGTCAGGGTGGCCCTCGGAGACTGACTCACTGGTAAACAGATAGCTCGAACGGGCCACAGCGCGTCCTCTTTGCTTCGACGGAGAGACAGATTGGATCAGCGCGGCCGCTCGGCCGCAGCGCGCGGCTTTTGCCAGCGTGCTCGTTCGCCGTCAAGCGCAAAGGACCGGAAGAACGAACGAGCGTTCGCCTGGCAGAACGCCACCGGGCGATTGCGCGGCGCGCATCCCGATCAGCCGGATTTGGCATCCCCGGCCAGGGTCTCGACAAGGTCGATGAGGCGGCGTCGGACCTGTGCGTCGCCGATGCGCACGAAGGCGCGAGTCAGCTGCACGCCTTCGGATGTCGCCATGAACTCCGAGACGAAGCTCGGCTGGGCCGTCTCCGCAAAACCGCCCGAAGCCATCGCCTCGCCCGCAGGCGCGCCCTCGAAGAAGAATTCGACCGGAACGCCAAGGATCTTGGCAATGTGCTGGAGGCGGCTCGCCCCGATGCGGTTGGCACCCTTCTCGTATTTCTGGATCTGCTGGAAGGTGATGCCGAGCGCATCGCCCAGCCGTTCCTGGCTCATGCCGACCATCAGACGACGCATGCGGACCCGGGAGCCGACATGACGATCGATCGGGTTCGGCACCTTCTTCGGCGACTGCGTCATCGATGTTGTCCTGATTATCGTTGCGCGGAGCCCTGCCTTCGCCGCATCAGCAGGGGCGTGGCGAGCAGCATGATCGCGACGCCGACCGCGAACATATGTCCGATTCGCGAAAAAGGTGTAGGGTCAATCGCGCGCGGAAGTCCAGTGTCAAGTACACCGTCCAGACCCGATTCGAGTCGTGATAACGTCCGACCGTAAGGATCGAATATTGCTGATATACCATTGTTGGCGGCACGGATCAGCGGCAGGCCTTCCTCGATGGCGCGCAGCCGCGCCTGCGCGAGATGCTGATGCGGCCCGGGCGTCAGACCGAACCAGGCGTCGTTGGTGACGTTGAGGAGCACCTCCGGGCGAGCGCTGTTCCCCTGCGGCAGGACCGAGCCGGGAAAGATGGCTTCATAACAGATGGTGGCGGCGACCGGCGGCAACCCGGGAACCGTCAGCGCGCGCCGGGCGGGCGCGGCTGCAAATCCGCCGGGTATCGCGACGAATTCGCGCAAGCCCACTGCCCGGATCGCCTGCTCGAACGGCTCCGGAAGATACTCGCCGAAGGGCACGAGATGGTGCTTGTCGTAGAAGGCGGAAATGCCGCCCTCGCGGGTCATCACCAGGATGGAGTTGAAGATCGGCGGCCGGCCCTCGCCCGGCAGCACGGCCCCCGCCCGCGCCGCACCCGTGATCAGCGTCGTGGTTGGCGGCAAAGCGGCGAGGATCCGGCGCAGCAGCTCGGGCTGCTGCGCGATCAGGACCGGAAACGCCGATTCCGGCCAGATCAGGTGGGTGGTGTCCTGCAGACCAAGCGTGCGCGGCGAGGTCGGCCGGTCGGACAGGGCGAGGTAGCGGTCGACGATCTCGCGGGCGAGGGCGGGCTGGAACTTGGCATCCTGCGGCAGGTTCGGCTGCATCACGCGAATCCGCACGCCCTCGACCTGCGGTGTCGGCGAAGAAGGGATGCGCAGCAGTCCAAACACCGCCATCCCCCCCAGGATCACCGCCGGAAGCGCCAGAAGCACGCGCACGCCGCGTTGGCCCTTTCCCCGGTCGTCGGTCAGCGCCACTGCCGGCGCGGCGAAGGCCAGAAGGGCCAGGACCGTCAGGCCATGCAGCCCGACGAGCGAGGCGGTCTGCGCCAGGTGGAGATTCCCGGCCAGCGCCTGTCCGAAACTGTTCCAGGGAAAGCCGGTGAACAGCGTCGCGCGCGCCAGCTCCGCCAGCGCGAGCGCGCCGGCGAAGGCCGGCAGACGCGCCCAGCCTGGCCGCCACAGCAGATGCGCCAGCACGAAACCGGCAGCCGGAAACAGCGCGAGCACGGCGGGCAGGCCCATCACGCCAAGCGGCAGCGCCCAGGCGAAACGGTCGGCCTCAACCAGGAATGCCGCGCCCAGCCACCACAGGCCGGCGACGAAATAGCCGAATCCCCACAGCCAGCCGTCGGCAAAGGCGCGGCACAGCCGACGCGATGCCCTGCAATCAGCGACCCCGTCGAGCAGGAAGACAGCCACCGCAAAACTGGCGAACAGCACGGGCCAGAGCCCGAAGGGCGGCATGGCGAGCGCACCCGATGCGCCAGCCCCAAGGGCCCAAATGGCGCGCCGCCAGCCCCAACTCAGCATCACGGCTTCCGCCAGGGGCGCGAGGCTCAGGGGCATCGCCACAATCACGCCGGGCTCAGGTGCGGCCGGAGGGCGGTGCCGCGTCGCCGGACGCATCGCTGGCGGATACGGCCTCGCCGCCTTGCGCCGTTTCCGTCATGCCGGTCGCCGGACGGTGGAAACGCACGCGCTTGAGCCGACGCGGATCCGCATCCAGCACCTCGAACTCCAGACCACCCGGACCGGATATCAGCTCGCCGCGAGCCGGCACCCGACCAGCCAGGCTGACGATCAGGCCGCCGAGTGTGTCGACATCCTCCTCCTCGCCGACCGGCGTGAGATCGAGGCCGAGCGCCCGCGACGCTTCCTCAAGCGTGACCCGGGCGTCCGCCACGAGACGACCGTCGGCGAGGGTGACGATGGCGGGACCGTTGGCCTCGTCATGCTCATCCTCGATATCGCCGACGACAATCTCGACGAGATCCTCGATCGAGACCAGACCGTCGGTGCCACCATATTCGTCGATGACGAGGGCCATGTGGGTGCGGCTGGCCTGCATCCGCACCAGCAGGTCGATGGCCGGCATCGAGGCCGGCACGTAGAGCACGGGCCGAAGCACGCGCGCGCTCGCCAGCGTGGCGCCAAGGTCGACGGCACCGAGATCGGGGCCGGACGCCTCTGCGCCCTGAACCTTGCGGCGACGCCTTCGGCTGGCCTCGGCGCGAGCGGCGAGGAAGTCGAGGAAATCGCGGATGTGAACCATGCCGCGCGGATCATCCAGCGTTTCGCCATAGACCGGCAGGCGGGAATGGCCGGCAGTGCGGAACACCTCGAGCAGCTTGCCGAGCGTCGTGTCGGCGGACACGGCCACGATGTCGGCGCGGGGCACCATCACATCGGCGACCTTCTTGGTGCGCAGGCTGAGCACATTGCTCAACATGACGCGCTCCTGCGCCGTCAGTTCGGCATCCTCCCGGCCGTTCTGCGCCAGCGCGCCCTCGATCTCGTCGCGCAGGCTCGGGCCGCTCCTGAGCTTGAGCGCAGCGCGAAGACGCGTCAGCAAGCCCGGGGGAGGAGTGGGAGGCTTGTCGGAGATGGATCGACTGTCGTCGGGCATGGCTGGGGTTGGTTAAGCCTGTCGCGCGCCGTTTCGTCAAGCGAGGCGGCCCGCATCGAGCGCCGACCAGGTTGGCTCTGCATACGGATCGGGTATGCCGAGGCCTGCCAGGATGGCGCGTTCGCGCGCCTCCATCACCTCGGCTTCGTCGTCGGACACGTGGTCGAAGCCAAGCAGGTGCAGGACACCATGAACCACGAGGTGCACAAGATGCCGGTCCGGCGTCTTGTCCTCGGCGAGCGCCTCCGCCATGAGCGTTTCCAGCGCGATGGCGACGTCGCCGAGATGCGGCGCGGCCGTGACCCGCTCGGGCGGCGCGGCCGGAAAGGATAGCACGTTCGTCGCCTTGTCGATCCGGCGCCAGCGCCTGTTCAGATCGCGCAAGGTGGCGTCATCGGCGAGCATCACGCTGATCTCGGCGTCCTCACGCACTGCGACGCCGGAGCCGGCCAGCGCCGCCTCGACGCCCGCCGTCACCAGTGCCTCGAGCCCCTCGATCGCGTTCCAGCCCTCGGCCTCAACGATGATGTCGATCGCTGCCATGCCCGATCACGCCGACGGCGGCATCCGCGCCGCCTCCTCATAGGCCTTGACGATGCGGCGCACCAGATCGTGGCGCACCACATCGCCTTCGCGGAAAGTGACATGTCCGATGCCCTCGACTCCGGACAACAGGCGGACGGCTTCGGACAGGCCCGATTTCTGGGAAGGCGGCAGATCGATCTGGGTCGGATCGCCGGTGATGATCATGCGCGAGCCTTCGCCAAGGCGCGTCAGGAACATCTTCATCTGCATCGAGGTCGCGTTCTGCGCCTCGTCGAGCAGAACCACGGCGTTGCTGAGCGTGCGGCCACGCATGAAGGCGAGCGGCGCAATCTCGATCATGCCGGTCTGGAGGCCCCGCTCGACCAGCCGGGCCTCCATGAAGTCGTACAGGGCATCGTAGATCGGCCTCAGATAGGGATCGACCTTTTCGCGCATGTCGCCGGGCAGGAAACCGATCCGCTCGCCCGCCTCGACTGCCGGCCGCGACAGGATCATGCGTTCGACGACGCCCTGCTCCAGCAGCGACACCGCGTGCCCGACCGCGAGCCAGGTCTTGCCGGTGCCGGCCGGGCCTTCGGCGAAGACGAGTTCGTTGCGCTTCAGAGCGCGAAGATAGGCATCCTGCGCGACATTGCGGGCGCGCACGGGTCCGCGCTTGCGCGTTATCACGGCGTCGAAGGCCAGGCCCGCAGACGAGCCCGCAGGCTGGGGAAACAGCGAACGCTGCTGCGCCGTCTCCTCGATGGCGCCGTCGACATCGCCGGGACCGATCGCCGCGCCCGTGCGGGCGCGTGCATAGAGCAGCTCCAGCACGCGCCTCGCTTGCGCGGTGGTCTCGGCCGGACCCTTGATGACGACATGGTTGCCGTTGGCGTTCGCAAGGACCTGCAGCCGTCGCTCCAGATGGGCAAGGTTCTGGTCATACTGGCCGAAGACCACACCCGCCGTGCGGTTGTCCTCGAAGGTCAGGGAGACATCGGCCGGATCGCCGACGGCGGCGAAGGGACGCGGGGCATTCTGGCGAATCAGGCCCTTGGCGGGCGACAGATCGGGACGTGCCAAGCGGATGTCTCTCCTGAGGGGGCTCAAGCGCCCTTGCAACGAATCAGCGACCACTCATGCGGCAGCTTTCACCGAAACGACGCGGCCGAACAGGCTGTTCGGTCCCTGCCCGACAATGTCCACCGGAACGATGTCACCGATGTGAAGCTCCGAGGCTGCGACATCGGCTGCCTCGATCTGCACGGCCTGCAGATAGGGCGACTTGCCCGCCAGCTGGCCCGGATGGCGGCCCTGACGCTCGATCAGCAGGTCGATCGTGCGGCCGACCGTTCCGGCATTGAAGGCCTGGCGCTGGCGCTCCAGCAGGGCCTGCAGCGCCGCCAGCCGCTCGCTCTTCACGTGCTCCTCGACCTGCTCGGCCGCATCGGCCGCCGGCGTGCCGGGGCGCTTCGAATACTTGAACGAGAACGCGGCGGCGAAGCCGATATCCGCGATCAGACGCATGGTCTCGGCGAAATCGGCGTCGCTCTCGCCGGGAAATCCGACGATGAAGTCCGACGACAGCGCGATGTCGGGACGGGCGGCGCGAACCTTGTCGATGATGCGGCGGTAATCGTGCGCGCCATGCTTGCGGTTCATCGCCGCAAGGATGCGGTCGGAACCCGACTGCACCGGCAGGTGCAGATATGGCATCAGCTGAGGCAGGTCGCGATGGGCGGCGATCAGGGCGTCGTCCATGTCGTTGGGGTGGCTGGTGGTGTAGCGCAGGCGCACGATGCCCGGTACCTCCGCCACGCGCGCCAGAAGCCGCCCGAGCGTCCAGGTCCGGCCATCGGGACCCTCGCCGTGCCAGGCGTTGACATTCTGGCCGATCAGCGTCAGCTCGCGCACGCCGGCCTCGGCGAGCGCCTGCGCCTCGGCCACGATGCGCCCGACCGGCCGCGAGAACTCGGCGCCGCGGGTGTAGGGCACGACGCAGAACGAGCAGAACTTGTCGCAGCCCTCCTGCACGGTGAGGAAGGCGCTGACACCGCGGCTGGCCGTGCGTGCCTTGTCCGGCCTCGGCAGTGCGCCGAACTTGTCCTCGACCGGAAACTCCGTGTCGACGAGGCGCGCGCCCCTTGCCTTCGTCAGCAGATCGGGCAGCCGATGATAGTTCTGCGGGCCGACGACGAGATCCACCGCCGGCTGGCGACGCAGGATCTCGGCGCCTTCGGCCTGGGCGACGCAGCCCGCCACCACGACCTGCATCGGCGATCCCGCGGCGGCTCGCTCCTGCTTGAGACGGCGCACCTTGCCGAGCTCGGAATAGACCTTCTCCGCGGCCTTCTCGCGGATATGGCAGGTGTTGAGGATGATAAGGTCGGCATTGTCCTGGGAGGCGGTCTCGACGAACCCCTCAGGCGCCAGCACGTCGGCCATGCGCTGCCCGTCATAGACATTCATCTGGCAGCCATAGGACTTGATGTGGACCTTCTTCATGGTCGTTTCCTACCGCGAATGAGGGGGCTTCATCAATCGCGCTCACGGCCGGTGAGATGCACCGCCGCCGCCCGGCGGACCGCCTGTTCCGCCAACCTTGTTGCCTCCTTGCGCGAATGGGCGCGGCCCATTCGGATCGGCTCGCCCCAGACCAGAACGACATCGACCGGCCCGCCATTCAGGATCTCGAACAGGTGCGGCGCCAGTTCCGTGTCGCCATACCAGGCCAGCCGGGCCCGCTCGGCACGGCCGCCCGGCAGGCCGTGGCGCCCGACATAGAGAACAGCCAGCGGATGGACCACGATTTCACGGATTTCACGATCCTCACTTGATCCGATCGCCTCCCGGACCGCGCCGAGCAGAGAGGACCGGAACGGCAGGATGCGCGACCCGTCCCCGGTGGTGCCCTCCGCGAACAGCACGACGCGGTCGCCGCCATTCAGCCTCCGGCCCATCTCGCCGGCGATATCTGCGGTGGCCGCGCGCCGGGCGCGATCGATGAAGATCGTGCGCTGGAGCTTCGCCAGCAGACCGATTCCGGGCCAGCCTGCAATGTCCGACTTGGCCACGAACGAGACCGGCGCCTGCGCACCGATGACGGGAATGTCCAGCCAGGAGACATGGTTGGCGACGATCAGCCCGGGCTCGCGGCCGGCAGGAGGCTGACCGAAGACCCGCTTGCGCACGCCCAGCACGCGGCAGACCTGCCGGTGATACCAGTGCGGCAGGACGCCTGCCCTGGACGGAGCAAACCGCACCAGCGCCATTTGTACCGGCAGGGCCGGCAAGGTCAGCGCCGCGATGGCCGTGACCTTGAGCACGGCGCGCAGCGTCCAGCCTCGCGTGGAGGAGCGGGCGTCGGTGCGCATCACGGGGGGCGGGCTTGCGACGGTGACGGGAGGGTTGGTCATGGGCCGACTGGATCGTGCGCGACGGATATATCGTCACGGCTCCGTCGTCGCCAGCGCATGGACGCCACCCGCAGCCCGCTGCTAGGGCAGATCGCGGCGCAGGATCAGCGCCCGTGCGGCGCTGCCATCGGGCTTGCGGTAATAGCCCTCGCGGGTTCCCACCTGAACGAAGCCCTGACGGCGATACAAAGCCCGCGCCGGTGCATTGCCCTCGTCCACCTCAAGAAAGAGACGGGACACGCCGCGCCGCATCAACCCATCAAGATGGCTTTCCAGCAGGCGACGGCCGATGCCGCTGCCGCGACGGCTTTCCTCGACGCAGATGGTCAGAATTTCGGCCTCGTCGGCTGCGATCCGGCTCATCCCGAACCCGCCGAGGGTCTGCCCGCCGCCGATAAGCACGGCATCGCCCCGGATCGTAGGGTCCGTTATCATCCGGGCGATCCCCGCGGCCTCCCAGCCATTGGCGTGGCTTGCCGCGTGCAATCCTGCCGCGCCCCCCGCACA
>CAZDUL010000164.1:0-5707 GCA_964508635.1 uncultured Allobosea sp. | reverse complement strand
CGGCAGATCAGGGATTGCCTCGCGGCGGTGTGTGGCGAGAGTCAGGTCAGCCATGGGTTGTCTCCTCTTCTGGTTGGCTGCTCGGGTGGAAGACGACGGCGGTCTGGTGCTTGGCGTTACGGGGCCGCCGTCGTCGGATCGGAAGGTTGGCGCGTGGGCAGGCCACGCGCGCGAAACCCTTGGAGGTGGGCGTGGGAGAACCCGCCTGCGGCGTTCTCCCCCACCCCCGTAGGGGGTGGTTTCACCCCCGAAACTGGAAACCAGGTTCAACCCACTGACAGAAAATGAGATTTCCAGTTTCGGGAGTTGAGTTTCGGCTGAACCTGCCGAAACTGGTTGCAGCGTAGCCGTTGCGGCATCCGCGCAATCCTGCAGGGGCAGTTTCGGATGCGGGCCGAAACTGGCGACATCGGACGTTTGCGGGGGCGCGCGAAAGGACGGCGAGGCAGTTTCGGAGAAGCCCCGCATCTGGGTGAAACTGGCTCCTGCGCAATTCTGCGCGAAGCGCTCTGCGGGGGCGATCATGGCCGTTCCCCCTCCGGATAGACCCAGACATGCGGGTTCTCGACCTCGAGGAGCGCGCCGGTCTGCGGGGATTTGTAGTGGGTCGGCAGGACCGCGATTCTGGCGGCAGTGACCTCTCCGGTCGCCGGATCGACAGCCTCGCCGTCCGTGGGCATGACCATCCCCTCGACGCAGAGATAGCCGAAGCGCGATCGCGACGGCCCGAGCCCGTAGGGCGCGCCGTCGCGGACGAACTTGATGGCGCCCTTGGTGGCCTGCACCGCGATCCGGTCCCGGATCGTGTCCTTGCCGCCCAGACCGCCCTTGTTCTCGAAGGCCTCGGCAAACTGGTTGATGGTGTAGAGACGCCCCTCGGCGGCCTCGTCGAGCAGGATCGAGAGGATCACGTCCCGCTTGCGATCCCGCTCGGCGTCGTATTTCGCGCCAACCTCGGCGCGGACCAGGCGCTCGTTCATCGGGTTGATCTCGACCCACTGGCCGCCAAACTTGTCGATCAGCTTCGAGGGCAGCGCGGGGCCATTCCTGAGCTCGATCTCGAGCTTGCGCTCCGGTGCCTCCTCGTCGGGGCGATGCAGGATCAGGCCGGAGGTGTAGAAACCCCGAAGCGCGCTGGCCCCCGACAGGGCGAGGAACGGGTCCTCCTTAACCTGGTGCTTCGAGAGCTTCCTGGTGTGGTGGACGAGGATCACGCCACAGTCCGGATTGACGTGGTCGCGCAGCACCTCGACCCGATCCTTGAGGAAGAACATCATCGCGGCGTTGTCGTTCTCGCCGCCGCCCTCCGGGCCGCCATCGAAGAGGTTGCGGATCGGGTCGATGCACAGGATGTCGAGCGGTTCGTCGGGGAACGCGGCCTTGATCGCCTCCGCGACGCGCGCGCTGCCCTCGGCATCGAGCAGCATGCGCAGTTTCGGCGTGACGATCAGGTTGTCGCGCGCGGCGGCGATCAGTTCGGGCGGCAGGCCGATCTGCTGCAGGCGCTCGCGCAGATAGTGATACTGGATCTCGGCCTGCAGGTAGAAGATCCGCAGCGGTCGCGGCGGGGTGAAGCCGAGGAAGGGCACGCCCGCCGCCATGTGCACGAGCAAGGCGATCAGCAGGTCGCTCTTGCCCACCTTGGGCGCGCCGCCCAGCACCAGGAGCCCGCCCGGCGTCAGGACACGCGGGCCGATGATGTCGTCGGGCATCGGGGTGGTGTCGTCGAGCAGCGCGCCCAGCGTGAAGGTGGGCAGGTTGGTTTGCGCGGGCACCCCGCTGTCGAGGCGGATCAGCGGCGGCCCGTGCCGCTTGATGTGCAGCTCCCACAGGCGGTTCGTCTCGCGCTTCAGCCGGTCGAGCGGCCAGGAGGGGCGCAGCATCGCGGCGTTGTAGCCGCAGATCGCCGTCCAGCCCTCGTCCATCGACATCCTGCCCTCGTGGACGAGCCGCAGGAAATAGCCGATGGCGGCCGAAGCGCCCTCGAAGCGGGACCACTCATCCGTGCCGCCCTCGTGGACGGGGGTCACCAGCACATCGTCGATGGCGGGTTTCTCGCGGGGCTCGGCCGTGGCCATGCCGACGCCGGGCATCGGCGGCATGTCGGCGACGCGCTCGGCCATCTCGGCAAGATCGACCTCGAGCGCGGTCGCCTCGCGGATCTGGACGAGCCGGGTGAGCCCGCCCTTGTGATAGACCGTGCCGGGCACGCGGATCGGCTGGTGGGCCGAGCGGAAATGCGTGTCGCCGCCGACCTTCAGCGCGATCTCGCCGCGAAGCTGGCAGAGCCGGGCGAGGTCCGCCCCCTCCGCGGGCTCGGTCAGCTTCCACCAGACATGGAGCTTGGTTGCGCCCTCGGGCGTGCGCCCACCGCTCTCGACGATCAGGGTCGGCCGGCCAAGGTGGTGGACGAGATGATCGAGCTTGGCCGGGATGTTGCCCGAGTCGAGATCGACCACCAGGCTCTGCATCTGCAGTACGTCGGCGGCGCGGGCCTGGCCCGTTTCCGCGACCGTGCCAGGGATGACATAGACCGCCGCGCCCTCACGCGCGGCCCAGCCCGCGAAGGTGGCGAGCTTCTCGGGGGCCGTGGCGTCCGCGTCGATCCAGATGTTGTGCGGGCGTCCGTCCTTGCCCTGACCCTTGTCGACGAAGCCGCGGACCGGGATCAGGCCTTCGGAATAGCCGAAGACCGCATCGAAGAAGCGCGCGATCTGGTCCGCGTCGGGTTCCATGGCGAAGGGATCGGGCAACGGCGCCGCGTCGTTGAAATCCCGCCAGGGATTGAAGTGGATGATGTTGTCGTCGCTCATGCGGGCAGGCTCCAGCAGCGCCCGGCCCAGGGGCAGACCCGGCATTCGAAGAAGTCGCGATGGGCGGCGATGCGCGGCAGCAGTTCGCCCGCATCCGTCGCCCGCAGGATCCGCACGCCGCGGTCGGACATGCGCTGCGCCAATCGGCATCGAAGGGCACGAGCTCATGGTGCAACTCGGCCGTGTCCTTGTTGATCGCCGTGAACAGCGCCGGGTTGGCCGAGATGCCGGGGACCGTCCCTTCCATGTAGGCCTGATAGAGCGCGATCTGAGCGGCGTAGACGGGCTTCGCGACGGTCACGCCCTTGGCCACCGTCTCGCGCCAGTTCTTCGCGTTCATGGTCTTGCATTCCCAGAGCGCCGGGGTGCGCAGCCCCAGCGCCGCAGGAGCCTCGGCGACGATACCGTCGACATGACCGCGGATGCGCCCGCCCGCGACCGAGAAGCCGAACTGCTCGCCGTCCGGGCGGTTGCCCTTGCGGGTGTAGAGGTCCAGCCCCGCCGTCCGCAGCCAGCGGATGGCGAGATCCTCGAGCTGGTGCCCGATGGCGAAGATCCGGAGCGTCTGGCCACCGAAATCCGCGCCTGCATCCTTCGGCGCGCCTGCGAATTCGAACTGCAGGGCGCGCTCGCAGGCATGGCCCAGCCGGGATGCGCCGAGATAGTCGCGCGGCGGCGTGGCAGCACGCTCGGCTTCGAGCGCGGCGTCCACGGCCGCGTTTATGCGCTCGGCGATGCTTGGGCGGTGGTTGTAATCCAGCATCAGAACGGGATCTCCGACTGGCTGGCGATCTCGGCCATCTCGGCGCGGAAGGCCTCGATGGTGGCGACGATCAGCCGGTGCATTTCGTTCTGCGTCAGCTGGCCCAGCGGCCGGTCCCAGCCGATCCGCTCCATCTCGGGCGCGATCGCGCGCATGACGGCGGGCAGCGCCCGGGTTTCCTCTTCGGTGAAATCGACCATGCTCAGTCCTCCTTTCGCCTTGCGGGTGAAGGCCGCCTGGCAGCCGATGGAGCAGAACCAGCGGCGCGTTCGGTGGGGCCGCGGCCGGTGGGGGTCGAACCAGCCGAAGCCGCGGGCACGTGCGGTGCAGACGGCGCAAATGACCGGGCGCGGATGCCAGAGGCGATCACGGCCCGGTCGATCCGGAGCCGCTGCGGGCGGGGATGGGACTTGCGCGACATGGTTCACGCCGCCCTCCGCTGGGGCGCGGCCGACATGACGAGGCGGCGAATGTCGCGCCGATTGAACTGGAAGGTGATCAGCGCGGACGCCCGGTAGCGGGTGAGCCCGTAGTCCTGCCGCTGCGCGGGCGAGAGGTATTGCAGTTGCCTCTCGGTCGGCGTCTGCGTCAGCCAGCGCTTGGACTTGAAGGCGCTCTCGTCGGTCTCATGCGCGTTCAGCCAGTCGTCGGCCTGCGCGAGGCAGACAGCGCGCTCGCCCACCCCGAGAAGGCGCGTCGGCGTGGTCCTCGCGCCGCCCACGGCATGCCAGCGGCCCTCGAGGAAGAACACGCCGCCCCAGGCGTTGAACCCGCTCGCCATGAGCGCCGCGTCGTCGCCGAAGAGATCCTCCCACACGAAACTCGACCGGTTCAGCAGGTCGATCTCTGACAGGACGACGCTTTCGAGCGGCGGCGCCCCGTCGCGCAGGAACGCGTGGCCGCAGATCGGGCACTGGCGCGAGGCGAGCGGGATCTCCGCCTCGCATTCCGGACAGGTCTTCGTCGGGGCCGCACCCGGCTCAGGATCGCGACCGTCGAGATCGACGTCCTGCTCCAGCGTGCCGTGAGTCAGGCTCGAGATCCCGAAATCCAGCACGATGCAGTCGGTCTTGACCACACCGGGATGTTCGGCCGGATCGACGGTACGCAGGACGCGCCCGACCATCTGGATCATGGTCGATTTGCAGGAGCTGGGTCTCAGCAGCACCACACAGGAGGTGGGCGGGTGGTCCCAGCCTTCGGTCAGGACCGCGACGTTGACGATGACCTGCACCTCGCCGGTCGCATAGGCTTCGAGCACCATCTTGCGCTCAGTGGAGCCCATGTCGCCAAGGACAACGGCGGCCGGGTTTCCGGCCTCGTTGAAGGCGGTCGCCACGTCCATGGCGTGCGCGACGGTCGAGCAGAAGACCACGGCCTGGCGGTTCCCTGCCTTCTCCTCCCAGTGCCGGATCACCTCCTCGGTGATGGTCGCGCGGTTCATGATCTCGGCGACCGCGCCCATGTCGTAGTCGTCGGCAGTCTTGCGGACGGCGCGCAACTGCTCCTGCACGCCGACGTCGATGACGAAGGTGCGCGGCGGCACCAGGTGGCCCGAGGCGATGAGCTCGCCCAGACGGACCTGGTCGGCGACGTTGTCGAAGACCTCGCGCAACCCCTTCCTGTCGCCCCGATTCGGCGTCGCCGTGACGCCGAACACGCGCGCCTCCGGATTGGCATCGCGCACCCGGTCGATGATCCGGCGGTAGCTCTCGGCCGCCGCATGATGCGCTTCGTCGATCACCAGCAGATCGAGCTTCGGCATGGCCTGCAGATTGGCGGCGCGTGACAGTGTCGGCGCCATGGCGAAGGCGACCTGGCCCTCCCAGGACTTGGTCGTGGCATCGACGACGGAGGTCGTGACGTCCGGATTGACCCGGGCGAACTTCGCCCGGTTCTGGCCGGTCAGCTCGTCGCGGTGGGCGAGCACGCAGGCCTTGGCGCCGTCCCCGGTCATCCTGCCGGTGACGGCCGAGAGCATGATCGTCTTGCCCGCACCGGTGGGTGCCACGCCCAGCGTGTTGTCACGGGTCGAGAGCGCAGCAAGGCTGCGCTCCACGAAGAGTTTCTGGCGGGGACGGAGGAGCATCGCGCCCTCACTGCGCCCAGGCCGGGCGGCCCGGCACCGGCG
>CAZDUL010000163.1:0-6231 GCA_964508635.1 uncultured Allobosea sp. | reverse complement strand
TCGCCGACATCGCGGCTCTTGCGGTGGGCGGGCTGCTCGCGGCCGTCCTGGCAGGCGGTCTCGTCGCGCGGCTTTCCAATGCCGCGCTGCACGCGGCCATCGTGGCGCTGCTGGTCGCGATCGGCCTGCTGCTGATCGTGGAAGGATTCCTCGCAGAGGGCTTCCGTCTTCCCTTTCCGCCAGACGGCCTCGTCCGGGTCGCGCTCAGCCTCGCGCTCGGCTTCGTCATCGGTGTCGTGGCGACACTCCTCGGCGTGGCCGGCGGCGAGTTGCTGATCCCGACCCTCGTCTTCCTCCACGGTCTCGACATCAAGGCGGCCGGCACGGCGAGTCTGCTGATTTCGCTGGTCGTCGTCTCGACAGGCCTGATCCGCTATCGTCACGCAGGGCGTTTGCCGACGCGACACGCGCTGACGAACATCGCCCTGCCGATGGCGGCCGGATCGCTCCTTGGCGCCGGCATCGGAGCCGCCCTCGCGGCCTTCGTCTCCGGTGCGATCATGAAGATCGTGCTTGGCCTGATCCTGCTCGGCGCCGCCGTGATCTCCGCGCGCAGACACTGATCGGCGCGCGGGGACCCGCTGCAAATTGCTCGCCACATCGAAGGCGCCTGACTGACGGGCCACTGTTCCATCGTCCGGAGGCGGTCAGACCCTCCGGCGGCCGTTATGCCATGTGCAGGGCGGGAGCAACGGCGATCGGCGCAGTTGCTAATGATTGTCGCGCGGCAGGCCGTGCGTCTGCGCGATGCGCTGATGCTTGACGGCCGGCTTCAAGGTCATTCCTGCACTGAGCTGATCGACAATGGCGCGCTGGATCTCCTGCCAGGGCGTCTGGCTGGGGGGCACGGGATAGCCGCCTGCGGATTTCAGCCGTTCGCGGCGGCGATCGAGCTCCTCGGCTGGTATCAGGATGTCTGCGGTGCGGCGGCGAAGATCGATGCGGATGCGATCGCCTGTCTGCAGGAGCGCGAGTCCTCCACCGGCGGCGGCCTCGGGCGACGCGTTGAGGATGGATGGACTGCCCGAGGTGCCGGATTGTCTCCCGTCGCCGATGCAGGGCAGTGACCGGACCCCCGCCTTGATGAGCGCCGCTGGCGGCTGCATATTCACCACCTCTGCCGCGCCGGGATAGCCCAGCGGACCCGCCCCGCGCATGATCAGGATGGTGCGATCGTCGATGCCGAGCGCGGGATCGTCGATGCGCTTGTGATAATCCTCGGGTCCGTCGAACACGGCGACGCGGCCTTCGAACGCGTCAGGATCGGCCTGGTTCGACAGGAAGCGCTGGCGGAACTCGTCGGAGATGACGCTGGTCTTCATGATGGCGCTGTCGAAGAGCGTGCCCTTCAGGTGCAGGAAGCCGGCGCTGCGCCTGAGCGGGGCATCATGCCGGCGGATCACCTCGCGGTCCCAGCTGTGGCGGCCGCGGCAGGCCTCGCCGATGCTACGGCCCGTGCAGGTGAGCGCCTGCTCGCGGATGAGGCCTGCATCGATCAGTTCCGCGATCACCGCGGGCAGGCCACCGGCGCGGTAGTAATCCTCACCGAGGAAGCGTCCCGCCGGCTGCATGTCGACAAGCAGCGGCACGTCCAGACCGATCTGCTCCCAGTCGTCATTGTCGAGCTTGACGCCGGCATGGGCGGCGATGGCGTTGATATGGATGGGCGCATTGCTCGAGCCGCCGATCGCCGAGGTCACCACGATCGCGTTCTCGAAGGCCTCCCGCGTGAGGATATCGGAGGGCTTCAGATCCTCCCAGACCATGTCGACGATGCGCCGGCCGGTCTCGTAGGCCATCTGCCCACGCTCGCGATAGGGGGCCGGAATCGCCGCCGAGCCGGGAAGCGACAGCCCCAGCGCCTCCGCCAGCGCATTCATGGTCGAGGCAGTGCCCATGGTGTTGCAATGTCCGACCGAAGGCGCGGAGGCGCAGACGATGTTGATGAACTCGTCGTAGTCGATCTCACCAGCGGCATGTCGCTCGCGCGCCTGCCAGACGATCGAGCCGGACCCGACCCGCTTGCCCTCGCTCCAGCCGTTCAGCATGGGCCCGACATTCAGCGTGATGGCCGGGATGTTCACCGTTGCCGCCGCCATCACGCAGGCCGGCATGGTCTTGTCGCAGCCGGTCAGCAGCACGACCCCATCCAGCGGATAGCCGTAGAGCACCTCGACCAGCGAGAGGTAGGCGAGGTTGCGGTCAAGCGCCGCGGTCGGCCGTTTGCCGGTTTCCTGGATGGGGTGGCAGGGGAACTCGAAAGCGACCCCTCCGGCCGCGGTGATGCCGTCGCGCACGCGCTTGGCAAGTTCGATATGATGGCGGTTGCAGGGCGACAGGTCCGAGCCGGTCTGCGCGATGCCGATGATCGGCTTGCGCGTCCGCAGCTCCTCAAGCGTCAGCCCGTAGTTGAGATAGCGCTCCAGATAGAGCGCCGTCATGCTGGGATTGTCCGGGTTGTCCCACCAGGCGCGCGAGCGCAGGTCTTCGGGGGTGAGTCGCTTGCGGGGCTGGCCGGAGCGGTTGTCGGTCATCGGTCTTGGTCCTCATGCCAGATCATGCATGGTGGTGACGCGCACGCGGGCATCCGCACGGCGGGTCAGGTCGGGCAGCAGGTCCAGCCCCAGCCCTGGCCTGTCGAGGGCGACGGTCACCTCGCCGTTCGACACCGTCGGCAAGTTGGTCACCAGCTCCTTGTACCAGCCGGTGTAGAAGGCGCGCACGCTTTCCTGGATCAGCGCATTGCGGGCGTGCAGCGAGAAATGGCACGATGCCATGTAGACCACGGGGCCCGTGCAGTCATGCGGAGCGACCGGCGTGTGCCAGGCCTCCGCCATGCCGGCGATCTTGCGCGCCTCGGAGAGACCGCCGCACCATGACAGGTCGAGCATGACCACACCCGCCGCGCCCGTCTCGAGATATTCGCGGAAGGCATGGGTGAAGGACAGCGTCTCGGAGGCGCAGACCCAAGCCTTGGAATGACGCGCGTAATCCTTGAGGTCGCCGATGTTGTCGAGCCGGAACGGATCTTCGTGCCAGTAGGTGTCGAACTCGGCGAGCCGCTCGGCCAGGCGCTTCGCCATCGGCAGGCTCCACAGCGAGTGGAACTCGACCATGATGTCCATCTTGTCACCGACGGCACGCCTGATCTTGCGGAACGGCTCCAGAGCCGTCTGAAGTTCTGCCGGCGAGATGTCCCAGCCGCCGCTGCGCTCGGCCGCGATGTCGAAAGGCCAGATCTTCATAGCCGTGATGCCCTGCTCCAGCAGCGAGAGGGCCAGATCGTCGGCGCGGTGCAGGAAGCCTTCGAGGTCCTCGTAAGGTCCGCCCTGCGCGCCGACATGCCAGTTCGCCACCGACTGCGCACGGGCGTCGCGAATGTACTTGTAGCCGGCGCAGGTGTTGTAGACCCGGATGCGATCGCGGCAGCGGCCGCCGAGCATGTCGCAGACGGGCCGCCCATGCACCTTGCCGAAGATGTCCCACAGCGCGATGTCGATGGCGGAATTGCCGCGCGTCTCGACGCCGGCCGAGCGCCAGCCGAGATAGCCGCTGGCGAGCTTCGCGTTGATCGCTTCGATCCGGAGCGGGTCAAGTCCGAGGATGCGCGGCGCCACCGTCTCGTGCAGATAGGCCTCGACCGCCTTGGGGCCCATGAATGTCTCGCCGAGTCCGACGATTCCCTCGTCGGTGTGCAGCCGCACGAAGAGCAGATTGCCGAATTCCTCGAGGCGGACGGTTTCGAGCTGGATGATCTTCATGCGTCGCAGCCTGCGCTTGGCTTCCGTGAAAGGCGCCCCGGACCGCAATGATCGGGAGCGCGGCCTCGCCTGCCCGGGCGCCGGCGGCGCGACGCCCGGGCGAAAGGCGTCAAGGCCAGAACGGCGTCAGTTGGTCTTCCGCAGCTTGGCGAGCTCGGCCATCATCCGGTCGACCGTATCCTTCCCGATCGTGGCGGCGCTGCGCTCGTAGACGGGCTTCACGGCTTCCCGCATCCGCGCCTGTTCGGCCGGGGCGATCTCGTTCACCTGCATGCCCTGCTTCTTCAGGTTGGCGAGCGAGGTGTCGTTGAGCGCGCGCGAGACCTTGCGCTGTTCGGCCTGGCCTTCCGCTGCGCAATCGCGCAGGGCCTTCTGCTCGTCGGCGGAGAGCCTGTCCCACAGGGCCTTGGAGTAGAGCACGAGGAACGGCGTATAGGCGTGGCGGGTGATGGAGAGATATTTCTGCACCTCGTACATCTTCGAGGTGTCGATGGTCACGAAGGGGTTCTCCTGCCCATCGATAGTGCGCGTCTCAAGCGCCGCGAACACCTCCTGGAACGGCATCGGAACGGCGTTGGCGCCGACGGTCCGGAAGGTTTCCAGGAAGATGTTGTTCTGCATCACGCGCACCTTGAGGCCGGGGAAATCCTCGACCCGCTGCACGGGCTTGCGCGAATTGGTCAGGTTGCGGAAGCCGTTTTCCCAATACGACAGGTTGATCAGCCCGACAGCCGGCAGCTTGCCGGAGATGTAGGCGCCGAACTCGCCATCCAGGATGGCGTCGGCCTCCTTCTCGTTCGCGAACAGGAAGGGAAGGTCGAACACGCCGAGATCGGGCAGGATGCCCACCAGCGGCGAGGATGAGGTGATCACCATCTCCTGCGTGCCCGAGCGCAGCGCCTGGGTCGCCTGCAGGTCGCCGCCGAGCGCACCGCCCCAGAAGGCCTGCAGCTTCATCTTGCCGCCCGACCTCTGGGCGAGGCACTGCGTCATCTTCGCCACGCCGTTGCCGACGGGATGCTCCTGGTTGACGCCGTTCGAGACGCGGATGGTCCGCTCCGCGAACTGGGCGTTAGCCGTGGCGGTGAGCGCCATCAGCGCAACGCCTGTCGTGAGGATGGTTTTCAACATGGCAGTCCTCCCTTGTGTATCGGACCTTGCAGGTCCCCTTAGTAGCCCAGCAGTTGCCAGACGAACTGGTCGAAGCCGATCCGGCCCTGCAACAGGCGGAACGGCGCCATCACGAGCGGTGGCCAGAGCACGAGCAGGAACAGCACGAGGCTCTGCGCCAGCAGGAATGGATTGATGCCCTTGATGACGTCCGTCATCGACACCCTGGCGACGCCGGCGACGACGTTGAGCACGATCCCGACCGGCGGGGTGATCAGGCCGATGGCATTGTTCATGATGAACAGCACGCCGAAATAGACCGGGTCGATGCCGGCCTGCTTGATGATCGGCATCAGCACGGGCGTGAGGATCAAAACCGTCGGCGCGAAATCGAGCGCCGTGCCGACCACAAGCACCAGCAGCATCAGCAGGATCATCAGCACGGTCCTGTTGCTTGTGAACTGCTGCAGGAATGATCCGATTTCGCCGGGAATATTCGCCGCCGTGATCAGCCAGGATGAGATCAGCGCCGCCGCGACCAGGAACATGATCACCGCGGTCAGCTTGGCCGCCGACAGAAACAGCTGGAACAGCTGCGAAACCTTCAGCTCCCCGTAGACGAACAGCCCCACGAACAGGGCATAGACCGTCGCCACGACAGCGGCCTCCGTCGGCGTGGCCCAGCCGAAGCGGATCGAGCCGAGGATGAACACCGGCATGGCCAGCGCAAAGACGCCGTCCTTCGTCGCCGCCCATCGCTCGGCCCAGCTGCGCTTCGGGAAGGTCTCGAACGTTTCCCCGCGCGCCACCCACCACCAGGCGAAGACGAGGCTCAGGCCCATCAGGATGCCGGGGAACAGCCCGGCGACGAACAGCTGCGGGATCGAGACGTTCGCGGCCACGCCGAAGATCACGAAACCGATCGAGGGCGGGATCACGGGCGCGATGATGCCGCCCGATGCGATCAGTCCGGCCGAGCGTGGCACGTTGTAGCCCGCATCGCGCATCATCGGAATCAGGATCGCGGCGAGCGCGGCGGTGTCGGCTGCGGCCGAGCCCGAGAGCGAGGCCATGATCACCGCCGCGATGATCGCCACATAGCCCAGCCCGCCATGGCGGTGGCCGATCAGCGCCATCGCGAAGTTGACGATGCGCTTCGACAGACCTCCGGCGTTCATCAGCACGCCGGCCAGGATGAAGAACGGGATCGCCAGCAGGATGAAGCTGTCGGCCCCATGCAGCCTCATCTGCGCGATGACCTGCGCCTCGAAGGCCGGATAGCTGCCGACGGCGACCATCCAGTCAGTGAGCCCCACGCCGCAGACCATCATCGCCGAGGCGCCAGCCAACCCGCGCCCCC
>CAZDUL010000162.1:0-31863 GCA_964508635.1 uncultured Allobosea sp. | reverse complement strand
GTCGCCGCCTTGCCCTCGCGCCCGTCGCCCAACCTCCACGCCCCGCGCCCGCGTCCTAGTCACTGCGGCGTTACGGATACGTCGAAGGATTGTCCTTCCGGTCCTACCGGACATCCTCGCCCGCTACCCGAACGTTGAGGTCGACCTCACATTCACCGATGCCACTGTGGACCTGCTCGGCTGAGGCGTCGACATGGCGTTACGGGCGGGTCCGCTCGCTGAAAGTTCACTCACTGCCCGCAAGCTCATCGACAGCCCGCGCGTCATCGTGGGCTCGCCTGCCTACCTTGAGCGCCGTCAGTTCCCGACATCACCGGACGACCTGCCCGCGCATGATTGCCTTACGTTCAACTTCAGGCGGGCGGAGGAGGGCTGGCCGTTCCGGATCGGCGGCGTGGTGCGACGGCGTGCGGTGCGTGGCCCAGCGTTGGCCGGCGACGGTGAGACGCTGCGGTCGTTGGCGCTCGCTGGCGTAGGGCTCGCCCGGCTTGCGCGATTTCATGTTCAAGACGACATTGCTGCCAACAGGTTGGTCCCTGTCTTGGAGCCATACAACCCGGGCGACTGCGAGCCGGTCCACATCGTGTTCCCCGGCGCGCAAGCGCTGCCTTCCAGGGTGCGTGCACTCATCGACTTTCTTGTAGAACGCAGCGCCAAGGGGGGCTGATGGCGCACCCGACACGATTCGAACGTGTGGCCTCCACCTTCGGAGGGTGGCGCTCTATCCAGCTGAGCTACGGGTGCGTCCCGAACTGACGTAAGCGCGCGGACTGGTCTCGTCAATTGACCTTCTCCAAAGCGCTACGCCAGGGCGCACCTCCAACTGCTTCCGTGACGCTTCCGCGAATGGAAGCGACATGACGCAAGCGCCACCCGGACCTTGCTAAGCCTCTGCATTTGCTGTAGAAAAGTGGCGCACCCGACACGATTCGAACGTGTGACCTTTGCCTTCGGAGGGCAACGCCCTATCCAGCTGAGCTACGGGTGCATGGTTTGTCGATACCGCAGCGCCAGCCGGGCGGCAACAGGGAAGTCAGGCCAGCGGCGCGGGATCGAGATGAGGCGCGGCTGGGTGTTGTCTTGACGGCCCGAAAGCGGCAGTTGCACATGCATTGCAACTGGCAAGGTCGCAGATGGCCGGTTTCGCGTTGCGCGACGGCGAATGGGAGGCGTCGAGGATGACACCGCGCAGGACTGTTCCTCCGGCCGCCAATCCAGTTGGTGGCGAGGGAGGGCTGGGCCCAGCTGCGTTGATCCGGGCTCAGCCGAACGACCGGTCGGTGCAGGATTGCCACCGCGAGCGTCACGCCCAGCTGATCGAGGTTCTTCGGGCCGAAGGCGTGCGGATCACGCGACAGCGAGCCGCGCTGCTGCAGGTGATCGCCGCTGCCGTGGATCACCCCGACGCCAACGAGATCCACCGGCGCGTGCATGCGGTTGATCCCGCGACATCCTTGTCCACGGTCTATCGCACCATGCAGATCCTCGAGCGGCGCGGGGTGATCCAGCGCCATCGCTTCGAGGACGCGCCGGCGCGATTCGAGACCGCGGACCAGAGCCACCATGACCATATCGTTGACATCGAGACGGGTCAGGTCATCGAGTTCAGATCGGCGCGCATCGAGGAGCTTCAGGCCGAGATCGCAGCGGAACTGGGCTTCGAGGTGGTGCGCCACAGGCTCGAGCTGTATTGCCGCAGGAAACCGCGCGACTGACCGGAACGGCACGCCGGACCCGAGCCGTAGGGGCTCCGTCCGTCACAGCCAACCCATACCCTTGTCGGTCTGCGAGCGGCCGAACGCGGCGAACAGGGCCAGCGCCGCCGCCGTCACCGCGATCAGGATCGAGGCGTAGGCCGCCGCCATGCCGACATCGCCGCCGAGCGATTGCTGGTAGGCCGCGATCGGCAAGGTGCGCGTGCCGCCGGTGTAGAGCACGATCGAGGCGGAAAGCTCGTTGAAGATCTCCACCCAGGCGATGCTGGCGCCCGCAATGATGCCCGGACGCATCAGGGGGGCCATGATGCGGGCGAAGCCCTGCAGGGGCGGACGGCCCAGATTGAGCGAGGCTTCCTCGAGGTTCCGGTCGATCTGATAGACGATGCTGGCGGACGAGCGCGTCACGTAGGGCAATCGCCGCACGAAATACACGATGATGATGATCGAGGCGGTGCCTGTCAGGAAGAAGGGCGCGCCATTGAACACCTGCGCATAGCCGATGCCCAGCACCGTGCCCGGCACGACATAAGGCGTCATCACCAGGAAATCGATGAAGCGGGGGAGGGGGCCCTCCCGCCGGCTGACCAGATAGCCAAGCGCAGCACCTGCCACCACCGTCAGCGCCAGCGCGGCGCCGGCGAAGAACAGCGAATTCCAGAGCGCGTCCCCCATCGCTGCGAAGGCGCGGGTGTAGTTGTCGAAGGTCAGGGCCGGCTGGAACACCACGCCACGCACCTCCAGAAAGGATGAGCCAAGCACCACGATCAGCGGCATGTTGGTGATCAGCACCAGTGCGCCGACGCCAAGGGCCATCACCACACCCGCCTTGCGCGACAGCCGTGCCGGCTGCCGACCGCCGCCGGTATCGTTGGCCACCGACCGCCGCCCGGCAAGGAAGCGCGTGGCCAGTACCAGCGCGAAGGCGATCAGCACCAGGATCACGCTGGTCGTGGCGGCCATGCCGGTCTCGCCGCCGATTTCGCTCAGGTAGAGCGAGTAGGCGAGCGTTGCCAGCACCGGGTAGCGCTCGCCCTCGCCCAGGATCGACGGCGTGCCGAAATCGGAGATGACACCCAGGAAAACCAGCAGCGCGCTGGTCGCGATCGCCGGCATCACGAGCGGCAGGGTGACGCTCCACACCACATGGGCGGGGCCGCGCCCGAGATTTGCGGCCGCCTCCTCCAGCGAGGCGCTGACGCGCGACAGCGCCCCGCGCACCACCATGAACACGAGCGAATAGAGGCCGAACGAACTGGCGATGGCGATGCCGACAGGCCCGTAGATCGTGGGCAGTTCGATCCCGATGGAGCGGCCCGCCTCCGTCACCACACCAGCCCGGCCGAACAGCAGGATCCAGGCGTAAGCGCCGACGAAAGGCGGCGAAAGCATCGACATCAGCACGCCGATCTCGATCCAGCTACGGCCCGGAAAGTCGTAGCGTGCGAACACGAAGGCGAGCGGCAGCCCGATGATCAGCGCCAGAACGGTTGCCAGGGAGGCGACCACGAGGCTGTTGACCAACGCGCGGCGAAAATAGTTCGAGCCGAAGAAGGTTGCGAAATTCTCGAAGCCGAACGCCCTCGAGTCCTGTCCGACAAGGCTTTGACGGACCAGTTCCGCCAGCGGCGCCGCAACGAACACGAGAAGGAAGAGCGCCGCCGCCACGCCGATCCAGGTCCACGGATCGGCCAGCGCTTCGGCCAGATGCGAGCGCTTCCGGGCCGGCGGCAGGGTCGCGGACGTGGCGTCGATGCTCGCCATGGTGTTCAGCGCAGGCGCCGGCCGTCATCGGCGGCGAAGATGCGCGCCCGCGCCACCGGGAACGCGAGGCGCACGGGCTCGCCTTCCAGGGGCAAGGCGTCGCCGCTCGGCAGATCCGCGTCGATCGTGGCGCCAGCGCGTGTCCTCACGGTCAGCCGTGTGCGCTGGCCGAGGAAGGAGCGCATCAGGACATGGCCTTCGAGGGCGCCATGGGCCGCGCCGTTTCCGGCCTGCGTGGTGGCCAGCAGGAAATCCTCCGTCCGCAGTGCGAGGCGCGCGTTTGTGTCGGCCCCGAAACCGCCGGCCGGGATGCCGGCGTCGAACCCCCCATCGGCGCCGAGATCGAGCCGCCCGCTGGCCCGCATGATGCCGTCGAGCCAGTTGCAGCCGCCGATGAAATCCGCGACGAAGGCTGCCGCGGGGCTGTCGTAGATGTCGGCCGGCGTGCCGAGCTGGCGCAGTTCGCCCCGCTCCATGACCGCGATGCGGTCGGAAATGGCCATCGCCTCTTCCTGATCGTGCGTCACGTAAAGAGTGGTGATGCCCAGTTCACGCTGCATCATGCGGATTTCCTGCCGCATGCTGATCCGCAGCTTCGCGTCCAGATTGGAGAGTGGCTCGTCCATCAGCAGCAGCGCGGGCCGAATCACCATGGCGCGCGCGAGTCCGACGCGCTGCTTCTGCCCGCCTGACAGGGCATCGGGGAAGCGCTCCGCCAGATGCGCCAGCTGCACCCGTTTCAAGGCATCCTCGACGCGCTCCGCCAGCTCCGATCCGGCGATCTGCCGCGCCTTGAGGCCATACGCGACATTGTCGCGAACGCTCATGTGCGGAAAGACGGCATAGTTCTGGAAAACCATGCCGAAATTGCGCAGATGCGGGCTTTGGCCGTCGATGACCTGACCGCCGACGACAATGCGCCCCGCGTCATGCCGAAGGAACCCGGCGATGATGCGCAGCAAGGTGGTCTTGCCGCAGCCCGAAGGCCCCAGCAGCGTCACCAGCTCGCCTTTCGCGATCGACAGCGACACGTCGCGCAGCGCCTCGAAATTGTCGAAGCGCTTGCGCACGCCGTCGATGACGACATGCGCCGCTATCGTAGAAGAAGGGCCGGCAAAGGCCTGCACAAGCGGAGCGTTCATCGCCGCGCTGATGCCCGCTCAACGGCGGGCAAGGCGCAGATAGCGGTCGAGATAGGCCTTGCTGTTGGCCTCCAGCCACGCCTGCGGCGCATTGTTGACCGGCAGCTGCGCGGCCGGGATGGCCTTGGCCGGGGGCGCAACGTCGCTGCGGATCGGGCGGCGACCGAACCGCTCGACGATCAGCTTCTGGGCTTCTTCCGAGGCGACGAAATCGAGGAAGGCGCGCGCGCCGTCCGGGTTCGGGCCGTTGGAGATCAGCGCCATCGCGTCGGCGGCGTAGGAGATGCCTTCCTTCGGATAGACGATCTTGATCGGCGAGCCGCCATCGATGAAGCGCTGGGCATTGTCCTCGAGCGTCAGGCCGACAGCGTACTCGCCCTGAGCCACGCCGCGCGGAACCGCGCTCGAGCTGCCGGTGACGACGAAGTTCGGGAACATGCGCTCGAACAGGGCCCAGCCCTTGGCCTCGTCGCCGGCGGTGTGGATGATCTGCATCATCTGCAGCAGCGCCGAACCGGACCGATCGGCGCCGGCAAAGGCGATGCGGCCCTTCCATTTCGGGTCTGCAAGCTCAGCCCAGGTCGTCGGGGTCTCCGCCTCCGGCACGAGGCGGGTGTTGACGGCGAGCACGGTCGCCAGCGTGACGGAGAACGGGATCCAGTTCTCGCTTACCTTGATGATCGGCAGGATCTTGGCGTCGTCCTTGACCGTGTAGCGGGCAAACAGTTCCTTGTTCGTGTCGATGCTTTCGCCGCCGATGGAGACCACGCAATCACCGAGCGGACGCGCGCTCTCCGCCCGCACCCGGCGAACGAGCTCGCCGGAGCCGGCAGCCACGACCTGAATGTCCAGGTTGGTGCGCTGCTTGAACACCGGAGCCATCGCGTTGATGGCATCGGCGAAGGCCGTGTAGACCACCACCGGCTTGGCCTGGGCGCTCAGCGGCGACAGCGCCATCACGGCCGGGGCGGCGATCAGACCCTTGACCACGCCGCGGCGGGACAGGGATGGGCTCTGGAAACGAAACTTGATGTCACGCATGTCTGTGGGTCCGGGTCTGGGCTCCCTTGAGCCGGGCTGGTCCTGAATAGGCCCTTCATGTGCCGCTATCGGGCATGCGTGACAATGACATGACAGGCGTCATGGGCGTCAATGGCCAAAGTTGAACACTGGCTTGTCGTGGCGTGCTGCCTGCGTCGGCACAAGGGGGTTGATCGGCATCAATGCGGGAACCGGCGTCGTCCCCGAGATTGCGCCGAGGCAAAGTTCCGCGGCATCGCGGCGCATTGCGGGAAAGGCCGTGATCGAACCGTCGGTTGCGCAATGCAAATGGCGAGTCGGTTCGCAGGAGGCGCGCTCCCCCGGCGCGACGATCCGGCATGAGATGAAATCCGGGCCGTGAGCCTGCCGACGAGGAGCGTGCGCAGTGACGATCGAGCGCAAGACTTCGCGACACGCCGGGATTGGCGCCAGGTCCCGTTCTGGCTCAGCCTGCGAGGATTTCCTGCAGGCGGTTGCGATCGAGCACGCGCACCCCGTCCGGCACGTCGAGGATGATCTTTTCCCGCATCCAGCGGGCCAGGGTGCGGCTCACCGTCTCGATGGTCAGGCCGAGGTGGTCGGCCATGTCCTGCCGGCCCATGGGCAGTGGCACGGTGACGGAGTGCCCCTGGACCACGTTGAGCCGGTCCCACCAGCGCAACAGGAACGCTGCGACCCGTTCCTCCGCGCGGCGGCGCCCGAGCACCACCATGTGCTCCTGCGCCAGCGCGAGCTCATGCGATGCAGCCTCATGCAGCCGGCGCAGCAGCTCCGGATGGCGCTCGACGAGCTCGAGGAACCGTCGGCGGTCGAAGCGGCAGAGGCTCACGCGCGTCAGCGCGTCGGCGGTGAAGCCGAAGCGCTCCTCCCGCGCGAGGCCGAGGAAATCGCCCGGAATGGCGAAGCCGACAACCTGTCGACGACCGTCCGGAAGATCGTGCTGGAGACGAATGGTGCCGGAGGTAATCGTGAACAGCGAATGGACCGGGTCCCCCTCCTGGAACAGCGACGTCTTTGCCTCGTGCGTCTGATGATGGGCGATCGCCTCCAGCTCCTGGATCTCGTCGCTGCGCAGGGCTGCGCAGACGGCGAACAGCCGGACCCTGCAGGCCTCGCACACGACATGGCAACCATGGGCCGAAGCGCCGGCGCAGGGCGTCGGCGCGATCAGCGAGCCGGACACGCTGCTGGCAAGCTCAAAGCTCATCCGCTGTCTCCCGCGCGTCGCAATTTCTGCAGCTTGGACCCGATCGCCCCAATGCGCAATCGGCGCGCACGCTACGTGCCTGTCCTGATCTGCGGCGTCAATCGGGCTTGTCGCCCATACACGGCGGTGCGGAGGCTGGCATGACGGGTTATCGCACACCGTTGCGGGCCCGGGTGCTGGGCGTGGACGATGCCCGCATTTCCTATGTGCTGGCCCGCCTCAGCCAGCCGTCGCTGACGCTGACGGCCTGGACGCGGATGCTGAAGCGCACCAGCAAGGCGGGCTCGAAGACGTTGCTTCTCGGTGTTTTCAACCCGACAGGGTGCGTGGTGGCGCTTGTCGCCGCTGCGGCGGGCAAGTTCACGCCCATCGCGCAGAGCCACCTCATTCTGGGCGATATTGCCGATGTCGAGGCCGCGGCGCGGCAGGCCATGGAGGGCCGCGCGGACGCAGCCTAGTCTGTTCTGCGTAGGTGTTTCCCCCGATCGGCTGGAAAATCCGTCGTGCTCGGCGCGACGTTCTGCCGCATCTCTTCTCGTCTCTGTGCGCTCCGGCCCCGACAGGTTGATTTCGATCAATGCGACGGCGCGACGCGCACGGGATTGGTCGAAGATCGACCATCATCAGCGCGAGGACTTGTCGCATGGCCATGGCAGTACGTCGCAGCATGACGGGAGGCGAGATCGTCGGAGCCATCGCGCTCGGGCTTTTCGCGCCGTTCTGCGTCATCTTGGCGGGGCTCACGGAAGAACCGGCCTATGCCTTCCATCTCCTGGTGCTCGCTGCGGCGAGCGTCTGGGCCTTCTTCACCATCCTGAACCGCTGGTTCGACGGCAAGGGCGGCCCCGCTCCGCAGACGCTTCCGGATGGTCGGCCCAACTACAACATGGGCCCGATCAAGTTCGCGACCGTCGCGGCGATGGTCTGGGGCATCGCCGGCTTCCTGATCGGTGACCTGATCGCCTGGCAGCTTGCCTTCCCGGCGCTCAACCTCGATCTGCCCTGGACGAATTTCGGCCGGATGCGGCCGCTTCACACCTCGGCCGTGATCTTTGCCTTCGGCGGCAACGTGTTGCTGGCCACGTCGTTCTACGTCGTGCAGCGCACCAGCCAGGCGCGTCTGGCGGGCGATCTGTCGCCCTGGTTCGTGATCCTCGGCTACAACCTGTTCATCGTCATCGCCGGGACGGGCTACCTGCTCGGCATCACCCAGAGCAAGGAATACGCCGAGCCCGAGTGGTATGCTGACCTGCTCCTCACGGTCGTCTGGGTGACCTACCTGCTCGTCTTCGTGGGCACACTCGCGAAGCGCAGGGAGAGCCACATCTATGTCGCGAACTGGTTCTATCTTGGTTTCATCGTCACGATCGCGGTGCTGCATCTGGGCAACAACGCCACGATCCCGGTCTCGCTTCTGAGCAGCAAGAGCTACATTCTCTGGTCCGGCGTCCAGGACGCGATGTTCCAGTGGTGGTATGGCCACAATGCCGTGGGCTTCTTCCTGACCGCTGGCTTCCTCGGGATCATGTACTACTTCATCCCGAAGCGCGCCGAGCGGCCAGTCTACTCCTATCGGCTGTCGATCATCCACTTCTGGGCGCTGATCTTCATCTATATCTGGGCCGGTCCTCACCATCTGCACTACACCGCGCTGCCAGACTGGGCGCAGACGCTCGGCATGACCTTCTCGATCATGCTGTGGATGCCCTCCTGGGGCGGCATGATCAATGGTCTGATGACGCTGTCCGGCGCCTGGGACAAGCTGCGCACCGACCCCGTCCTGCGCATGATGGTGGTTTCCGTCGCCTTCTACCGCATGTCGACCTTCGAGGGGCCGCTGATGTCGATCAAGGCGGTGAACTCGCTGTCGCACTACACGGACTGGACCGTCGGGCATGTCCACTCCGGCGCGCTCGGCTGGGTCGCATATGTGTCGTTCGGCGCGCTCTACTGCCTTGTTCCATGGCTCTGGAAGAAGGAGCGGCTGTATTCGCTGCGCCTCGTGGATTGGCACTTCTGGATCTCGACGATCGGCATCGTGCTGTATATTTCGGCGATGTGGGTGTCGGGCATCATGCAGGGCCTGATGTGGCGAGCCTACACCTCGCTTGGCTACCTCGAATACTCGTTCGTCGAGACGGTTGCCGCCATGCACCCCTACTACGTCATCCGCGCCACCGGGGGGCTGCTGTTCCTGATCTGCGGGCTGATCATGGCCTACAACCTGTGGATGACCGTCCGCGCCGTGCCTGCGGTGGAGGAACGTTCCTCCGCACCCGCTATTCCCGTCGCCGCCGAGTGAGGAATGGAAACCATGACCGATGTCGTTTCGCCTCCGTCCCGCAAGTCTTCGCTGTGGGACAAGCACAAGATCTTCGAGACCAACACCATCGTGCTGCTCATCGGCATTCTGGTCATGGTCTCGATCGGCGGCCTCGTGGAGATCGCCCCGCTCTTCTACCTGAAGAGCACGATCGAGAAGGTTGAGGGGATGCGTCCCTACACCCCGCTGGAGCTGGCGGGCCGGAACATCTACGTTCGGGAAGGCTGCTACAACTGCCACAGCCAGATGGTGCGTCCGCTGCGCGACGAGATCGAGCGCTATGGCCACTACTCGCTGGCGGCGGAGAGCATGTACGACAAGCCCTTCCAGTGGGGCTCCAAGCGCACCGGCCCTGATCTGGCCCGCGTCGGCGGCAAGTTCTCCGACGAGTGGCAGCTCCAGCACCTCAACAATCCGCGCTCGCTGGTGCCGGACTCGATCATGCCCGGCTACCCCTTCCTGTCCAAGCGGGAGCTGAGCTTTGCCGACATGGCCGACCACCTGAAGGTGAACCGCTATGGCGGTGTGCCCTACACCGACGAGCAGATCGCGAACGCGGTGACGGACCTCAAGGCCCAGCTCGATCCCGATCATCCGAAGTCGGCCGAGTTCCAGGCCCGCTATCCCAAGGCCCAGATCCGCAAGTTCGACACCTCGTCGAAGCAGATCACCGAAGCCGACGCGCTGATCGCCTACCTTCAGGTGCTGGGAACGCTTGTGGACTTCAAGCTCTACGACAACAAGGCCAACCTGCGCTGACGGGGAGCACCATGACCATCACCTACCAGCTGCTCGCCTCCATCGCCCAGTCGGCCGGGGTCCTGCTCTTCATGGGCGCCTTCCTGCTGATCTGCGGCTATGCGCTCTGGCCCCGCCACCGGGACACCTTCGAGCGCGCCGCGCGCATGCCCCTTTCCGAGGACTGACCGATGACGCACATCTCGCACGACCACCACGGTGAGGTGGACAGGATCTCCGGCCGCACCACCACCGGACACGAGTGGGATGGCATCAAGGAGCTCAACACGCCGCTGCCGCGCTGGTGGCTCTGGACCTTCTACCTGACGATCCTCTGGTCGATCGCCTACTGGATCGTCTATCCGGCCTGGCCGCTGATCAGCGACCACACCCGCGGTCTCCTCGGCTACTCCAGCCGGGCGGAGCTGGCGGCCGACATGCAGGCGCTTGAAGCGCGGCGCACCACACAGGCGGCGGGCCTCGCCACCGCCTCGCTCGAGGAGATTCGCGCCGATCCGGCCTTGCAGCGGATCGCCCTGGCGCGGGGCAAGGCGGCGTTCGGCGACAACTGCGCGGCCTGCCATGGGCTGGGCGGTGTCGGCGGGCCGGGCTTCCCGACGCTGGCCGATGACGACTGGCTGTGGGGCGGCTCGTTGAACGACATCCACAAGACGCTGCTGAACGGGATTCGCTGGACCAACGACCCCGAGACGCGCGTCGGCGACATGCTCGCCTTCGGCCGCACCGGCGTTCTCAACAAGACCGAGATCGCACAGGTCGTCGAATACACCCGCAGCCTGGCGAAGCTCGATGTCGCCCCGGGCGTGGATCTGGCCAAGGGCCAGGAGCTGTTCGCCGCCAACTGCGCCTCCTGCCACGGCGAGGAGGGGAAGGGGAACCGCGAACTCGGTGCACCCGACCTGACCGACGCGATCTGGCTTTACGGCAACTCGCGCAGCGCCATGATCGAGACGGTCACCAACGGTCGCGCCGGCGTCATGCCGGGCTGGGCCGGCCGCCTCGATCCGGTCACCATCAAGGCTTTGACGATCTACGTCCACAGCCTCGGAGGCGGGCAGTGAACAAGCTCGAGACATTCGACGACCAGGATGGCCCGCTCTACGCGGCGGCCAAGAAGACCTATCCGCAGAAGGTCGACGGGCCCTTCCGGCGGCTGAAATGGGCGATCCTGGTCGCGTGTCTCGGCATCTACTATGCTTTGCCGTTCGTCCGCTGGGACCGCGGCCCCAATCTTCCCAACCAGGCGGTGCTCGTCGATTTCGAGCGCCGCCGCTTCTACTTCTTCTTCATCGAGCTGTGGCCGCAGGAGGTCTACTATTTCACTGGTCTGCTGGTCATCGCTGCGATGGTTCTGTTTCTGGCCAATGCGCTGGCCGGTCGCGTCTGGTGCGGCTACACCTGCCCGCAGACTGTGTGGACTGACCTGTTCTTTGCCGTCGAGCGTGTGATCGAGGGTGACCGGCGCGAGCGCATGAAGCGCGATACCGGTCCCTGGACGCTGAACCGCATCGCGTTGAAAGGCGTCAAGCACATCGTCTGGCTGCTGATTGCGGTCGCGACAGGCGGCGCCTGGGTGCTCTACTTCAATGACGCCCCGACGCTGATGAAGCAACTGGCCACCGGGCAGGCCCCCGAGATGGCCTATGTCTGGATCGGTATCCTGACCTTCACCACCTACACGCTCGCCGGCCATATGCGCGAGCAGGTCTGTCTCTACATGTGCCCGTGGCCGCGCATCCAGGCGGCGCTGACGGACGAGCACGCGCTCAACGTCTCCTACCGTTACGATCGCGGCGAGCCTCGCATGTCTGCGAAGGCTGCGGACAAGGCCCGCTCCCAGGGTCTGGAGGCCGGCGATTGCGTCGACTGCCACCAGTGCGTCAACGTCTGTCCGACGGGCGTCGACATTCGGGATGGAGCCCAGCTCGGCTGCATCCAGTGCGGGCTGTGCATCGACGCCTGCGACGCGGTGATGAGGAAGCTGGGACGTCCCGAGCGCCTCATCGCCTACGATACCGAGCTTGCGATCAAGGCCCGCAAGGCGGGTCAGCCCGTGCCGCGCTATCGGATCGTGCGGCCGCGGACGGTGATCTACGCCGCGATCATCGCGCTGTGCGGCGGGGCGATGCTCTATACGCTGGCGACGCGCTCCTTCCTCGAGATCAGCGCCCTGCACGAACGCACGCCGATGTATGTGGTGCTGCGCGACGGTGCGATCCGCAACGCCTACACGGTCCGCATCGGCAACAAGCGCGCCGAGAACCGGATGGTGGCGCTGTCCGTCGAAGGGCCGGCCAATGCGCTGCTCGAGGTCGGCGGCGTGTCGCAATCGCCCGAAGGGCAGCAGGTGGTGGAAATTCCGCCGGGAACCACGCAGGAGTTCCGCATTTTCGTGACGGTGCCGCGACAGGATGTTAGCCAGAAGTCGCAACTGATCTGGATCAAGGCGTCCGACCTCCACGGTGGCGAGACTGCCAAGGTGAAGGACCATTTCTTCGCGCCATGAGCGTGGGCCACCTTGCTCACGCTCGGCGATTGGCCCCAAATGCGCGGCTGGCTGATTGCGCTGGGCGAGCAGGGCCGTCCGATGCGTCCTCGGGGAAGAGTGGCCGGAGACCACGCGTCGAGGGGGAAGACGCCCATGAGCTGCTGCGGAGGTTTCATCATGCCCGTCGACTATGTCAGCCCGCAGCGCGCGTCGCCGAAGGACGATGGCTTTCGCCTGACGGGGCGCCATGTCCTGGCGGCGCTGATCGCCTTCTTCATCGTGGTCGCAACCGTGAACGCCGTCATGATGACGCTCGCGGTGAAGACCATGTCCGGGCTCGACGCCCGCAACGGCTACGATCCGAGCCAGCGCTACAACCGCGACATTGCCGAGGCTCGCGCCCAGGCCGAACGCGGCTGGCAGGTCGATGCGCAGCTGCGCCCCGCCGCGGGGCTGCCCGGCGCCGATGTGGTGATCGCGATGGCTGACCGCGCGGGCAAGGCCGTGACCGGGCTTGCCGTCGACATGCGTCTCGCCCACCCGACCGACAAGCGCCGCGACTTGACCATCGCCCTGGAGGAGGTGGCGCCCGGCCGCTATGTCGGTCGCTTCGCGGAAGCGTCTCCCGGGGCTTGGGGCCTGATCATCGAGGCACGGGATGCCGCAAGCGGCGAGCGGCTGTTTTTCACCCGTCAGCGCACGACCCTTTCGCAGGCCGGGTCCAAGGACTGACCTCATGAGCCTTGTCGGCCCCCTCGCGGAAAGCGCGCCCGTCGCCTCGGCTCCCGCACGCGGTTCACGTGATTTCTCGGCCCTGATCCAGCCCGTCGCCGGCGATGCCGAGCGACTCGACTTCGCCATCGAGGGCATTCACTGTGCCGGCTGCATGGCCCGCATCGAGCGCGGCTTCAGGGGCGACCCCGGCATTCTGAGCGCCCGCGTCAACCTCACCGACAAGCGTCTCGTCGTCATCTGGGAGCGCGGCCGGGCCGATCCCGACGCGGTGATGGCGAAGCTGGATGATCTCGGCTTTCGCGGCTATCCCTTCGCGCCGAAACAGGTGAAGAGCCGCGAGGCGGAGGAGGAGAAGAAGCTGCTGCGCTATCTCGGCGTCGCGGCTTTCGCCTCGATGAACATCATGCTGTTTTCGGTCTCAGTCTGGTCAGGGCATTCGACCGGCCTTTCGCCCGAAACACGCGACCTGTTCCACTGGATCTCCGCGCTGATCGCATTGCCGACCGTGGCCTATTCCGGCCGCCCCTTCTTCGAGAGCGCCATTCGTGCGCTCAAGGCCCGCGCCGTCAACATGGACGTGCCGATTTCGCTTGGCATCCTGCTCGCCGTCGGCATGTCCGTGGTCGAGACCTGGAACAGCGCCGAGCATGCCTATTTCGACGGCGCGGTGATGCTGATCTTCTTCTTGCTGCTCGGGCGTGTGCTCGACCAGTCGACACGCCGTGCCACGCGCGACGTCGCGGCCAATCTGGCGGCGCTGCGCTCGGAGACGGCGGTGAAGTTCGTCTCGGACGTGGAAACGCGCGAGGTGCCGATCGAGGCGATCCAGCCCGGCGATCTCGTGCTCGTGCGCGCCGGTGACCGCATCAGCGTCGACGGAATCATCGAGAAGGGCCGGTCCGAGGTGGACCAGAGCCTGGTCACGGGCGAAACAAAGCTGCATGCCGTCGGGCAGGGCGACGCGGTTTATGCCGGCACAATCAACCATGGCGGCGTGCTGCAGGTGCGCGTGCGGCAGGCGCGTGGGGGAACCCTGCTCGACGAGATCGAGAGCCTGCTGGCCAAGGCCACCCAAGGGCGCAATGCCTATGTGGCGCTCGCAGACCGGGCTGCGCGGCTCTATGCGCCGGTCGTGCATGTCACGGCCGCAGCGACATTTGTCGGCTGGATGCTCTACGGGCTCGCCTGGCAACCGGCGCTCATCATCGCGATCACGGTCCTGATCATCACGTGCCCCTGCGCTTTGGGGCTTGCCATCCCCGCAACGCAGGTGGTGGCGTCGGGCGCTTTGTTCCGTAGCTCGGTGCTGCTGAATGCGGGCGACGCGCTGGAGCGGCTGGCTGCGATCGACACAGTGGTGTTCGACAAGACCGGCACCCTGACCCTGCCCGAACCGACGGTCCTGAATCGGGACGCCATCGGCCCGGACCTGATGGCGCTGGCCGGTCGGCTTGCGTTGTCCAGCAGGCATCCGCTGGCGCGTGCCGTGGCGCGGGCCTCCGGCGAGAAGGCATTGCTTCCAGACGTGCGCGAGGAGCCCGGCCAGGGTCTTGCCGCCGTTCACGAAGGGGTTGAGCTGCGTCTCGGGCATCCGGTCTTTTGCGGCGCCGAAGCCAAGGCTGCCCAGGTCGCCGTTGCCTTCCCCGATGCCTCGCTGATCGCCTTCCGCGAGGGCGACCGTGTGGCCGTGCTGGCGGTTGCCCAGGCGCTGCGTCCCGATGCGGTGGAGACGGTGGGCCGGCTCAAGGCCATGGGGCTTGCGGTGCATGTGCTGTCCGGCGACAAGGCCGAACCGGTGGCCCGCGTCGCCGCTGCCATCGGGGCCGATCAGGCTCGCGCCGAGGCCAGGCCCGCCGACAAGATTGCAGCGCTTGAACAGTTGCGTGTCGAGGGCCGCCGCGTGCTGATGGTCGGCGATGGCGTCAACGACGCGCCGGCGCTGGCCGCAGCCGATGTCTCGATGTCGCCGATCACGGCCGCAGAGCTCACGCAGGCCTCCGCCGATGCGCTGTTCCTCGGCGACCGGCTCCAGCCTGTGGCCGACGCGGTGGCGCTGTCGCGCAAGGCCCGGGCGGTGATGGGCCAGAACCTGTGGCTGGCGGTCATCTACAATGCCATTGCCGTGCCGATCGCCATCGCCGGCTTCGCAACGCCGCTGGTGGCGGCGTTGGCGATGTCGGGGTCGTCGATCCTGGTCACGTTGAACGCGCTTCGGGCGCGGCGCGCCTGATCGGAGGCAGGGCTCATGGATGTTCTGATCTTCCTTGTTCCGGCCGCGCTTGGCCTGGGCTTCCTCGGCCTGCTTGCGTTTCTCTGGTCGTTGAACAACAACCAGCTTGACGATCTCGACGGAGCGGCCTGGCGGGTCCTGATGGATGACGACGTGGCGCCCCCGCACGCTGAGCCGCCGCAGGCCTTCTCAGAGGGGTTGAATCCGCCGGCCCCGGCCGATATACGGCCCCCTCGTGGCAGCGTAGCTCAGGTGGTTAGAGCGGCGGATTCATAACCCGCAGGTCACCAGTTCAAGTCTGGTCGCTGCTACCAAGATGTCCGCTCGGCCGCCTTTTAAGGTTGATCCATGGCCGAGCGCGCGCTCCATCGACATGCGTGCTAAGGCGTATGTCATGACCACAGCAGCCTCCGGCCTCGCCTATCTCCCGCTGATCCTGTTCACCGTGCTGACCAATGCGGCGGCCCAGATCATGCTGAAGAAGGGCATGACCGGCGTCGGCCCGCTTGACATGGCCGGCGACGGGCTCGTCGCCACCGTGCTGCGCGTGGTGTTCAACCCGTTCGTGTTCGCGGGGCTGTGCACCTTCGTCGTCTCGATGGCGTCGCATCTGGTCGTGCTGTCCAAGGTGCAGCTCTCCTACGCCTATCCGTTCCTCAGCCTCGCCTATGTGGTGGTGGCAGCCTATGCGTGGATGTTCTTCGCCGAGGATCTGGGGCTGGCGCGCGTCGCCGGCATTGGCCTGATCGTTGCGGGCACCATCCTGATCGCGCAGTCCTGACGCACGATCTGTCTTGTCTTGAAACACTGCGGCTCAGCCCAGGGCAGCGTCATGAAACACATCATCATCGGCGGCGATGGCTTCGTCGGTCATCGCCTCGCGCAGGATCTCGTTGATCTTGGCCAGCAGGTCGTTGTCGCCGACATCCGCAACAGCGGACACGCGCTCTATCGAAGCATTCCGTTCGTGCGCATCGACGTTACGGACCGCGCGACGCTGGAGGCCATCCCTCTGGATCCCGGCGACGCGGTCTACAACCTGTCGGCCAGGATGCTGGCGCCGCTGCAGAAGCGCGCCGACCGCGAGGCCTTCTTCTGGCCGGTGAACCATGGCGGCGTGCTCAACATCCTGGCGTGGATGGAGGAGGCTGGCGCGCGCAATCTCGTCCAGTTCACGACCGACATGGTGTATGGCCACACGGTCGGCATCGTGCAGGACGAGGACCATCCGCGCAGCCCGCTCGGTCACTACGGCGCCAGCAAGAAGGCGGCGGAGGAGGCCTGCGAGGCCTATCGTGCGAGGGGCTTCAACATCACGATCTTCCGGCCTCGCCTGATCATCGGGCCGGGTCGGCTCGGCATCCTCGAGAAGCTGTTCAAGCTGGTCGATCTCAACCTGCCGGTGCCGATGATCGGCTCGGGCCGCAATGCCTACCAGTTCATATCCGTCTACGACTGCGCCTCCGCGGCCATTGCGGGCTGGAAAGCGGGTTTCCCCAACCGGACCTATCATCTGGGCTCCGATGATCCGCCCTCGGTGCGCGACCTGCTCGGCGCCCTGATCCGCCATGCGGGATCGCGGTCGATCCTCGTGCCCACGCCCGGTTTCGCGGTCAAGGCCACGCTCGGTCTGCTCGACCGGCTCAACATGCCGCTCATGGACCCCGAACAGTATCTCATCGCCGACGAGTTCTGTCTGCGCGACACCGCCCGAGCCCGGCGCGAACTGGACTGGCGCCCATGCCATGGCGACGTCGACATGCTGATTGCGGCCTATGCCGAATATCGCCGTCTTCGGAGCGGGAACCCGTCCCCGTCCCGCACGGTCAGCGCGGCCTGACCCGCTGGCTGGCGCGGGCTTTCATTGCGTGACGCGGCGCCAGAAGTTCGACGTGAATGCCGGGTCGATGTGGCGCGCGAAATCCCGCCACATCGGAAACGAAGCCTCGAACGTCGCAGGCGACATATGCGCGTCCTTGTAGGGGTTCACGCGCCCGCCGGCCTCCACCGTGATGCGATCAAGCACATCGAGCAGCGCGTCCGTGCGCGCGCCGCGATAGGCGAAGTCCAGCGTCAAGGTCGCGCCAGGAATCGGAAACGACATCAGGCCGGGCGACGGCATGTCGCCGAACAGCTTGAGCACGGTCAGGAACGAGGCTTGCCCCGCCTTCTGCGCTGCGATCAGCATCGCCCTGATGGCGTCTTGCGCCGTAGCGTGCGGCAGCGCCGACTGGTGCTGACGCAGGCCTTGCGGGCCATAGGCGCGGTTCCAGCCTCTGACCGCATCCAGCGGATAGAAGAACCGCCCGCATGGCGTCAGCGCCTGCGCGCGCGGCCGGCCAGCGACACGCCGGTAGAGCGCGTTGAAGGCCCGCATGCTCGGCCCGCTCACCAGCGGCCAGGGAGGGGTGAACGGCAGGAAGGGCACTGATCTGTCGCGTGCGAACGCCCCGGGTTCATCGGCATGGTTGGCGCGCATGAACACGCCGCGCCCGAGCGCGCTGCCGGTCGCCAGGGAGTCGATCCACGCCACGGTGTAGGCGTGGCTGACGTCGGACTCGTTGGCGAGCGCAAAGCCGTCGGCGAGGCAGCGGAAGGGAATGACATCCTGCCTCAGGAACGGGCCCCTGACCGGCATCAGCGCCAGCGCCAGCCGTGACACGAGGCCGGTTAGACCCAGCCCGCCGATCGTCGCGGCGAACAGCCCGGCGTTGTCGCGCGGCGAGCAGCGCAGCGTGCGACCGTCCGAACGGACCAGGTCGAACCAGAGGACGTGGCGGCCGAAGGTGCCGACGCGATGGTGGTTCTTGCCATGGACGTCATTGGCAAGTGCGCCGCCGAGCGTCACATGGCGCGTGCCGGGCGTCACGGGCACAAACCAGCCCTTCGGGCCCGTCTCGCTGATGAGCTCGCCGATGGTCAGCCCGGCCTGGGCCACGATCACGCCTGTCTGCGGATCGAAACGCTCGATCGCACGCTCGCTGCGCATGTCGATCAGGCCGCCGCTGTCGAGAAGGCAGCTGTCGCCATAGCTGCGGCCCCGGCCGTAGGGCAGCACGGGTCCGCCGCTCCAGCGCGTCGCAGGAACGGCCGTGGCATCCCGCGCGCGCAGGCCGCCCCATGAGGAGAACCGACGCGCGTGCGGGGTTGTCACAGCCATGCCGCAGCCAACAGGATCGCGACCGTCACAGCGGCCATGAGCTGGCTACGCCAGTCATGCAAGAGGAACACCAGCGGGTCATCCGGCACCTCGCCGCGGCGCGCCAGCACCCAGATGCGCGCGAGCACATAGAGCACGACGGGACAGACAAGCCAGATCAGCTCCGGAAAACTGTAGAGATTGCTAACCTGCTCGTTGTTGACGTACAGCGCCACGACGACGACCGTCATCAGCGCGCTCCCGACGCCGAGCTGCGACAGCGTCTCCAGATCTCCGGCCTGATAGCCGCGGCCGGCCTGGCGCAGGCCGACGCTGTCGCCGGCCTCCCGCAGCTCGGCATAGCGCTTGAGCAGCGCGAGGCTGAAGAACAGGAACATCGCGAAGGCAAGGAGCCAGGACGAAAGCGCGATGCCCGTCGCAGCGTTTCCGGCGAGGATCCGCAACACATGCAGGGTCGCCAGCGCCAACACGTCCACCAGCAGCTTGCGCTTGAGATAGAAGACATAAAGCTGCCCAAGCAGCAGATAACTGGCCAGCGTCGCCAGGAACCAGCCAGGCTGATGCAACAGGAATGCGAGGCCGATTGCCGCCAGCATCAGCAGCGGCGCGGCGATCAGGCCGACCGGCGGCGACAGCGCCCCGGATGCGAACGGGCGATGGCGCTTCGTCGGATGCTTGCGGTCGGTCTCGATGTCGCGGATGTCGTTGATCAGATAGGTTGCGGACGCCGCAAGGCTGAAGACGAGGAAGGCGATGAAGCTTGCCCTCAGCAGGTCGGGGTTCAGCAGCTCGTGCGCGAGCGCGAGCGGCAGGAACACCAGCCCGTTCTTTGCCCAGTGGCGGGGTCTCAACGCGCGCAGGAACTGAAGCGCAGCGCTTCTGCCCGCGCCGTCGCGGCCCGCCGATCCCTCCAGACCAAACGCGCCCAATGTCATCTTGCCCCGCTGCCCGTCCAGCTGGAACTATGGAGCAAGCGATGGCCAGGACCAAGGATTCTCCGCGCCTATGGCTAACCGTCATCCGGCGATCCGTCGGTCCTGCCTCCGGATCGGACTGCCGAGGCCGGCATGGAACCTGCCCTGGCGAAGCCGGCCCACGAGCAAGGCAGCGCAAGATGTGCCGTGCCGAGCCAGAACGTTCCGGAGCGGAACAGGGAATGCAACCGCCATGGGTCATTCGTCGCCCGCCTCAGACCATGCCGCGCCGCCGGTCAGGACCCTGCCATCCCGGCGCGCCGATGGAAGCCCGGACATGGGCGTCCTGTCGCGGGACAGCCTTTATGCCTTGCTGGTTCTGGCCGGCCTCGGCCTGACGGCGACCGTGCTTGCTTCGATCAACCTGCGCCTGCCGATCGGTCCCAATCATTGGGATCTGTATTTCATCATGGACGGCGCATGGCGGATGCAGCGCGGACAGACGCCCCATCTCGACTTCTTCATTCCGTCCGGCGCGCTGCCCTACGCTCTCAGCGCAGCCATGCAGGCGCTGTTTCCGAAGGCTCATCCGCTGCTCGCGGCGCAATATGCAGTGCTGCTCGTCGCCCTGCCGCCGATGGCGATCGCCGTGCTTCAGATCGGCCGTCGGGATGGATGGTCGGGGCTGCTCGTCGCCTTGCCCTTCGCGATCCTCGTCCTGGCCCCGGTCAACGCGCAGACCTTCACCACCTGGCCCGGCAGCGACGGCATGGGTCTTTACAACCGGATGGCCAACCACGTCGCCTATGTGTTGATGGTGGGGCTGGTCCTGATGCGCGATGGGCCTGCTCGGGCCATCGTTCTCGGATCGATGCTGGCCGCGCTGTTCTACACCAAGATCAACGTTGCGCTGCCGATGGCGGCCTTGCTGATCCATGGGGCCATCATCGGCATCATCGGCGGGCGCATCGCGATCGCGGCCGCGGCTCTCGCTGTTGCGCTGATCCTGTTGGTGGGTCTGTCCCAGGGCTGGCTTCCAGGCTACATGCGCGACATTGCGGCCCTCGTCGAACACAACAGCAGCGGCCTGACCAGCCGCGTCGTCACACTGGTTTCGGTGCGCTTCGAGGTGGTGCTCGCGCTTGCACTGCTGTGCGGCGCGTTGCTGCTGCGCGATGCCCCGGACTTGCGCAACGATATGCGGACGATCACGAATGCGGCGGGTCCCGGTCGTCTCGCCACCCTGCGGGCAAGCCTGCGCCGTCCCGGCCCGTGGGTGGCGGCCTGCGTGGCGACCGCCATCGCGCTCGAGGCGCAGAACACGGGCAGTCAGGAATTCGTCTTCCTGTGGCCCGCACTTCTGGCCGTGCTGATCGGGGGAGAGGCACCCCTCGTGCAGGATCAGCCCGGTGCGATGCGCGCAGCAGTGCTGGTCCTGGTCGCTGCTGCGACATTGCCGACGGCTTTGGCCATCCTCCAGCGCACCGCCCGGTTCGTGATTGCGGGAGCGAGCTATCCGGCGGTGTCGGTTCCCCTGTTGCGCGGTCTCGACACGGGCACGATCAAGGATCAGAACCTTTCCCATGCGCGGGCTTCGGCAAGCCTTTATGTCCAGGGGCGCAGCGCTTTTGCAGCGTTCGCGGAGGCCGGACAGATGCCGACGCCGACGTTTTATTCCGAGCCGTCCTTCCAGGCCTTTTACCTGCTCGATCTCAACGAAGCCGTCGCCGCATTGAAGGACAGGGAACAGCTGCGAGGCCGGCCCTTCGCCACGGTGGCGGTGCTCGATTCGGTGGACATGGTCGGCTACGCCCTCGACAGGGCCCCGGCGAGGGGCCTCGCCGTTTCGCTCGACCTGTGGCGCGGGCTGCCCCGCTCCCGCTGGCCGGCGCTGATCGAGGGCTGGCGGCGCAGCGAGGCCCTGCTGCTGCCGCACTGCCCCGAACTGCCGATGCGCCGAGAATTGCGCGCGCTGGCCGCCCCCGTGCTGGCGCAGCGCAGCATCGAGCCGCTCAACCCGTGCTGGAGCATCGCCCTCGCGCCCGAGGCGGAGCCTGCGAAGCCATGAGGCGCGACCGATGAGCCTGAGCCAGCCGCGACGCAGCAGGACTGCCGCGCCGACCCTCGACGATCTGCAGCGCCTTGCCCTGAAGGCGCGCGAAGCCCTGTTCGTGATCGTGCTGCTCACGGTCTGGGTGACGACCCGCCCCTTCACCACGTTCCAGAGCGAGGCTCCAGCAGCAGCCGGCGGCGACGTTCTGAACCAGCTTGTGTTCCTGGCGCTGGGGACAGCCTGCCTCGCGGTGCTGGCCTTCCGGGACGTCCGCCTGCTCGCGCCGATGGCGCAGCTGTCCTACGTGCTCGTCCTGATCGGGCTGTTCGCCAGCCTTCGCCAGTCCGGCGATCCGGCCTCGGCGTTGAGGGCGCTGGTTTTCACGCTGATCGTGATGGGCATCGCGGTGACGCTGCTCACCCTGCCGCGCGACGCCGCGCGCTTCCGCGTCCTGCTCGCGGGGGTATGCCTCGCGGTGGTGGCGCTGGCCTGGGCCGGCGTTCTGGTGTTCCCGGATCACGCGATTCATACCGATTTCGACCCGGCCGAGCCGGAGCATGCCGGTTCTTGGCGCGGTCACTACACCCATAAGAACATCGCCGGAGCGATGATGGGCGTCTTCACGATCGTCGGCATCTACGCGCTGCGCTCGGGCCAGCGGCTCGCGGGATTTGCACTGACGGTCGCGGCAGCGCTGTTTCTCTATCTCACCCGCTCCAAGACCTCCCTGGGTCTGCTGCCGGTGGCGATTGCCCTCGTCTTCGCGGCGGAACGGCTGCCTTGGCTGTGGGCGCGGCTGGCGCTGACGCTGGGCCCGATCGTTGCCATCAACATCCTGACCATCGGCTCGGCCGCGTGGGCGCCGGTCGCGGCGTTGAACCGGGCCATCCTCTCCGACCCCAGCTTCACCGGCCGCTTCGACATCTGGCGCTATGGTTTCGAGAAGCTTGCGGAGCGGCCCTGGTCGGGCTTCGGCTTCGAATCGTTCTGGCTGACGGACCGCACCCTGCGCGGAGAATCCAAGCTGGAGCTCGCCTGGGCGGTCGAGAAGATCGTTCACGGCCACAACAGCTATCTCGATCTGGCCCTGACCCTTGGCGTTCCTGTGCTGGCGTTGGTCATCTACGCCCTCATCATCAAGCCGGTGGTTGACTTCCATCGCGCCAGCCGCAGCGCGGACAGCCGTCTGATGGCGTCGTGCTTCCTGATGATCTGGCTGTTCATCGCGCTCGGCATGAGCCTCGAGGTCTATGTCTTCCGCCGTGCCGATCCGGTGTGGTTCGCCTTCCTGTTGGCGGTCATCGGCCTGCGCTATATCGCCCGCCATCGCCTTGCCTGAGACGACAACGATCGGTCGCCAGCCAAGCACCTTCTTGCGACAGGCGGTTGCGCGTGCCGTGCCCTGCGCTATTGATCGGCCGAAAGGGCCGTAACCCGACGGCAACCGTGATCCGCCATGCGCATCGAGAATGATCCCAAGCTCGACTTCAAGGACGTGCTCATCCGTCCCAAGCGCTCGACCCTGTCGAGCCGCAGCGAGGTCGATGTCAACCGCACCTTTCGCTTCCTGCACACCGGCGCCGAGTGGACAGGGTTTCCGCTGATCGCCGCGAACATGGACGTTACCGGCACCATGGCCATGGCACGCGCGCTGATGCGCTTCGGCGCAATGGTGGCGCTGCACAAGCACTACCCGGTCGAGGCGTTGACCGCGTTCTTCAACAGCCCGGAGAGCGCGAACAGCTTCTACACGCTCGGGATCGCCGAAGCCGATCACGAGAAGTTCAAGGCGGTGAAGGCGAGGGCGCCGATCGGCAGGATCTGCATCGACGTCGCCAACGGTTACACCGAGAGCTTCCTCAAGACGATCGAACGGGTGCGGCGCGAGAACCCCGATGCCGTCATCATGGCCGGCAATGTGGTGACCGGCGACATGACGGAGGCGCTTCTTCTGGCCGGCGCCGACATCGTCAAGGTCGGTATCGGGCCGGGCTCCGTCTGCACGACGCGCAAGATGACCGGCGTCGGCTATCCGCAGCTGTCCGCCATCATCGAATGCGCCGACGCTGCTCACGGCCTCAAGGGCCAGGTCTGCGGCGATGGCGGCCTGACGGTCCCGGGCGATGTCGCCAAGGCGTTCGGCGGCGGCGCCGATTTCGTCATGATGGGCGGCATGCTCTCCGGCCATGACGAGTGCGAGGGCGACATCATCCACGAGGAGCGCGACGGCCGCCGCATCCCCGTGCGGATGGTGTTCTACGGGATGTCCTCGGACACGGCGATGAAGAAATATGCCGGCGGCGTTGCCAAGTATCGCGCCTCCGAGGGCAAGACCGTCGAGGTGCCCTATCGCGGCCCCGTCGAGGGCACGATGCAGGAAATCATGGGCGGCGTTCGCTCGATGATGACCTACATCGGCGCGCTGAAGCTCAAGGAGGTGTCGAAGCGAACCACCTTCGTGATGGTCGGCAGCCAGCTCAACACGGTGTTCGGCAATGATTGACGCCAATGGACGCGTCGTCATCGTCGGCGCCGGGCAGGCCGGGCTCCAGGCCGCGACGGAGCTTCGCCTTGCGGGGCACGAAGGCGAGATCAGCCTGATCGGGGAGGAGCGCGTTGCTCCCTACCACAGGCCGCCGCTGTCCAAGGCCTATCTCACCGGCGAAAAAGGCGTCGAGGCGCTGACCATGCGCGCCCCGGCCTTCCTGGCCGGGCAGCGCATCGACCTGACCACCGGTGTCGCCGTGACCGCGATCGACCGCAGCGCACGTCGTGTCGCACTGTCCGATGGTCGCAGCCTTCCCTATGACGCGCTGGTGCTGGCGACCGGTGGCCGCGTGCGACGCCTGACCTGCAACGGGCACGATCTCGACGGCGTGGTCGTGCTGCGAAACCTCGACGACGCCGACGATCTCCGCCGTCGCCTCACTGTTGCCCGCCACCTTGTCGTGGTCGGTGCCGGCTTCATCGGGCTGGAGGTTGCGGCGAGCGCCCGCAAGCTTGGCGTCGCCGTGACCGTGATCGAGCTGCAGGACCGGGTGATGGCGCGCGCCGTCGGCCCCGGCATGTCCGCCTTCTTCGCCGACGCACACCGCGCGCACGGTGTCCAGCTGCGTTTCGGCGAGGGCGTGAAGGCCCTGGAAGGAGAGGGGGGCAAGGTCGGCACCGTCATCACCGACAAGGGCGAGCGCATCGCCTGCGATCTCGTGCTGGTCGGTATCGGCGTCACGCCGGAGGCTTCGCTTGCCGAGGCCGCAGGTCTTGAGGTCAGGGGCGGCATCGTGGTCGACGCCGCGCTGCGCAGCTCGGATCCGTCGATCCTCGCGCTTGGGGATTGCGCCGTGTTTCCCCATCCCATGGCCAGCGGTCTGATCCGGCTGGAATCGGTGCAGAATGCCGTCGACCAGGCCCGGATCGTTGCCGCGACGATCCGCGGCCGCGATGCGACCTATGCCGCCATCCCGTGGTTCTGGTCCGATCAGTACGACCTCAAGCTCCAGATGGTCGGCCTGTCGGCCGGCTTCGACGCGGTGGAGGTTCGCGGCGAGCCGGCGCAGGCATGCTTTTCGCACTTCTACTTCCGCGATGGCCGTTTGGTCGCCATCGACAGCGTCAACCGTCCCGCCGACCACATGCGCGGTCGCAAGCGGCTGGCGCAGGGCCACCCGATCGCACCGGCGGATCTGGACACGGCCTTCGCCGCGCCGGTGCGCCCTGCCTGAACCGTTGTTTGCTGGTGGCGCGCGAGGCGCTGGCCGGTGATTCCCGCATGTGCATCCGAGACGCTTTGCCGTGGTGACGAAATCTCCTCGTGACGCTACAGGTTCGTTCATGTCCTTCACCGAGCCCTTCCCAGAACCTGAGGCCGAGTCGCCGGTGCAGCCGCGCGACGGTGCGCCCCCGGCCGGTTTTGCGCTGGTGCTGGGAGCGGGAGGGTTTGCGCTCATGGCGCTGGCCGGTGTCCTGCTGTGGCTCAGCGAGGGCGAGAAACTGTTCACCGACAGCCTCATCGCCGCCATCATGCGCTGTTTCTGACCCAAAGCTCACGCGATAGCCGTTCCGACCCGAAGGTGCCCCATGGCCCAGCCATTCGCCCGTTCGCTGATTCTTCCGGCCGTGGCCTTTCTCTCCGGCCTGGTCGCTCTGGCGCTCGCTGCCCTCTGGACACTCGGGCCGGATGCCCCCGCGACGCGCGGCGCGGCGATCGGCGGCCCGTTCACGCTCACCGCCATGGATGGTCGGCGTGTCACGCACGAGACATTCAAGGGCGCGCCGCATCTGGTGTTCTTCGGCTTCACCCACTGCCCGGACGTCTGCCCGACCAAGCTCATGGAGCTGTCCCAGGTGCTGGAAGCGGCAGGCGACAGGGCGAAGGATGTTCGCGCGCTGTTCATCAGCGTCGATCCGGAGCGCGACACGCCCGAAACGCTGCGAAACTATCTTGGCAGCTTCGATTCCCGCATCGTCGGGCTGACAGGTAGCCAGGAGGAGATCGACGCTGTCATGAAGTCCTATCGCGCCTATGCCAAGCGGGTGCCGACCTCCTCGGGCGACTACACCATGGATCACACCGCCATCGTCTACCTGATGGATCGCCACGGGCAATTCGTGGGCGCCTTCAATGTCGAACGCCCGCCGCAGGAGGCGGCGCAGGAGCTTCTTCGTTATCTCTGAACGGTTCAGCCTCAGTTCTTTTCCGGCTGGCGATACTGCTCGATCGACAGCCCGAACTCGGCGCCCAGCCGGCCGATCGCGACCTGCGCATGGTAGAGGCCCACCAGCACCGAACCGGTGCGTGCAAAGGCGACGAGCCCCCTGAAAGGCGACGCAGCGAGAAGCGCCAGCGATTTCGCGACCGTGCGGACCCGACCTGTAAGGCTCGGATCCGCCTTGTGGGCGATGAGCGCGGAAATCATGCCGTTGCGCACGGCGCGCGCATGGATCCACGAGAATTCGGTGCGTCTTGCCGGCATCGTCTCGGTCATTGCCGCGGCCATGCACCAGCGGAATGACACGCCACGCGCCCGCGCCCGCGTGAAGAAATCGGTGTCGCCGCCGCCCTTGTAGTCGAAGGTCTCGTCGAGAAACGGATAGCCCATCGCGTCGAGCACCTCGGCGCGGATCAGGTAATTCGCGCTCGAATAGAGCTGCGGGACGGGTCCGTCCGTGTCGTAGTGCGAGCGGAAGATCGGGTGAAGCCGCAGATGGTTCAACCGCGGATCGGTGAAGATCGGCGTGACGGGGCCGCCGACAATCCCGGCTCCGCTTGATTGCGCCGTCGCGACCAGCGCCTCCAGCCAACCGGAAACGGCCTCCTCGTCATCGTCGATGCCGCAGATGAAGGTCGTGTCCGGGTAGCCGGTTCGGGCATGACGCCAGGCGGCGTTGTAGGCCTTGCAGTTGCCCTGTCGCGGCTCCACCAGCACGTCGCCTGCGAGCCTGCCTTCGGCCATCATGGCGCAGGCCACGGCCGCACCGGCCCTGTCCCGGCCGTCGTTGTCGACCACGATCACGATGAAGGGCCGCGACGTTCCCTGCCGCGCCAGCGAGGCAAGGCAGGCTTCCAGCAGCTGCGGACGTCGGAACGTCGGGATGCAGACGATCGCCTCCGGGCGCCGGGCGTCCGCCCGTGGATAGCGCGCGACCACCTGGAGGGCATCCGTCGGCGCGGCCCGATCGGGGTCATCCGGCGTGGCGCCGGGAGGATATCTTCCGGAAACGACAGGTCCGTGCATGGTCTGTCCCATACCATGCCGTGCTTAAGTCTTCATGAGGGCCTGGCCCGGCATGGTCGGCCATATCCTCCTCGACCCCACGAGACTTTCGCCATGGCGCGCCTTGCCTTCCTTACCTCGCTCGTGCCGACGCGAAAGCCCGACACAGGCTTCGAGATCGCCAATGCGGCGATCGTTGCGGCGCTGCGCGGGCAGGGACACGACGTGCTGGTGGCAGGCTTCGCCCGGCCGGACGATGACCTTCCCGACGATGCGGACCGGCTGTTGCTTGGCCGCAAGGTGATCGAGAACGCTGCGGGCACGCCTGTGCGGAAAGCGCGCTGGCTGGCGAAGGCCCTGATCACAGGCCTGCCGGTCTCCGTGGCCAAGCTGGCCGATGCGCGCGACGTTCCGCAGCGCCTGCACGCGGCAGGACGGTTCGACGCGCTGGTGCTGAATTCGGTCACGCTTGCCGGCGCCTTTCCGCAGATCCTCGCACTCGCGCCGGCCATCCTCGTCGAGCACAACATCGAGTTCGTATCGGCCCGTCAGAATGCTGCCCATGCCCGCTCGGGGCTCATGCGCGTGCTGTTCGCCCGCGAGGCGAGGCTCATGGAGATGCTGGAGCGTCGCTTGTGGGATGAGGCGCGCTTCATCCTGTGTCTCGCAGAGGAGGATCGGCGAAGCCTGCCCGAAGCGTTGCAGGCGCGGGCTGCGGTGTTGCCGCTCGTTCCCGCCGCAGAGGCCAAGACGATCAGACCCTCTGCCAGCCCGCGCTTCGACGTCGGTCTGATCGGCACCTGGACGTGGGAGCCCAACCTGATCGGTCTGTCCTGGTTTCTTGGCGAAGTCGCCCCGCGTCTTCCAGCCGATGTCGCCGTCGGGATTGCCGGGCGCGTTCCATCTGGCTTCGCGATCCCGTCTGCGCTGACTGAACGGGTCACGGTGCTCGGCCGCGTGCCGGATGCGGACGCCTTCCTCGCTGATTGCCGGGTGATGGCGCTGGCCAGCCGGGCCGGAACGGGAGTGCAGCTCAAGACCATCGAGACGCTGTCGCGCGGCTGGCCTGCGGTCGCAACGCCGCTGTCGCTGCGGGGTGTGGGTCCTGCGCCGGCCAATGTCGCCGTCGCAGACGACCCCGAGACGTTCGCTCGGGCGCTGGTCTGCCAGGTCGGCGCGGTGCGCGCCGGCCGGCTCGGGCCGCTCGACGGCCAGGCTTTCATCGCAAGGCAACGCCAGGAGCTGGTGCGCGTGATCGACCGCGCGGTCGGGGCCGCCGTGGGTGGTGCGGCGGACGCGTCCGTGTGACCACCTGCGTGGCGCGGATCGGGAGCGAAGGCCACGCTTGCGCTGTGCCACCGCTGCGCCATACCGTCGGAACATGCTGTCCGTCTCGGACCGCGGCATCGATCCGGCCTTGAAGATCTCATGAACAGCGCCTTTGCCGGACATGCCGGAGTTGGCGGCCACCGCGATCGGGAGCCGGCCGACATCGTCGGGCTGGCCGGCGCCCTGGGCCTTGCCTACCGTGAAACCGGGCTGACCCTCGCCGACGGGGTCGACGCGCCGATGGCCATGGCGGCAGGAATCGCGGCCTTGTCGCCAGCCTGCGCGCCGCTGCGCTTCGCCATCGCGCCCACCGCGCTGTCGGCCGAGTTGCTGGCGCGCAATGGCGCGATCAACCGTCCGGACATCGCCCTGATGCCGGAAGCCGACTATCGTGCGATGCTCAGGCGCGATGGCGCTGCGAGCCTCGCCGCACACGCCGCGGGCGCCCTGGAGCGGCGTTGCCCCGGCCAATGCGCACGCCAAGGCCTGAGCGCCGCCCAACGTGGTCTCGTCGCGCTTGCGCTGGGTGTCGGCGCGCTGGCCTTCCTGCTCGAGCCGACGGCCCTCGGCGTGCTGGTTGCCATCGCGACCATGCCGTTCTTCTATCTGCTGGTCTGGCTGCGCTGCGGCGCCGTGGCCGAGATGATCGGCGCAGACGGCCGGTCCGGTCGGGCCCCGGAGCCGGCCGAGCTGCCGGTCTACACCGTGCTGGTCCCGCTCTATGGGGAGGCGAAGGTCGTGCCCCAGCTGGTCGCGGCGCTGCGGGCCCTGGACTATCCGGCGGATCGGCTTGACATCAAGATCATTGTCGAGGCGGATGACGACAGCACGCGCGCCGCGCTGGCGGCAGAACTCCTGCCCGCGCATGTCGAGTGCGTTGTCGCCCCGCCCGGGCAGCCGCGCACCAAGCCGCGCGCGCTGAACATCGGCCTGCTCGAGGCGCGCGGCGAATTCCTCACCATCTACGACGCCGAGGACAGGCCCGAGCCCGACCAGTTGCGCCGTGCGGCGGCTGATTTCCGACGGCTACCCGAACGGGTGGCCTGCCTGCAGGCGCGGCTCGTGATCGACAATGTCGATGATGGCTGGCTCACCCGCATGTTCGCGCTGGAATATGCGGGTCTGTTCGACGTGGTGAATGCCGGGCTGATGCGGGCCGGCTTGCCGGTGCTGCTCGGCGGAACCAGCAACCATTTCCGCACATCGGTCTTGCGCCGGATCGGTGGCTGGGATGCCTGGAACGTCACCGAGGATGCCGATCTCGCGTTCCGGCTGCTGCGGCATGGCTACAGCATGGCCGATCTGCCCTCATCCACCTTCGAGGAAGCCCCGGCGGGTTTCGGTCCCTGGTTTCGCCAGCGCGTGCGCTGGATGAAGGGCTTCATGCAGACGACGATCACCCACACCCGCGACCCGCGCTGGATCTGGCGCGGCCCGGAGCGCCTTTCCGCCCTGACGCTGCTGACATTGTGCTTCGGGACTGTCATGAGCGCGCTTGCCTATCCGCTGTTCGTCGCCGGCGTGATCGCGCTCATTCTGTCCGGCCCGGATGTCGCGATGACGCTGGCCGACGCGGCATGGGCCGGTATCTGGGGCTGTCTCATCGCAGCGGGTTTCGTGGCCATGATCCTGCCGCCGCTGGTCGGGGCCTGGCGTCGCGGCCTCGGCGATATCGCCCATCTGACCGTGCTGATGCCGCTTTACTGCCTGCTCATTTCGGCCGCGACGCTTGCCGCGCTCGTCGAGCATGCGGTTGCGCCAACCCGCTGGAACAAGACGCCGCACGGGCTTGCGCAAACCTCGCGCCTCAAGCAGGCACGACCTTCAGCGAAGATGATGCACTGACGGCGCGCGATGCACCGGCGTTCGTCACGATCACGCGCACCTTGCCCGCATCCGGGCCGAGTGCGCGCTGGATGCGCTGGCTGACAAACGGCGGGTCGAGACCGGGCGGCGCGACGACCACGATGTCGTCGCACAGTTCGGCGAGCAGATACGGCATCGCTCCATCCAGCAGCGAGCCGGCGTCGATCACGACCGGATCGAAGCGCTTCATCTGTTCGAACAGCTGCGTCCGCAACTGGGCCGGCGTCGGAATCGCCCGACGGCCGGCTCCGCCGAGGCGCGGCAGGAAGAATGCGCCGCTGGCGTCATCCTGCAGCGCGGCGCGGATCAGGCCGCATGCGCCGGCCATCACCTCATCCGCGCCAAGCCCTGCGTCCGGCGCAAACTGCGCGCTGAGCGAAGCCGGCCCCGTCGCGAGATCCACAAGAATCGGGGTCGCCTTTTCCTTGGCCGCGGCGAGAGCGAGGTTGAGCGCCACCAGCGAGGTCCCGGCTCCGGGCTCCAGGCCGATCACCACCACCTTGCGGTTCTGACCGGATGTCTCCTCCATGGCGAGCCGATCGCGGATCTCGCGGATGCGGCTCGCGAACCCCGATGACGGTTCGTCCCACACGAAGGGCGACAACGCGCCGCCATGGAAGGCCGAACGCGCCACCGTGCTGGACCGCCAGCCCCGCTTGGTGCCGACCGGCAGCGCGATGCCGATGGGCGCCGGCGGCTGCGCAACGGCCTGTTCGGCATCCGGCGCGGGCGTCGCGTCGGGCTCGCCCGGCTGGCGCCAGCGGCCGCGGGACACGCGCGCCGCCGCTGACGGCGCTGCGCCGTTCGCGGGGGCAGTCGGGGATACGCCCTCGATCTGATCCACGGCTGTCCCTGCAGACTTCGTTTCCGGCAGGTCGGGCTGTGCGCGATCCGCCGCCGGAAAGGCAAGGCGCCCGCTTGCGACATCGCGTGCCAGTCCCACCATCGCACCGAGGCCAAGGCCGAGGAACAGGCCAAGGCCCGCCATCAGCGTGCGGTTCGGGCCTGCCTTGATCAGGGACGGGGAGGCGGCGGAAATGATGCGCGCATTGGTGGAGTCGACGCCGGTCTGTTCGCCGGTCTCCCGCGCCCTGAGCAGAAAGGCCTGGTAGACTTGCCGGTTAGCCTCGACATCGCGCTCGAGCTCGCGCAGCTGCACCGCCGCCCGGTTTGTGACGAGCGCCCAGCGTTTCAGACGATCCACCTGCTCCGCGAGGGCACGATCGGCGGCGCGGGCGCGGTCCCGTTCGGCGCGCGCGGCCTGCAACCGCGCCTGCAGGGCCGCGGCGGACTGGCGCCGCGCCGCGGCCACCGGCGCCTGCGCGGACACGACCATCGGATGGGGCGGCCCAGTCGTCCCCTTCGCTTGCGCTCGGCGCGCACGGTCGGCGCAGGGCTGGGCCCTGCGCCTCCGCGCTCGTCT
>CAZDUL010000161.1:0-9345 GCA_964508635.1 uncultured Allobosea sp. | reverse complement strand
TACAGTCGAGTCCTATCAGGTGAAGCAGGAGACGGGCGGCGGGCAGGGCTGGCTGCACCAGCAGAAGCGATTGTCCCGACACGCCCGGACCGCCCCAGCTACACACCGAGGAGCACACTTGCTCAAACCTGAAGGCGTGATGCGCAGCACAGCGCGCAACAACCCGCAGAAGGCGCGGCCCGGCGCCAAGATGAAGTAGCGCGCCGAGAAGAAGGCCGCGAAGGCCGCCGCGGCCGTGCCTGCCGAGGCGTGATCGGCCGAGGGGTGAGCGCTCGCGGATTCGTGCCAGCCTGCCATGAGCGATGGGCTGATCCTTCTCGCCCGCTTCGGCCGGCCGCATGGCGTGCGCGGCGAGGTCCGGCTGCAGGCCTTCACCGCCGATCCCCTTGCGATCGCGGACTACAACCCGCTGCTCACGGCGGGCGGGGCGGCGACCGTTCGCATCCTCGCCGTGCGTCCGGCCGGCGACATGCTGATCGCGCGGGTCGAGGGCGTTGCGACGCGCGAGCAGGCTGAAAGCCTGAACGGGGTCGAGCTGTTCGTGCCGCGCGGGCGGTTGCCCGCGCCGGACGACGAGGACGAGTTCCTTCTCGCCGATCTCGTGGGAGCGAGCGTGGTTGCGGTCGATGGCCGCCCCATCGGCAACATCATCGATGTCGCCAATTACGGCGCGGGCGACCTGCTCGACATCAGGCCGGTGACCGGCGGCCCGTCCGTGCTGCTGCCGTTCACGAAAGCCTTCGTGCCGGCGGTGGACCTTGCGGCGCGGCGCGTCACCATCGATCCGCCCGCTGGCCTGTTCGACGGTGGGTGATGCCGTTCCGCGCGACCGTCCTGACGCTGCATCCCGAGATGTTTCCCGGGCCGCTCGGCCTCTCGCTCTCGGGCGAGGCCCTGAAATCCGGGCTCTGGTCGCTGGAAACCCGCCAGATCCGCACGCATGGGATCGGCCGTCATCGCGCAGTCGATGACACGCCCGCCGGCGGCGGCGCCGGCATGGTGCTGCGCTGTGACGTGCTGGCGGCCGCCATCGACGCCGCTTCGCCGACCGATGACCCGCGCCCGAGGCTGCTGATGTCGCCGCGCGGCTTGCCGCTGACCCAGGCCATGGCTCGCCGCCTGGCCGAGGGGGAAGGGGCGCTCATCGTCTGCGGGCGGTTCGAGGGGGTGGACCAGCGGGTCATCGAGGCGCGCGGGCTTCAGGGGCTGTCGATCGGCGATTATGTGCTGTCGGGCGGCGAGCTTGCGGCAATGGTGCTCATCGACGCCTGCGTGCGTCTGATCCCTGGCGTCATGGGCAAGGAGGCGTCCGGCGCAGAGGAGAGCTTCGAGCCGCGACCGGGCGGCAACTTGCTCGAATATCCCCACTACACACGCCCGCGCGCGTGGGAGGGCCGTGCCATTCCCGATGTTCTCCTCGGCGGCAACCATGCGGCCATCGCCCGCTGGAGGCACGAGCAGGCGCTGGCGCTGACGCGCGCCAGACGCCCTGACCTGTTGCGGGACCCGGACACGTGAGGCCCGCTACGCCACCGGGGAGCCAGCCGGTTTGCCCAGCACCTCGTCGCGCAGCACGCGGCGCAGCACCTTGCCGACATTGCTCTTGGGCAGGCTTTCCCGGAAGACGACATAGCGCGGAACCTTGTAGCCGGTGAGCCGTTCCTTGCAGAAGGCGCGGATGTCCTCCGCGTTGGCCGTCACGCCCGGCTTCGTCACGATATAGGCCGCCACCGCCTCCCCCGAGTGCTCGTCCGGCAGGCCGATGACGCAGCTTTCGAGCACGTGCGGATGGCCGGCGAGCACGTCCTCCACCTCGTTCGGATACACGTTGAAGCCCGAGACCAGGATCATGTCCTTGGCCCGGTCGACGATCTTCACCGTGCCGTCGGGATTCTGGACGGCGATGTCCCCGGAGCGGAAGAACCCATCCGCCGTCATGGCCCTGGCGGTCTCGTCGGGCCGGTTCCAGTAGCCGCGCATCACCTGCGGGCCGCGGATGCACAGCTCGCCCGGCTCCCCGACCGGCAGCGGCGCGCCATCGGCGTTGCGTATGCTCACCTCAGTGCTCGGGACCGGGTAGCCGATCGTGCCGGTGAACTCGGTGATGTCCGGTCGGTTGACGCAGACCACCGGCGAGGTTTCCGACAGGCCGTAGCCTTCCACGATGGGCACGCCGGTCACATCCTTCCAGCGCTTGGCGACGGCGGCCTGGGTCGCCATGCCGCCGGAGACGGTGAAGCGCATGGCGGAGAAGTCGATGCTGACGAAGTCGGGATGATTGAGCAGCGCGTTGTAGAGCGTGTTCACACCCGACATGAAGGTGAACGGCCGCGACTTCAGCGTCCTGACGAAGCCGGCGATGTCGCGCGGATTGGCGATCAGCAGACATTTCGCCCCGATGCGGATCATGAACAGGCAGCAGCAAGTCAGCGCGAAGATGTGATAAAGCGGCAGCGCCGTGACCATCACATATTGAAGATTGGGCGGATCACCTTCGCGCGTGAAGGACCAGTAGAGCCAAGCCTCGCATTGCTGCACATTTGCATGGACATTGCGATGCGTCAGCGTCGCGCCCTTGGCAACGCCCGTCGTTCCGCCCGTGTATTGAAGGAACGCAACGTCATCGAGCCCGACATCGACCGGCGCAGGCTTGGCGGCGCCGGCTATGGTCGCGGAGAACGGCACGGCGTTCGGCAGGGTGTAGGGCTTCACCGCCTTCTTGATCCTGCGCGACACGAAATTGACGATGTGGCCCTTGAGGCCCATCAGGTCGCCCGGCGTCGCGACGAAGATGGCGGTCAGCTGATCGCGCGGCATCAGGCCGGCTTCGAACGCCTCCTGCAGCACATGGGCGAAGTTCTCGATCACCACGATCGCTTTCGCGCCGGAATCCGTGAGTTGGTGAGCGAGCTCGCGCGCCGTGTAGAGCGGATTGACGTTCACCACCGTGAAACCGCCGAACAGCACGCCGCTCATCGCCACCGGATAGGCGAGGATGTTCGGCAGCATGATCGCAACACGGTCGCCCTTGCGCAGCCCCCGCGCCTGCAAGGCTGCCGCAAAGGCGTCCGCCGCGCGGCCCATCTCGGCAAAGGTGATGCTCTTGCCGAAGCTCTCGAAGGCCGGGCGGTTGGCATAGACCGCCGCCGCGTCCCGGATCAGCCGGTCGAGCGTCGACAGCGTGCCGAGATCGATTTCCGCCGGCACGCCGGCCGGATACCCCTGCAGCCACGGTCGCGTGGCCATGAGAGCCTTGGCGATGTGCGCGTTCATGCGCGATCCTCCCTGATTATCGTGGTCGGGTCCGCTTCTGCGGCGGAGTTCGTTTAGATATGAACTATTCCGAACCACCGCGAGCCGCAAGGGCGCAGCCCGGCGCGCTCGTCGCGTTCTCGATTTCGGCCCCGGCAGCATGGCAGAGATGCACTGCGCCGCCAAACCGGGAGGCAGAGCCGATCTTTCGCTTCAGCATCAGCTGCAAAACCGTGACAGCCAGTGAGGTTCCGGTCATCCGTGGCCGGTGGGCGCGACACCGGGATGGCCGGTCAGGCCCGGCCATGACGATGCGTGCGATCAGGCTTTCTGCCCCACCATCGCGCCTTGCACCTCCACCAGATGATCGAAGCTTGCGCTGAATGTTCCGACACCGGCTGTCGCCGAGCGCAGTTCGATGATGAAGCCGTCGAGTTCTGCTTCCGGGATCAGCGCCTTGACCACGTCCCAGCCGCGCCAGCCGGGGCGGGCATCGTAGCCGGCGATCTGCCCGCGCCGTCCCGAGACCATGGCCGCAGCCCGTGACATGGCCTCGGTCGGCACCATGATCTCGACGGCGAGGATCGGCTCCAGCATGACCGGGCGGCCGGCTGGCCACGCCTCGGCCAACGCCAGCTTCGTCGCCTGCCGGAACGCCATGTCGGAGGAATCGACCGCATGGGCGCTGCCGTCCGTCAGCGTCACCTCGATGTCGACGATGGGGTGGCCGAGCGGACCTTTCTCGCAGAACTCGCGTGCCCCGGCCTCGACGGAAGGGATGAACTGGCGCGGCACCGCTCCGCCATGGATGCGGTCGACGAAGCGGAACCCGTCGCCGCGAGGCAGTGGCCGGACCTCGATCGTCACGTCGGCGAACTGGCCGTGTCCGCCCGATTGCTTCTTGTGCCGACCATGGCCGCGCGATCCCTGCCGAATGGTCTCGCGAAAGGCGACCGTGGGCTTGCGCGTCTCCACCTTGACGCCGAAGCGCCCAGCCAGCCGCGCGATGGCAACCTTCAGGTGGATTTCGCCCTGGCCTTTCAGCCGCGTTTCGCCGAGATCGGGCCGCTGCTCGACCGCAAGCCCGATGTCCTCGTCGGTGAGCTTCGCCAGCGCCGCCGCCAGCCTGGCGTCATCCTTGCGGTCGAGGGGCGAAATCGCCACGCTGTGCACCGCCTCGGGCGGCTGCATGGCGGCGACGAGCGGCGGACGTGTCCTGCCGATGGCGAAGCTGTCGCCGGTCGTCACCGGATCGAGGCGGACGAGGCCTGCAACATCCCCCTCTGTCGCCATGGCCTGGCGGGTCTGCTCCTGCCCCTTGAGGCTGACGATGCCGCCGATGCGGGCGGTTGCGCCGCTGCTGGAGACGCCCTCATCCCCTTCGCTCAGCTGTCCGCGCAGCACCCGCACGATGGAGAGCTTGCCGCCATGGCTCTGCTGGACCGTTCGAAGCACCTGCGCAAGCGGCGGGCCCTCTACCGGCACGCCGATGCGTCCGCGTGTGCCGGCCATGCCCGGCGCTTCGTGACGCAGCGCCTTCAGCAGGCGCGTCACGCCATTGCCGTTCTGGGCGGCGCCGATCAGCACGGGCGCGACATGGCCGGCGGTCAGGCCCCTGGCGAGATCGTCGAAGATCCGGTCCTGCGGCGGCTCGAGGTCGCTGATGAGGCTCTCCATGAGCGCGTCGTCATGGTCGGCGAGGCGCTCGAGCATGGAGAAGCGCGCCTCTTTCTCCCGCGCGCTTTCGTCGCTCGGCAGCGCGACGATCTCGCTGGGGGCGTGCTCGCGGTAGATATAGGCCCGCTCCAGCGCCAGATCGATGAAACCGACGGCGATGCCATTCTTCCAGATCGGGATCTGGCGCAGAAGCAGCGGCGTCCGCGAGGCCTGCTGCAACATTGCCAGCGTCTCGCGCACGCGGCGTGTCGCCGTGTCGATCTTGTTGAGGAACAGCAGGCGCGGGATGTCCGCCTCCTCCAGCTCCCGCAGCACGAGTTCCAGACCCGGGAGCTTGCGGTCATCCGCCTCGCAGACCACCACCGCCGCATCGACGCCCGGCAGCACGGCGCGCATGTCGTGCAGGAACTCGACGGAGCCGGGGCAATCGATGAAATGGAAGCGCGAGCCAAGGAAGGCGGCGCTGGCGAAATTCGGCTCCACGCTCATCTGGTGGGCGCGCGCCTCGGGCGATCGGTCGCCCACCGCCGAGCCATCGGCGGTGCGGCCCGCGCGGCTCACCGCGCCGCAGCGCTCGAGGATCGCTTCCAGCAGGGTGGTCTTGCCGCTCTGGAAAGGCCCCACAAGCGCAATGGCTCGCGCGCTCGCGCCTGGGGCCTGTGCTCGGTTGTCCCGTGGTGAGTCCTGTTCCATGGCGCCCTCCTTGACGGCGCGCGTGCGGCCGTCGCGTCGCCTTCGGTAGAGGTGCGGCGCTTGCCCGTCACGCTTTGGCGGCCTGCTGCGAAATGCATGAGGCCTCTTCGCGGCAGCAGGGGCTGGCCGAAGGCCGGCCCCGCTCCGGATCGGAACAGTTGTCCTCAAGGTCGCGCCGTCCGGCCTTTGCTGCAAGAGCAAATCGTGCGTGCCGCATCATGGCTCGACAGGGCGGCGATGATCGTGTAAGGCCGCGGCCTCAACTGAAAACAGCGTTGTCGAAACGCCCGCGCTCTGAGGGGGCTCCCTCGTTCGCGAAATCGATCGGAGAAGACGATGAACATCATCGAGCAGCTCAACCGCGAACAGGTCGCCAGGCTGAGCGAGGGCAAGACCTATCCGGATTTCCAGCCGGGCGACACTGTGCAGGTGAACGTGAAGGTGAAGGAAGGCGACCGCATCCGCGTGCAGGCCTATGAGGGCGTCTGCATCGGCCGTTCGGGCGGCGGGCTCGACCAGTTCTTCACCGTCCGCAAGATTTCCTACGGCGAGGGCGTGGAGCGCGTGTTCCCGCTCTATTCGCCGATGATCGACTCCATCAAGGTCGTTCGGCGCGGCAAGGTGCGCCGCGCCAAGCTGTATTATCTGCGCGATCGCCGCGGCAAGTCCGCCCGCATCGCCGAGCGCTCCGACACGAAGAAGGACAGCTGAGGCTGTCTGCTTCCGCAGGCTGATCGGACGGCCGGCGCGACAGCCGGCCGTTCTCGTCAGCGCGGCCTGCACGACGCCGCCAGTTGCGTTGACAAACTGGCCTTCGCGCCCGATCTGCGTGGCACGAACAGGCCTCCATGAACCGCCGCAAGCTCCTCGCCCTCCTCGGGATTCCCGCTCTCGCGACCCTGCTTGGCGGGGCCTACGCCGCCCGTGCACGCGGCGCGAACCCCTATTACAACGGCCCGGTCTCGGACCATTTCGACGGGCTGCATTTCTCCGACGGGCGGACAATCACGAAAGGCTTGCGCGAATTCGTCCGCTGGCAGCTCGAAGGCGGGCGCGAGCCCTGGCCTGCGCGCTATCCTGCGCCGCCGCCCGTGAAGCCGCCGCCACGGTTCGACACGATGCGCGTCACCCATGTCGGGCACGCCACCTTTCTCATTCAGATCGCGGGCCTGAACCTCATCACCGATCCCGTTCTGGGCGAACGGGCGAGCCCGGTGTCCTTTGCCGGGCCGAAGCGCGTCAATCCGCCCGGTGTCGCCTTCGATGATCTGCCGAGGATCGATGCGATCCTGATCACGCACAATCACTACGATCATCTCGACCTCGGCACTGTCCACCGGCTGTTCGACCGCGATCGATGCCGCATCGTCGCGCCGCTCGGCAATGACACGATCATCCGCGGCAGACGGCCCGACATCCGCGTCGAGGCGCGCGACTGGGGCGATGAAGTGGTGTTGTCGCCGGAGCTGACGGTGACGCTCGTTCCCGCCTATCACTGGTCGGCGCGCGGCGCCTTCGACCGGCGCATGGCGCTGTGGTGCTCTTATGTGATCACCAGCGCCTTCGGCTCGATCTACCATGTCGGCGACACAGGGTATCACGACGGCGCGTTCTTCCGGGAGCATGGGGCAGTCTACGGGCCGTTCCGGCTGGCTCTTCTCCCCATCGGCGCCTATGAGCCGCGCTGGTTCATGGCCGACAACCACATGAACCCGGAAGAGGCGGTGAAGGTGATGCAGGCGTTGCGTGCCGAGGAGGCGCTGGGCCACCACTGGGGCACGTTCCAGCTCACCAATGAGGGCGTGGACAGACCACCCGCCGCGCTCAAGGCGGCGCTGGCGGCGGCCGGCGTGCCGGAGCATCGCTTCCGCGCGAGCCGCCCCGGCGAGGTCTGGACGCTGCCCCTGGTCTGATGAGGCGGACCCGCGAGCAGGCCGGCACGCCTCAGCGCGGCAGCACGTAGATGTTGATCTCGGCGTCGGGATCGGCCGGCTCCTTCGGCGTGACCACGAATTCCTCGGCGAACTGGTCCTGCACGGTCACGCCCTTGGCGTCGAGATAGGCGGTGATTCCCTCATAGGTGGCGTCGATGTCCTCATAGGCGCCGCGATGCACGAAGCGCAGCACCCGGCCAGCCGGCGTGCTGAGGGTCCTGATCCCGCTGTCCAGCGCAACGTCCGGCCCCGGCGGGCGCTCGACCGGCAGAAGGGCATCGAAGCGGAAGCCGGCGTCATCCGTCTCCCGAAAGAGCGTGACCGGACGGCCGGCAATGGCCAGCCCCAGTCGCCTCGCTTCGGCGGCGAGCCGGCCCTGCGCCGCCTTGAGGTCCTCCAGCCCGCGCTCCCAGCTGGTGCTCCCGCTCAGCCCCAGCGCGGGGCGCGCGGTCAATGTCAGGTCATCGACATCCGACGGGTCGCCGGGCTTGTCCGCGAGGGTCCGGTCGGGGTTCGCGGCCGGCGTGGCGGGCGCTGCCGGCACGGGAGGGGCTGGTGCTGCAGGCGAAGCGGGCGCCGCCGGGGCGCCTGGCGGCGGTGCCAGCGGGGCGGTGTCAACGGTGGACGGGGTTTGTCCGCCCGCCGGTGCGGCGAGAGCGAGCGCGGCGCCTGCGAAGGCGGCGGCAGCGCGCATGATTCGGCGTTGGCGCATCGCGGTCTCCCCGAAGGCGACTCACGGCTGGATGATCATCTCGATACGGTGCAAACGTGATGGGCGCGAGACAGTATTGCAACACGTGTCGCGACCTGCGCGCCGAAAAGACTCGTGGTTGCAGCATGTCTGCCCAAAACGCGCGCTGTTGCCGTCGCGGACACGAGGCTATACCGAGCCGCCGATGTCAAAGCCTCCTGCAGCGCCTTGAAAGATCACGCATGCACCCTCTCGCTGGCCGCCGCTACCTCAAGATGAACGGGCTCGGAAACGAAATCGTCGTTCTCGACCTGCGCGGCACGCCGCATCGGGTCACATCCGCTGCCGCTCGCGCCATCGCCGGGGAGGCGGCGTCGCACTTCGACCAGCTCATGGTGTTGCACGATCCCGTCAGCCCCGGAACGCAGGCCCATCTGCGCATCTACAACGCCGACGGCAGCGAGGCCGGCGCATGCGGCAACGGCACGCGCTGCGTCGGCTGGGCCATGCTGTCGGACCGTGAGATGGGCCGCGCCGATGCGCCGACTCCTTTGGTGGTCGAGACCCGCGCCGGACTGCTGCCCATCACGCGCGAAGCCGAATGGATCTTCACCGTCGACATGGGGCCGCCGCGGCTGGGCTGGCAGGACATACCCCTGCGCGATCCGTTCTACGACACCTCGGGCATCGAGCTCCAGATCGGTCCGATCGACGACCCGATCCTTCACACACCCGGCGTTGTCTCGATGGGCAACCCGCATGCGGTGTTCTTCGTCGATGATCCATGGCGCTTCGACTTGGAGAAGATCGGGCCGCTGCTCGAAAATCACCCGATCTTTCCCGAGCGCGCCAATATCTCTCTCGCCGCGACGCCGACGCGCGACCATATCATCCTGCGCGTCTGGGAGCGGGGGGCCGGCATCACCCGCGCCTGCGGTTCGGCCGCCTGCGCGGCCCTGGTCGCTGCGGTGCGTCGCGAGCTGAGCAACCGGCGGGCCACCGTGACGCTGCCCGGCGGCGACCTCGTCATCGAATGGCGGGAGGAGGACAGCCATGTGCTGATGACCGGTCCTGTCGAACGGGAGCACGAGGGCGTTC
>CAZDUL010000160.1:0-11117 GCA_964508635.1 uncultured Allobosea sp. | reverse complement strand
CTGCACGCAGAGGCGTATGCCGAGGTATCCGAAGGGCGCGTCGGCGGAGGCGTAAGATGTGTCTAAGGGACAGGAGCCCCGCCCGCGCTCTTGGGCGTCCCGAAGTGCGTCGGCGCAAGGCCCTCGGCGGCGGCCGCCACCAGCGCCGCCATTGTCGGACCCGCGCTGGCGCCCTGGTCCGACCAGCCGGCCAGTTCGCGGATGTTGAAGAAACTCAGTTCGCCGGCGAAGTTCGCCTCGTCTGCGATCTCCTGGAACAGCGGGGCCTCCTGCGTGCAGGCGACGCGCAACGTGCCGACGTTGCCTGCGATCAACCCGCGAAACCGCTCGACCTGGCTGCGGCACAGATGACGCGCCGTCACGAGCTCCGCCCCGCCCGCGCCCCTGGCGATGGCGGCGAGGTCGAGCGTCATCGTGTCCTCGCAGGAACACACCGCAACGACGGTGCTCGGCTCCGTGGTGATGCCTCGACCCTGCATGACGCCTGCACTCCTCCCGGGTCGGTCGCGCGGATCGATCCGGCGGCCATTCTGCGCGCGAGGGGCATCGGGCGCTGCCCTGACGGTGTCGCGCCGGCCCCTCTCGCCTTGCTTTCGCGGCTTCATATATGAAAGCAGCATCATTCCGAACAGCGGCGATCGAGGCCGGACGCACAAGACCAGAAGCAGCCTTCGAGGATTTGTCCCCATGTCCGCCAGCGCCTCCGCTCGCGCGGCGTCGCTCCGCCGCGATCCGGCCATGCCGCCGGGCTTCACCTGTCACACCCTGAGGGAAGGAGGCGACGCGTTCGCTCACGCCCAGGCCCGCGCGGCAGAGCTCGGCGCGGCCTCTCTCGTGTGGGTGCGCCGCTTCGATCTGGTGGAGTTCGCGGTGGTGCTGGAGCCTGAGGAGCCGCTCGCAACCGCCCGGCTCGCCCATTATGCGGGCATGAACGCGCTGGCCGACACGCTGGCGGCTCATGTCCCGCCCGAGCGGGGGCTCGTGTTCGGCTGGCCGGATGCGATCCTCGTCGATGGCGGGCTGGTGGGCGGAGGCCGCACGGCGTGGCCGGATGGCGCGGCCGAGGCGGAGGTGCCAGACTGGCTGGTGTTCGGTGCGATGATCCGGCTTTCCGCCCGTCTGGACTTCGACAGCGGCGCGAGGATGGTCGGCTTCGGGGCCGGTGCCGCACTGGATGAGCTCGGTGCCGCGGACGTCACGGCGACGGATCTGGTCGAGAGTTTTCCGCGCCATCTGATGCGCAACATCCACGATTGGACCAACGCCGGGCCAAAGGCGGTCGCCAGGCGCTGGCTCGATCGGCTCTCGCCCGAGGTCGGCGTGCGCCACGGCATCGACCCCTCCGGCGATCTGGTGGCGCGCTCGCAGGCCGGCGAGTCCCGCTCGGATTTCATCGCCGCACTGCGCCGCGCGGACTGGTATGACCCGGAGCGGCAGGAGCCCAAGCTGTGAGCGATCCCGTCCAGTGCCGGCGTCTTCTGCGCACCATCCGGCTCGATCCGTCCGACACCTTCGTGTTCCGGAAGGCGGCGGAGCCGGGCGAATGGGCGATCTCGGGCGCCTTTCTGTTCGATGGCGTCGATCCTGACCGTCTTGACGCCAAGGGGCGTGCCGCGCTGCGCTCCGGCCTGCTTGGCATCGGCAGCTTCGGCTGGTCGACGCTGGCCATCGTCTCGCAAATCACCGTCGAGGAGCGCGAGGCCGCGACCGTCGCCCTCGCCGACTGGATGCGCTCGGCGCTCGGCGCACCCGATCCTGAGACCGCCCGCGCCGCCGCCGAGGAGGAGATCGCCTTCTCCGCCTCGCTGTGCGACCATCCGCTCAACACCCTCGTTGCGGTGCATCGGTCGCTGGAGGATGGTGCGCTTCGCGAGCGGTTCCGGACGCTGACACCGCGCGCCGAGGCCAATCTGACGATGACCGAGAAGGGCGCATTCCGCGCCTTCGAGTTCGTCGAGGTCGAGGGCGAAGATGACGCCGCCGTCGAGGAGATCAATCTCGTCGCGTTGATGAAGGACCGTCCCGGATGCTGACCAGGCTGAAGCCGACCCATTTCTGGGCCTCGTCCGGCTATGTGCTGCTGGAGCGGGACGAACGGGGCGCCCATCTCGTCACCGACGAGTTCCTCAAGGCCTATCTGGCCCGCAAGGAGCTCGTTCCACCGCCGGAGGCCTGCGCCGTGGAGCGCGCTATCCATGCTCGCCTGCTGGCCAATCCCCGCGCCGATGTCGGTGCGGCGGAGGTGGCGGCGATGGAGGATGCGGACGCACGCGAGAACTGGACGTTCATGCTGGCCTTTCGCGACCGGCTGGTGGCCGCCCGGACGCTCGAGGCGGCCTATGCCGAGCTCACACGCGACGGCTGGCGCGGCGTGCCGCCCCTTTTCCTGCTGCAGATGACCCACGCCATCCTGCGCGGCGTTCTCGAGGGTTGCGACGACCCCTTCGTGGCGCGCGCGGCCGAATGCCTGTTCCGCTCGCAGCGCGTCACGGTTCAGGACGGGACGATCCTGCTCGCCGACAGCGACATCGTCGAGATGCACGAGGAGGAGCGCCATGCCTCGCCGCTCCTCTCGATGATGGGCGAGGCAGCCGCCAAGAAGCTGGACATCCTCAAGTCCGCCAATGCCGACGGTTACTGGCAGCGCTCCGATGCGTTCGACATGGTGCTCGATCTGGGTGGCCAACCTTCAGGCCGCGCCGCGCTGGCGAAGGCGCTGGAGCTGTGGATCGGCCATCTTCACGGGCTCGATGTCACGGTCGAGGCGCTTGAGACCGTGCAGGACGACGACTGGCGCTGGTTCGTCGGTCTCGATCCCGATGCCACGCGCATCGGCAATGCCCTGTGGCGAGGCGAGGCGGTCGATCCCGATCTGATGGCTCGTGTCGTGGCGCTCTTCCGGCTCTCCATCCGCGACGAGGCGCGCGTGCTGCCGACGGCCCGGGCGCGGCCCGTTTACCTGATTGCGGCAATGACCGAGGATCGTCATCTCAGGCTCAAGCCCCACAATCTGGTGACGGGCCTGCCGTTGCTGCCGATGCATTGACGTCCGGAGGAGAGCTTTCTTGGCCATCGAGCACATCCCGGTTGGCGTGGTTGTGGAAAGGCGTGCCACCGACAACCCCTGGGTCGACCACATCTGGGCGCCGGTAGCGGTGCTGCCTGACGTGCCGGCGGCCGCGCCCTGGACAATCCTGTCGCGGGAACCCGGAATCGCACGCTTCTACGCGGGCGCAGCAACGCTCAGCCTGTTCAGATCCGACACGGGCCAGCTGATCAGCAACTTCGTCGAGTCCGCGAAGCTGTGGGTCAGCGTGCGTCCCACCGGCATCGATCCGCCGTTGGAGGTGATCGGCGTGACCGCTGACCCATCCGAAGGCGAAGGCTACCTCGAAGCCGTTGGCGACATCGTCGACGTCGTGCCGATGCCGCCACTCATCCAGGAGCGCGTGCTGGCCTTCTATCGCGCAAATCACGTCGAGCAGCCCTTCGTGAAGCGCCAGCGTGACGACAAGGCAAGACGGGATGCCTTCGGCGCGCGCAACGGCCAGACGGCTCGCGGAGCCTTCGGCGAGCGCCGGGGGCCGCCGCGATGAGCGCCGGCCGGCGTGATGATGGCGGTTACCCCGGCGAGGGTTTCCTCGCGCGCTGGTCGCGGCGCAAGCGCATGAACGAGGCCGAGGCCAGATCGGACCACAGGACACAGGGCGTGGAGCAGGGCGCCGCGCCCACGCCGCCAGCCTCTCTGCCAGACGCACCAGGATCGCCCGGTACGGCGGACCGGCCGCCGCGCTGTCCCGAAACCGGCGAGGTGATCGACGAGGACCTGGTCGCGAGTCTGCCCCGCCTCGAGGACATCAGGCCCGGCGACGACCTCTCCGGTTTCATGCGCCGCGGCGTGCCCGAAGCCCTGCGCAGACAGGCCTTGCGCAGGATGTGGACCACCGACCCGGCAATCCGCGACTTCGTCAGCCCAGCGCTGGACTATGCCCACGATTACAACACGCCAGGGGCTGTCGTCGGGTTCGAGCCGCTGAGCGAGAGCGAGCTCGAAAGCGCCCGGGCAATGGTCGGGCGGATGTTCAGCACGCCACCGGAGCCGGAGCGGGGCGACACCGAGGGACTGGCGGACGCCCGGTCCGATACCGGCATGGCCGGGGGCTCCCAAATCGGTTCAGGCGCCGACCGCGACATGGGGTCGCAGCCTCGCGCCGGGGACGATGGATCGCCGACCGGGTGGTCCGATGGTGCAGCGCAGCGCCCGGCATCCATGTCGTCCGCTCGTGACGATGCGCATGACCGGTCGCAGCCGGGCCGTCAGGGTGCAGACCGGACGGTTTTGCCGGATTCAGCCGGCTCGCTGTCCCTTCCCCTCCGGTTGCAGCGCGGCGAAAGCCTCGGCGCCGGCCCCGGAGATGCCGTGGATGAACGGACCGTTCAACCCGTCTCGCCGCGGCGCCGCCGCCGCGGCGGCGGCGCGACGCCGGTCTGACTGGCCGACGGTGGCAGTTTTGAAAGATTGCAATTTCAGGCGATAAGCGCTTTCTATCATGTCATGTGTCGAAGACGGTCCGGTTATGAGGCCGTCCGCCGGAGGAGACTGCCGGGGAATGCGGGACGAAGGTCTCGAAAAGGCGATCGAGGCGGCCGGAGGCGTGCGGGCGCTCGCCCGGGCACTCGGCATATCGCAGCCCGCCATCTCTGTCTGGAAGCGTGTGCCTTCGGATCGCGTGATCGCCGTCGAGGCCGCCACGGGCGTTCCGCGGCGCGAACTGCGCCCTGATCTGTATGATGTATCTGTCGAGATGGATCGGCCGGCTGTTGCAGAGGCCGCGCCGGAGGACCGGGCCCGCGCGGACGAATACAGCCTGATCGGGGCCCTGCTCTGGCGCGCGCCGACCGCCGAGGTTCTGGCGCTGGTCGGGGGGCTGAAGGGTGACGCCTCAGAGCTCGGCGTGGCGCATCTGGCATTGGCTGAGGGAGCGCGGTGCGCCGATCCGGACGCCTTGCAGCGTGAATTTTTCGATCTGTTCATCGGCGTGGGCCGCAGCGAACTGCTGCCCTACGCATCCTACTACCTGACGGGATTCCTGAACGAGAAGCCGCTGGCGGCGGTGCGCGGCGACATGGAGCGGCTTGGCCTCGCCCGGGAGCAGCGCGTGTCGGAACCGGAGGACCACATCGCGATCCTGTGCGATGTGATGCGTGGGCTGATCACCGGCGAGTTCGGTGCAGAAGGGCTCGACGATCGCGTGTTTTTCGAGCGTCACGTCGGCCCCTGGGCGGCGCGGCTGTTCGCTGACCTCGAGACGCAGGGTCGCTCGGATTTCTACCGCGCGGTCGGGCGCGTCGGGCGCATCTTCATGGAGATCGAGGCCGGGGCGCTGGCGCTCGCGGCCTGATGGGCAATGGCAAGTCGGAGGAGCATCGCATGAGCGACGGCAAGAAGAACAAGGAAGCGCTTGATCGGCGTGGCTTCATGAAGGCGCTGGGCCTGGGCGGGGCGGCCACCGCGGCCTCGGTCTCCCCCGCGCTGGTCGGCCCGGCCGCTGCTTACGATCCGGGCTCCGAGGAGACCAAGGCGCGCTACCGCGAGACGGAGCACGTCAAGACCTACTATCGCACCAACAGCTACTGAGGGGCTTTTCCGATGCTCATCAAGCGCAAGACCACCGACGCATCCGGCGCCCGGCATAACCGCCTTCAGGCGGCCCTCGGCGGCCTCTCCTCGGGCGTGATGGATCGCCGCACCTTCCTGCGCCGTTCGGGCCTCGTCGCCGGGGGTGTGGCGTTGGCCGGCTCGCTCCAGATCGGCGCGGTTCGCAAGGCCGAGGCGGCCGGTCTCGGACCGTCGACCGGCACGAAGATCGTCAAGAACATGTGCACCCACTGCTCCGTGGGCTGCACGGTCAAGGCGGAAGTTGCGAACGGCGTGTGGGTCGGCCAGGAACCGGCCTGGGAAAGCCCGATCAACCGTGGCACGCACTGCGCCAAAGGCGCTGCCGTTCGCGAGCTGGTCCATGGCGAACGCCGCATGAAGTACCCGATGAAGCTGGTCGACGGCCAGTGGGTGCGCATCGGCTGGGATCAGGCGATCAACGAGATCGGCGACAAGATGCTCGAGATCCGCGCCCGTTCCGGCGCTGATTCGGTGTATTTCCTCGGCTCGGCGAAGTTCACGAACGAATCGGCCTACCTGTTCCGCAAGCTTGCCGCGTTCTGGGGCACCAACAACGTCGACCATCAGGCGCGCATCTGCCACTCGACCACGGTCGCAGGGGTGGCCAACACCTGGGGCTACGGCGCTCAGACCAACTCCTACAACGACATCCGCAATTCCAAGACCATCCTGTTCATGGGGTCCAATGCGGCGGAGGCCCACCCGGTTTCGATGCAGCACATCCTGACCGGCAAGGAGATCAACCGCGCCAACGTGATCGTCTTCGACCCGCGCATGACGCGCACGGCCGCCCACGCCACGGAATATGTCCGGTTCCGCTCCGGCACCGACATCGCCGTCATCTGGGGCATGATGTGGCACATCTTCAAGAACGGCTGGGAGGACAAGGAGTTCATCCGCAGCCGCGTCTACGGCATGGACCTCGTCATGAAGGAGGTCGAGAAATACGATCCCAAGACCGTCGAGGACATCACGGGTGTGCCCGAGGCGCAGCTGAAGCGCGTGGCCGAGACCTTCGCCAAGGTCAAGCCGGCGACCTTCGTGTGGTGCATGGGCGTGACCCAGCACTCCGTCGGCACCGCGAATGTGCGCGCCATCTGCAACCTGCTGCTCGCGACCGGTAATGTCGGCGGCATGGGCAACGGCGCAAACATCTTCCGCGGCCATTGCAACGTGCAGGGTGCGACCGACATGGGCCTCGATGTCGGCAACCTGCCACTCTACTACGGGCTGGTTGAAGGCGCGTGGCGGCATTGGGCCCGGGTCTGGGATGTCTCCTACGACTACCTCCAGAGCCGCTTCGACGAGGTTCCCGCCAAGGGCGGCCGCCCGGCGCGCTCGCGCAAGGCCAACATGGAGACCTCCGGCCATACCTCGACCCGCTGGTTCGACGCGGCCATGTATCCGGCCGAGCAGGTCGATCAGCGCGACAACCTCAAGGCGATGATCGTCTTCGGCCATGGCGGCAACACCATTCCGCGCATTCCGGATTCGGTCCGAGGGCTCGAGAAGCTCGAACTCCTGGTGGTGGCTGACCCCCACCCGACCAATTTCATCTCGCTGGGCGGCCGCAAGAACGGCACATACCTGCTGCCGGCCTGCACCAGCTTCGAGATGTCCGGTTCCCGCACCGCATCGAATCGCTCCATCCAGTGGGGCGAGAAGGTGGTCGAACCGATCTTCGAGTCGGCCAACGACTACTGGATGATCTACAAGCTGGCGCAGAAGCTGGGCTTCGCCGGCGAGATGTTCAAGAACATCAAGATGACGGCCGGCAAGTTCGGCGAGGAGCCCGAAGCGGAATCGATCCTGCGTGAGATCAACCGCGGGGGGTGGTCGACCGGCTACACCGGCCAGTCGCCTGAACGGCTCAAGCTGCACATGGCGAACCAGGACAAGTTCGACATCGTGACTCTGCGCGGTGCCAAGGGCTCGCCGGTCGAGAACGACTTCTACGGCCTGCCTTGGCCGTGCTGGGGCACGCCGGAGATGAAGCATCCCGGCACCCACGTGCTCTATGACACCTCGCTCGAGCCCAAGAACGGCGGCGGTGCCTTCCGTCCGCGTTTCGGGCTGGAGCGCGAGCGCACCAACCCGGACGGCTCCAAGACCACGTTCACGCTGCTGGCGGAAGGGTCGTGGCCGAAGGGCTCCGAAATCCAGGACGGCTACCCCGAATTCACGATGGGCATGCTGAAGCGGCTCGGCTGGGACAAGGATCTGACGCCGGCCGAGCTCGCCACGATCGCCTGGATCGGCGGCAACAACATCGATGCTGTCAGCTGGGCCACCGATCTGTCAGGCGGCATCCAGCGCGTCGCGCTCGCGCATGGCTGCGTGCCCTTCGGCAACGGCAAGGCCCGCGCCGAGGCCTGGAACCTGCCGGATCCGATCCCGGTCCATCGCGAGCCGATCTACACCCCGCGCACGGATCTGGTGGCGAAATGGCCGGCGCGGCCCGACGAGCGCACCCTGCGGATCCCGAACCTGCACACCACCGTGCAGAAGGCGGCGATTGACAAGGGCATCGCCAAGCAGTTCCCGATCATCCTCACCTCCGGCCGACTGGTCGAATACGAGGGCGGTGGCGAGGAGACGCGCTCCAATCCGTGGCTGGCCGAACTGCAGCAGGACATGTTTGTCGAGATCAACCCGGCGGACGCGTCCGAGCGCGGCATCCGGGACGGCCAGTTCGTGTGGGTGACCGGGCCGGAAAACAACAGCAAGGCCCGCGTCAAGGCGCTGGTCACGGAGCGGGTCGGCAAGGGCGTCGCCTTCATGCCGTTCCACTTCGGCGGCTGGTTCCAGGGCGTTGACCAGCGCGGAAACTATCCGAAGGGAACCGACCCGATCGTGCTCGGCGAGAGCGTCAACACCGTCACCACCTACGGCTACGACCCCGTCACCGCCATGCATGAAGGCAAGGTGACGCTCGTGCAGATCGCTGCGGCCTGAGGCTGAGGGAGAGAACAACAATGGCTCGCATGAAATTCCTCTGCGACGCGGACCGCTGCATCGAGTGCAACGCCTGCGTCACCGCCTGCAAGAACGAGAACGAGGTGCCCTGGGGCATCAACCGCCGCCGTGTCGTCACCATCAATGACGGCAAGCCCGGCGAGCGCTCGATCTCGATGGCCTGCATGCACTGCACGGACGCACCATGCGCCGCTGTCTGCCCGGTCGACTGCTTCTACGTGACCGTCGACAAGGTGGTGCTGCACTCCAAGGATCTGTGCATCGGCTGCGGCTACTGCTTCTATGCCTGCCCGTTTGGCGCGCCGCAGTATCCGAAGGTCGGAAACTTCGGCTCGCGCGGCAAGATGGACAAGTGCACCTTCTGCGCCGGCGGCCCGGAGGCCGATCTGTCGCCGGCCGAGTTCCAGAAGTACGGCTCGAACCGCCTTGCAGAGGGCAAGCTTCCGCTCTGCGCCGAGATGTGCTCCACGAAGGCACTGCTCGCTGGCGATGGCGACATCATCGCGCGCATCTACAAGGAGCGCGTGGTGAAGCGGGGCTATGGATCCGGCGCCTGGGGCTGGAAGACGGCTTACAAGGAAACCATCGCGATCTGACGGTCGCAACCGTTCCCGCCGGGCGTCGGCGCCCGGCGGGGCCGCTGTTCAATTCACAGGTTTCTGGAGGAATTCATGCGTGCGATTGTTCTCTTCCGCACCATTGTTGCCGCGTTCGCCGTTGCTCTTGTGGTCGGTTTCGGCTCGTCGGCGGTGGCGCAGCAGGGCGCCCCGATCAATCCCACCGCCAAGGCGGTCACCGAGGAGCAGCTGCTCAATGCGCTGAAACCTGGCGCAGGGGAGATCTCCGGCCGTGTCTCCATCCCTGACACCAAGTCGGCAACACTGATCCGCCCGGCTGGGCGCGATTGGCGCGAGTTCCATCAAGGCACCATGCACCTCATCGGAGGTGTCGCGATCGTCGGCATGCTTGGCCTGCTCGCGCTGTTCTATCTGGTGAGAGGCAAGATCCGGATCAGCCATGGCCGCTCCGCCCAGACCATCACGCGCTTCAACGGGCTCGAACGCTTCGTGCACTGGGTCACGGCCGGCACCTTTGTCGTGCTCGCCCTGACGGGACTGTCGATCACCTTCGGCAGGACGCTGCTGATCCCCATCATGGGCGAGGTCGCCTTCGCCAACATGGCGCAGATCGGCAAATATCTGCACAACTACCTGTCATTCCCCTTCATGGTCGGCCTCGCGCTGATGTTCCTGATCTGGGTAAAGGACAACATCCCGAACAAGAGCGACATCGAGTGGTTCGCAATGGCCGGCGGCCTTTTCGGGGACAAACACCCGCGGGCGCGAAAGTTCAATGGCGGCCAGAAGGTGATCTTCTGGTCCGTCATTCTGGGCGGCGCGGCGCTGTCGGTCTCCGGCGTCTATCTGCTGTTCCCCTACACAGCGGGCGGCGTGCTGAACCTGCAGTTCTGGAACATGGTTCACGGCATCGTCGGCGTGCTGCTGATCGCGGCCATGCTGGCTCATGCCTATATCGGCTCGATCGGCATGGAAGGTGCGTTCGACGCAATGGGCTCGGGCGAGGTGGACCTCAACTGGGCGAAGGAGCACCACGCAATCTGGGTCGAGGAGGTCATGGCAAGCCACGGCCATGGAAAGCTCGCTCCGGCGGAGTGAGCTCCTCGCGCGGGTCCCATCCGCGCGCGAATCATCTTCTCGATGCTCTCCCATCGCGCTAGATCGAAAGCCGGGCGATGCTTCGCTCGGCTTTTTGTTTGACAGGGAGGCGTCCGCGCCCATGCGCGTCATCGGCATCGCCGGGTGGAGCGGCTCCGGCAAGACCACCCTGCTCACGCGTCTCATTCCCGTGCTGACCGGGCGGGGCCTCAGCGTCTCGACGGTCAAGCATGCGCACCATGCCTTCGATGTCGATCAGCCGGGCAAGGACAGTCACGCCCACCGCAGCGCTGGTGCCACCGAGGTCCTGATTGCCTCGGCGCGTCGCTGGGCGTTGATGCACGAATTGCGCGGGGCGGCCGAGCCGGACCTGGCGAGCCTGCTGCGTCGCCTCTCGCCGGTCGATCTTGTGCTGGTCGAGGGCTTCAAGCGCGAGGCACACGCCAAGATCGAGGTTCATCGCGCCGCCAACGGCACCGAGCCCCTGTTCAGGACCGACGCCGCGGTGATGGCCCTGGTGGCGGACGAGGATGTGGCAGGCAGTCCGCTGCCCCGCGCTGACCTCGACGATGTCGAAGGGGCGGCCGATCTGGTGGAGCGTTTCGCCGAGCCGCTGGCGGTGACGCTGCAGCACCTTGCCGCCGTGTCTTATACCCATCTCCGAGCCCACTAGACTAAGGCGAAGGTCGTATGCCGGCTTCAGCTTTAAAAAAAAAACTACTATCCACATCTCCGATCAGGCAAGACAACGACGTAGCTTTTATGGCTACTTTGATCTGAGAAAT
>CAZDUL010000159.1:0-10559 GCA_964508635.1 uncultured Allobosea sp. | reverse complement strand
CCGCGAGCGTTTGGTCCAGTCGGGCGGGCCGGGCCCCGGTTTGACGTGAAGGGCGGTCGGGCCGGCATTGGGGGCGCGGGGGGCGGGCGGGGCCGGCTGCGTGGGGCGCGGCGGGGTCGGCGCCGCCGGGCGCTGCGGCTGCGCCTGCTGGGCCGCCGCGAGCGCCGGAAGCAGGGCGACGCCGGCAGCGCCGACCATCAGGGCAAGAAGCCGCATGCGGCTGGAAACGACACGAACCATCGACATGGATATCCCCTCGAAACAGCCGGGCCCGGAACCGTCCGCGCCGTGCCTGAAACCTCTGTGGCTGCACCATGGCCCCGCACAGGCCCCTCGCTCGTGGTGGGGCCTGGGAGGCGAATGCGGTCACAGCCTGACTCAAGCGCAGCCGTGTAACGGCTTGCGCCGGCGATTTCCAGCATCTCGCGGCGGATCGGCCCATGTTAGATTGCTGACATGGGGATTCGTTCGCCTGCGTCGCTTCCAGACAACACCTTTGCCGGCCCGCGCCTGTCGCGACGCCGGCTTCTGACCTTGGGCGGAGCGCTGATGCTCTCGGGGCCCGGCGCGGTCGCGCGGGTGGCCAGCGAGGGGCCGCGCCACGGGCTGGCGATGCATGGAGAGCCTGCCCTGCCGCCCGATTTCGAGCGGTTCCCATTCGTCAATCCCGGTGCCCCGCGCGGCGGGCGCGTCATCTTCGGCCAGCAAGGCACCTTCGACAGCCTCAATCCCCTGGTGGTGAGGGGCGTAGCGCCGGATCTGGTCACGCGCTTCGTGCTGCAAAGCCTTCTCTATCGTTCGCCCGACGAGCCATTCACCGGCTATTGTCTGCTGGCACGCACGGTCGAGACAGACGAGGCTCGCAGCTTCGTGACCTTCGTGATCCACGCGCGCGCGCGCTTCTCAGATGGCGTTCCCGTGACGGCCGCAGATGTCGCCTTCACCTACGAGATGCTGCGACGGCACGGCAAGCCGTTCCACCGCTCCAGCCTCGCCCGGGTCGATAGGGTGGAGATGCCGGATCGGCAGACGATCCGCTTCGTGTTCGGACCTCAGGCTGATCGCGAACTGCCGCTCATCCTCGGCGCGATGCCGATCTTCGCGAAACATGCCACCAATCCCGACACATTCCCGGAAACGTCCTTCACGCCGCTGACAGGCTCCGGTCCCTATCGCGTCAGCGAGGTGAAGCCAGGCGAAAGCATCACGCTGACCCGCCGCAACGATTTCTGGGCGGAAGGGCTGCCGGTCGTGCGCGGATTGTACAATCTCGAGGTCATCCGCAACGACTACTATCGCGATTCCAACGCCCTGTTCGAGGCCTTCAAGGCCGGGCTGTCGGATTTCCGCGTGGAGACAGACCCCACGCGCTGGTCGACCGGCTACGACATCCCGGCTGTGCGGGATGGGCGCATCGAGCGGCGCAGCCTCTCCTTCGCCGCGCCGAAGGGACTGTCGGCCTTCGTCTTCAACACCCGCCGGCCCGTCTTTCAGGACATCCGCGTCCGCGAGGCGCTGGCGCTGATGTTCGATTTCGAGTGGGCGAACCGCAACCTGTTCTTCGGCGTCTATACCCGGTCGGACAGCCTGTTCGCCGGCTCCGACCTTGCCGCGCGCGGGCGTGTCGCCGACATGCGCGAGCGGGCGCTGATGGCACGGCTGAACATCACCCTGCCGGAGGCGGCCCTGAACGGCGAGACGGCGCCGCCCGTTTCCGACGGCTCCGGGCGAGACCGGGACATGGCGCGCCGCGCGGTCGAGCTTCTCGGCGCGGCCGGCTTTGCGCTGGTCGACGGCGTGATGACACGACGAAGCAGCGGAGCGCCTCTCGCCTTCGAGATCACCGTGAACTCCCGCCCGCAGGAGCGGCTGGCGCTGAACTACGCCAAGTCGCTGCAACGCATCGGCGTAACGGCCCGCGTGCGGCTCATCGACGACGTGCAGTACTGGCGCCGGCTTGCGGCTTTCGACATCGACATGGTGCAGTGGGTCTGGCCGGTATCGGCATCGCCGGGCAACGAGCAGGCCAACCGCTGGGGTTCGGCAGCCGCAGCACGCCAGGGCTCGTTGAACTACTCCGGCGCGCGCGATCCCGGCATCGATGCGGCCATTCAGGCGCTGCTGACAGCCCGGGCTCGCGAGGACTATGTCGCCGCGGCGCGGTTGCTCGACCGGCTGGTCATGGCCGGACATTATGTCGTCCCGCTGTTCTACATCCCCGATACCTGGATTGCGGTGCGGCGCGGGGTGCGCCTGCCCGAACCTGGTCCCCGCTTTTCGCTCGCGATCGAGACGCTGTGGCTCGATCCGGCGGCCGCGACCGAACGGCCCTCGCAATGACACTGACAGAAAAGCCCGTCGCATGAGCGCCACCGCACGCCCCCTCGCCACCGCGCCCCTCGACACGCGCGGGCTTGGCCTCGACGCCCTGATGCATGTTGCGCTGCGCACGCGTGCGGATGCGGTGATGCTGCGTGAACCGGCTTATCGCGCTGTCTGGAGCGGATCGAGCGAGCGGACATGGTCCGCAGCCGAGATCAACCGGCAGGCAGAGCGGCTGCGTGCCCTGATCGCGCTGGCGCGCCTGCCCGGCCGGGCGCGGGCGCTGATCCTGGCGCCGATGGGCGCTGAGCTTGTCGTCAGCCTGCTCGCAGCGCTGCGCTCCGGGCTCACCCCTGTGCTTCCGCCTCTCACCGCGACTCAGGCCGAACTTCAGGCCGATCTCGACCGAGGCGACCCCGTCGTGGCGCTCTCGGTCAGCCGCTGCGGCGATCTGGAGCCGGCGCGGCTGCTCCGCGATGCCAGCGCACGCACCTTCAATGCCCGGCTGGTGGCAGCCTTCGGCCCCGATGCGCCCGATGGCGTCGCCGCACTCGATCCCATTCTGGCCGGCGAGGTCCCGCTTGGAGATGTGCCGCCCGCTGCTGCTGACGCAGCGCCTGTCATCCATGTGCGCGACGCGGTCGGACGCAGCGCCACGCTGGACGAACCCGCCATCGTGGCGGCTGCCGTGGAGATGGGCCGATACTTGCGCAACCTCGGTCAGGGCCGGATCGTCAGCCTGATGATGGGCGCCGATCTCGCCGCGCTGGCGTCCGGCCCCTACCTCGCCGCGGTGACAGGGGCGGAGTTCATGCCGCTTGGCCATTTCCAGCTCAGCGCCTTGCGGGCGGCTCTGGCGGATGGTGTGCCGACCTGCCTGATCGCGCCGGCGGTGATCGAGCATGCGCTGATCGCGGCTGGCGTGGTCGGCCATGCGCCCATCAGCGGCATCGTGTTCGTGCACCGCGAGGATGGCGGCAGGGAAGACGGAAACGGGCGCGCCGACGCGGCGGACCACATGATTCTCGACGTCCTGCGCACGGCGGACGACGGCATCGCAATCGTGCCGCGCGGCTGACGAAGCCCGGGGCGCGACAAGCAACCTTTCTTGCGGCTGCGCCGCTCAAGCGGCCTTGCTGCGTTCCGCGATCCGCGCGAGATCGCGCATCAGGCGCGCGGTGACCTTCAGCCGCGTTTCCGGCTTCTCCATGTCGCGGATGAAGACAACCTTCATGTCCGGGCGGACCTTGGCGGAGGCCGCGCCCATGTCCGCCACATAGGAGACAAGGCCTTCGGGATTGGCGTAGGCATTGTCGCGGAAGGCGACGATGACGCCCTTGGGACCCGCCTCGACCTTCTCGACATTGGCGCGGCGGCACAGCGCCTTGATCGCAACGATATCGAGCAGCTGGCGCACCTCGTCCGGCATCGGCCCGAAGCGGTCCACCAACTCGGCGCCGAAGCCCTCGATCTCGGCATCCGTCTCCAGTTGCGACAGCCGCTTGTAGAGCCCGAGCCTGAGCGAGAGATCCTCCACATAGTGCTCCGGGATCATCACCGGCGTGCCGATGGTGATGGTCGGCGACCATTGGTCCTCGGTCGGCGCTTCGATGCCGGCCTTGAGCTGCGCGACCGCCTCCTCCAGCATCTGCTGGTAGAGTTCGTAGCCGACCTCCTTGATGTGCCCGGACTGCTCATCGCCGACGAGGTTGCCCGCGCCGCGGATATCGAGGTCGTGGCTGGCAAGCTGGAAGCCTGCGCCCAACGTGTCCAGCGATTGCAGCACCTTGAGGCGCCGCTCGGCCTGCGGCGTGAGCTTGCGGTTTTCCGGCAGCGTGAACAGCGCATAGGCGCGGGTCTTCGAACGCCCGACGCGGCCGCGCAGCTGGTAAAGCTGCGCCAGGCCGAACATGTCGGCGCGATGGACGATCAGCGTATTCGCGGTGGGAATGTCGAGACCGGATTCGACGATGGTGGTCGACAGCAGGATGTCGAACTTGCCCTCGTAGAACGCGGTCATCACATCCTCGAGCTGGCCCGCCGCCATCTGGCCATGCGCAACCGCGACCTTGCATTCGGACACCTGCCTGTCGAGGAAATCCTTCACCTCGGCGAGATCGTCGATGCGCGGCACGACATAGAAGCTCTGGCCGCCGCGATAGCGTTCGCGCAGCAGCGCCTCGCGCACGATCAACGGATCGAAGGGAGCAACGAAGGTGCGCACGGCGAGCCGATCCACCGGCGGCGTGGCGATGATCGACAGATCGCGCACGCCTGTCATGGCGAGCTGGAGCGTGCGCGGAATGGGCGTGGCCGACAGCGTCAGGACATGCACCTCGGCCCGCAGCTCCTTCAGACGCTCCTTGTGATTGACGCCGAAATGCTGCTCCTCGTCAACGATGACGAGGCCGAGATCCTTGAAGGCGACGCCCTTGCCGAGCAGGGCGTGGGTTCCAATCACGATATCGACCGTGCCGTCGGCGAGGCCGGCCTTGGTCGCCTTCATCTCGGCGGCAGAGACAAAGCGCGAGGCATGGCCGATCCTGACCGGCAAGCCCTTGAAACGCTCGACGAAATTGCGGAAATGCTGGCGCGCCAGCAGCGTCGTCGGCACCACCACCGCGACCTGCCGCCCCGCCATGGCCACGGCGAAGGCGGCGCGAAGGGCGACTTCCGTCTTGCCGAAGCCGACATCGCCGCAGACCAGCCGGTCCATCGGCCGCCCCAGCGCGAGATCATCCAGCGTGGCGTCGATGGCGGCCTGCTGATCCTCGGTCTCGTCATAGGGAAAGCGGGCCGCGAACTCGTCATAGAGGCCGCCGGGCACCGTGATTCGCGGGGCCTCGCGCAGCATGCGCGCTGCCGCGATCTGGATCAGCTTGCCGGCGATCTCGCGGATGCGCTGTTTCATCCGCGACTTGCGCGCCTGCCAGGCGCCGCCGCCCAGCCGGTTGAGCTGGATGTCCGCATCCTCCGACCCGTAGCGGGACAGGAGCTCGATGTTCTCCACCGGCAGGAACAGCTTGTCGCCGGCGTGATAGTGAAGCTCGAGGCAATCATGCGGCGCGCCGGCTGCAGTGATCGTCTTGAGGCCGACGAAACGGCCAATTCCGTGATCGACATGCACCACGAGGTCGCCCGGCGTCAGCGCCGCCGCCTCCGTGATGTAGTCGCTCGCCTTGCGGTTCGATCGCCTCTGCCGCACCAGACGGTCGCCGAGGATGTCCTGCTCGGAGATGACCGCAAGCTCAGGCGTTTCGAAGCCCGCTTCCAGCCCCCAGACCGCCAGCCCGACCGCGCCAGGCGCGAGCCGTTCGGCCGTGGTGAAAGAGCCCACCGGTTCCAATCCGCTCAGGCCATGGTCCGCGAGCACATGGGCCAATCGCTCGCGCGATCCATCGGACCAGCCAGCGATGACGACGCGCTTGCCCTTGTCCTGAAGCGCCCGGACATGGCCTGCCACCGCTTCGAAGACATTGCTGCCTTCCTCCGCCCGCTCGGCGGCGAAACTGCGGCCGACACGCCCGCCGAGGTCGATGACCGCCCTCGCCTCGCTCTCGGGCACGACGAACGGCGTCAATGCGGCGCGCCCCTGCCCGGCGAGGCGCTCGCGCCACTGCTGTTCGGTCAGATACAGCGCAACAGGTGGCAGGGGCTTGTAGGGCGATCCGGGCGCACCGCTGGCGAGCGCATCGCGCCGGGCCTCGAAATACTCGCCGATCTGCGACAGCCGCTCGGCCACCGCCTCGTCGCAGCGGGCGTCGAGCAGGAGCGGAGCCCCGCCCGTGTAGTCGAACAGCGTGTCGAGGCGCTCGTGAAACAGCGGCAGCCAGTGCTCCATGCCGGGATAACGGCGGCCTTCGCTGACGGTCTCGTACAGGATGTCGCCCCGTTGGGGTGTTCCGAAGGCTGCGATGTAGCCTTGCCGAAAGCGGCGGATCGTCTCGGTGGTGAGGGTCGCCTCGCTTACGGGCACGAGATCGAGCGCCTTCAGCTGTGACAGCGAGCGCTGGGTTTCGGGATCGAAGGTGCGGATCGCCTCCAGTGTGTCGCCGAAGAAGTCCAGCCGGATCGGCATCGGGCTCCCGGGCGGGAACAGATCGACGATGCCGCCGCGCACGGCGTATTCGCCGGTTTCGCGAACGGTCGAGGCGCGCATGTAGCCGCCCATCTCCAGCCATGCGGCCAGCTCGCGCGTATCGACGAGGTTGCCGGGCGCCGCGGCGAAGCTCTGCGCCGCCACCAGGGCGCGCGCCGGCACGCGCTGCAGGATGGCGTTGACGGTGGTCAGCAGCACGCGCGGCCTGTCCTCACCGGAGCGGGTGCGGGCGAGCCGTGCGAGCGTGGTCATCCGCCGCGCCATCACCGGCGCGTTCGGAGACGCACGGTCATAGGGCTGGCAATCCCAGGCCGGCAGCGTCAGCGCCTCGATGTCGGGCGCGACGAACTGCAGCGCCTGCTCGAGCCGTTGCATGCGTTGGCCGTCGCGCGCCACGAACACCGCCAACGCCGGGGCTTCCAGCTTACCGGCGAGCGCGCGCGCCACGCCGGCCAGGGCCACTGCGTCGAAGCCCTCGGGCGCGCCGGCCAGCGTCAGCGCCTCGCCCGCTCGCATCAGCGAGGCGGCACGCTCGAGCGGCTTCAGGGGAATCGGCGTCAGCATGCGGATATCGGGCAGCCCTCAGATGTTGATCGGCCCGGCATGGGTGTGGAACGCCCGCAGCCGCCGGAACAGGGCCGTGTCGTAGTTTTCCGGAGTCACTCCCTTGCCGGTGATCCACGCGAACAGGTCGCGGTCGGGAACCTCGGCCAGGGCTTCGAAGTCGGCGAGATCGCCCTCGCTCATGGTGCGGATCTCGCTGTCGGCGAACGAGCCCATCAGCAGGTCCATCTCGCGCGTGCCGCGATGCCAGGCACGGAAAAGGATTCGGCGGCGGCGCGGATCGAGATCAGCGCTGGAGACGGTGGTTCCGGTCATGGTGCTGGTTCCGTGCGGTGGGTCGCGGCGCGGCTGCGCCGCGCAAAAGCCGGTAGCCGCGGAGCCGCTTGGCGCGGTCCCTCGGTCAGGCACCGCCTATAGCGACGCAAGGCCATCCTGTCAGCGGCAAAACCGCCTCATCCGCCGGGGGGGGGGGACGGCTCTGGCCTGTTGGCGAAGCGCCGCGCCAGCGGCTTGATGAGCTGCGGCATCAGGTAGATCGGAAACTGCGCGAGCGCAAAGAACAGATAGGTGGTTTCCGGCGTCGCGGCCCCCAGCGCTGCAATCAGCGCGCCCATGTTGCGCTGGCCGGTTCCGTACCCGAGCAGGAAGCAGTCGCTGCCCTTCAGGAAGGCCCTGAGCGCGAACCAGGCCAGAACGAAGCCCATGATGGCGATGGCGAAGGCAAGCGCCAGATACCCCAGAACAAGCCCCGGGCGCGCCAGAAAGGCTGCCGTCACGCCATCCATCGCCGCAATCGCGAACAGGAAATACATCAACACGCCAAAGCCATCGAGCTCGGACTTCACGGATCGAATCCGCTCGTAGCCGAGCCGCCAGCGAAACAGCGCCGCCACGACGATGGCGCCGCCGATCAGCCCGATGAGCCTGAGCATCAGGAGCGTGCGGTCGATCGGCACCGGCCCGCCCAGCACCCACTCTGCCACGGGCGGCGCGATGAAGGGAGCTGCACTGGTGGTGATGATCGTCGCCGCGATCAGCACGGTGGGCTCGATGTTCAGCAGCATCGCAACCGCGGGTCCGGACATGATCGGCGGCGCGGCGGCAACCACCGCCAGCCCCAGCACCAGCCCGGGATCCAGCAAGGCTGCCGGCACCAGCTTCATAACGGCCAGCACCATCGCCACCGGCGCGCCGATCAGCCACACCACAGCAACGATCAACGCGCCGGGCCGCACGATCGCCGCCGCGAGGGCCTTAAGGTCCGCCCGCGCGAAGGTCATTGCCACGAACAGAAAGATCGTGACCGGCAGGAGCGGCCGCGCCGCATCCGCCAACTGCGGCAGGGCGAGACCCAGAAAGATCGACAGTGCAAAGCCTTGCGTGCCGTAACGGCCGAGCCAGGCGAGCGGTTTGAGAAGATGATTCAAGCGCGCATGACCCCGGCGGCGTGTTCCGCCCGCGGCGGCACGCTGCCCTGACTAGCAGATCAGGACCGGCGCGCCAGCCCCGGCGCGAGCCGCCTTCCTTGAAAGATCCTGCGATCATCGCGCCGATTTAGCCATGATATTCTGCTCGCGTGGCGAAGATTGCAAACCGACGCGCTGACTCCGCTGAAATCACGCCGCATACTGCTGCTCTTTGCGGGAGCTGACGATGAAACTCGATTGCATCGTTCTGGGCGGCGGGATCGTGGGCGTCTGCACGGCGCTCCACCTGCAGAAGAAGGGACTGGCGACGGCGCTGATCGATCGGCGCGAGCCGATGAGCGAAACCTCCTTCGGCAATGCCGGATTGATCCAGCGCGAGGGTGTCTATCCGTACGGGTTTCCGCACGATTTCGGTGCCCTGCTGCGCTACGCCCTGAACAACACCATCGACGCGCACTATCACTGGGCCGCGTTGCCGAAGCTGGCACCCTTCCTGTGGTCCTACTGGATGCACTCGCGCCCGTCGCGTCATGCCGCCATTGCGAAGCGCTACGCGACTCTGATCGAGCATTGCGTCAGCGAGCACGATGCGCTGGCTCAGGAGAGCAGCGCGACGCACCTCATCCGCCGCAAGGGCTGGATCAAGGCATTCCGCAGCGCGAAGGAGCGCGACATCCGCTTCGCCGAGGCGGAACGTTGGCATCGCGAGTTCGGACTGAACCACCGAAGGCTGGACGCTGCCGCCTTCCGGGAAGCGGAGCCGCATGTCGGCGAGGAGGTGATCGGCGCGCTGCACTGGACGGACCCGACCTCCGTCAGCGATCCGAACGGGCTCGGCATGGCGTATCTGCGACGGTTCGAGGCCCTGGGCGGGGCGGTGCTGAAAGGCGACGCCACCACGCTGGCCGAGCGCAAGGGTGCGCCGGGCTGGAGCGTGGTCGCGCATGACGGAACCGTGGCGGAGGCAGGCCATGCGGTGCTTTGCCTCGGTCCATGGTCCGATCTCGTCACGAAGCGGCTCGGCTATCGCTTCCCGCTCGCGGTCAAGCGCGGTTACCACATGCACTATCGCCCGGTCGGCAATGCCGTGCTGAATCATCCGGTGCTCGACCATGAGCGCGGCTATTTCCTCGCGCCGATGCTGAAGGGCATCAGGCTCACCACCGGTGCGGAATTTGCTGCCCGTGATGCCGAGCGCACGCCGGTGCAGCTTGCACGCGCCGAGCCGATCGCCAGGACGTTCTTCCCGCTCGGCGAACGCCTCGACACCGAACCCTGGATGGGGTCGAGGCCCTGCACGCCCGACATGATGCCGATCATCGGACCAGCGCCGCGCCACAAGGGCCTGATCTTCGCCTTCGGGCATGCGCATCATGGCCTGACGCTCGGCGCCGTGACCGGCCGCATGGTCGCGGAGATGGTAAACCGCGAATCGCCGTTCGTGGACCCGGCCCCTTTCGCGCCGGCGCGGTTTGGCTGACAGGGCGCTGCTTGCATCGCTGCAAGCGGAACCATGCGCCGGACATCACCTCAGCGTGATCGATCCACAGGCGGCCCGCGTTGATCGAGGCGGCCCGTGCTCTAGCTCGCCATGCGCGATTGCCGTCGCGATGGTGCGGCGACGGTTCGTCCCTTTCCCAGCATGCCGGAGGAAACCGCGATGTCGTCCCTCTCCCGCCGCGAGGCCCTGATGACCACCGCTGCCCTGACCGCGGCCGCCAGCGGGTCCGCCCTGCCGGGCATGGCCCTCGCACAAGGCACGGGAGCTGCGAGCCAGGCACCCGGCTTTTACCGCTACAAGGTGGGCGACATCATCGTCACCGCCATCAACGACGGTTTTGCACGCCGCCCGCTGGAAGGCTTCGTGCGCAATGCCGATCTGTCGGCCGTGCAGGCCGCGATGGCGGCTGCCTTCCTGCCGACGGATGCACTGCCGATCCCGTTTACGACGCTGGTTTTGCAGACGGCCGGACGCACGGTGCTGCTCGACACAGGCAACGGCAACATGGGCGCGCCGACCTCCGGCGTCTGGATGGCGAACTTCCGCGCCGCCGGCTTCGCTCCTGAGCAGGTCGATGCCATCGTGTTCAGCCATTTCCACGGCGACCATATCAACGGGGCTCGCCTGCGCGAAGGCAACCTGGTGT
>CAZDUL010000158.1:0-10473 GCA_964508635.1 uncultured Allobosea sp. | reverse complement strand
GATGTTCGGACTGAGCCCGCTCGAGCTCGGCGCCAATCCGCGCACGGGCGCGGCCCTGTGGTTTGCCGAGATCGTGGCGACCTTCACGCTGGTCATCGCCATCCTCGGCGTCTTGCGCACGAGGCCTGACGCCGTTCCTGTGATCGTGGGCCTCACGATCACCGCTGCCTACTGGTTCACCGCCTCGACCTCCTTCGCGAACCCGGCCGTGACGCTGGCGCGCGGCTTCACCAACAGCTTCGCCGGGATCGCCCTGCAGCATGTGCCGATGTATGCGCTCATGCAGGTGGCGGGTGCACTGGTCGCGATGGCCGTGGCGGGTTGGCTGTTCAGAGACAGGTGACCGGGCCTGGGCGCTTGCGCATACCGTGCCCATGGTGTTGCAGCCCGCCCCTCCTGCGTCAGCCTTGAATCTCGGCTGTCAAAACCTCTCGAGACGGCTGCTCCCGCCGCGAAGGCCCTCCCATGTTCGATTCGAAGGGTGTCGGCGGTGCCATGAGGGGCGGGGTTCTTTTGTCCACCCGTGCCCCAGGCATCGCGCCCGAGCGATGCCTGCAGGGCTGGGTGAGAACGCGACTTGTGCCGAAGCCTGCGCTGCCATAGCCTCATTTCGGAAGAGGCGGTGTTGCCGAGACTGCCGGGGGAGCTCGAAGCCGATGGTGTCGCGACGCGAACTGCTTTTGACAACCGTTGCCGCAGGCCTTGTTTCCACGACGAGCCGATCGGGCGCCCAGGCTGCGAGGCCTTCGCTGGTGACCCTTGAGGATGGCGCCTTCACCTTGCCTGTCGGGTCAGGGTCGGCTGGCCGCGATCCGGCCGAAATCAGGGCTGCGCTGGCGCAGCACGGCCTGCCAACCGACAGCATTGCAACCGTGCTCAATGTCACGGCGCTGCGAACGCGCGATGGGCTGGTCCTGATCGATTGTGGGGCCGGCAAGAACTTCGTTCCGGGCACGGGCCGCCTGATGGAAAGGCTCGAACAGGCCGGCATCGCGGCCGACGACGTTGTGCGCGTCGTCTTTACGCACGCCCACCCCGATCATCTGTGGGGCGCCCTCGACGACTTCGACATGCCGGCCTTCCCGAAGGCAAGCTATCATCTGCCGGCCGCCGAATGGGATTACTGGTTCGACGAGGGGATCTACCGGAGCCTTCCGGAGGACAGGCACAGTTTCGCCGCCGGCGCACAGCGAATTCTGAAGGCGCTCGAACCGGTGACGCAGAGATTCAAGCCGGGCGACGAGCCCGCACCGGGCATTCTCGCCCTCGACGCCGCCGGGCATACGCCCGGTCATGTGGCACTCCTGACGATCACGGACCGTGGGCCGACATTGATCGCCGGAGACGCCGCAACCCATCCTGTCATCTCGTTCCGTCATCCCGATTGGGCTGGCGGCTTCGATGTGGATCGCGAGAAGGCCTCGGTGACGCGCAGGAGATTGCTCGAGCAGGCCGTGTCCGAGCGGCTGACCATCGTGGGCTACCACTTGCCGAACGGCGGGATCGGCCGCGTGGAAAGGGACGGCGCTGCCTATCGGTTCGTTCAGTAGCCGCGGTGCTCGCGGAGCATCAGGCCGAGCCGCGGCCGATCCATCGGCTCCACAGGCTGGCGAGCCAGTAACGCGGCGATCCTTCCAGCAGGATCGCCATTCCGATCCGGGCTCCCAGGAGTATGCCTGCCATCGCAAGCGGCCAGCTGACGGCGAGCAGCGAGCCCGCCGTGAGGCCCTGACCAATGGTGCAACCGCCGGCGAGCACACCGCCGACGCCCATCAGGACGGCCCCGCAAAGATGCCGGCGCATCTCGTGGTGGTCGTCGAATGCTTCCCAGCGGAACTCACCGGCTTGCCTGGCAGCGAGCAGGGAGCCGATGACCACGCCTGGAACGCTCAGGGTGGAGAATTCCAGCCACTCGACGCCGCCCATCACGACGCCGAAAACCCCGCGCGCAACCGGCGCAACATAGGTGAGGCTCTGCACCCGATGAGGCTCGAAGCTGTCAGCGAGGACGCCTGTGAAGAGCCAGCCGGCGCAGACCCCGAGCCCGAGCGCCACTCCGGCGACGAGCAGTCTCGGCGCCTTCAGCAGCCGACGATCGCGCCCCACCAGCACCAGCAGCATGATGACGATCGCAGCAGCAAGGAGCAAGCGCGCCGGATACCCGCTCAAGCCTTCGGCGATCTCGATGAAGCCTGCCGGATGCCCGCCGGGCATCGGAGCGGAGACCGCTTCGATCACGCCGATTCTCACGGGCGCGAGGACGCCCCTCAAGAGTGCGTAGGCCGCCGCCGCGAAGGTCAGGATGACGACGAAGGCCCGCAGGTCGCCGCTCCCGAGCCTGATCAGCGATCCGAAACCGCAGGTTCCGACCAGCGCCATGCCGATGCCGAACATGACGCCGCCGGAGAGGAGCGACAGCCACGCAAGGCGGCCGGGTACATAGGATGTTTCCTGTGCGGAAAAGCCCCCGAACGCGATCGTCGCCTGCGTGCCGGCGATGGCGACTGCCAGCGCCAGCCCGAAGACGCGCAGACGCCTGAAGTCACCGCCGCCCAACGCATCCTCGATCGCCCCGAAGCTGCAAAGCCTGGCGCGACGAACGAGGTAACCGAGCAGAATGCCGACGATCAGCCCAGCCAGCGGCGCTGTGTAGGGCGACATCGCCAGTCATCACCCGCGCCCGGAGGAGCAGACCGGTTCGACATGTCCAGGCGTCGGCTTGCATGCGCAGAACATGTCATAGACGAGACGAACCATCCGCCGCACTTTCTCGTCGGCGATGGAGTAATGCACGGTCTTCCCTTCGCGTCTGGCGCAGACAAGGCCGTCGAGTCGCAGGCGCGCAAGCTGCTGGGAGACGGCCGATTGTCGCATGGACAGAAGTGCCTCGAGCTCGCCGACCGAGCGTTCGTTTTCGGAGAGCAGGCACAAGAGGAGAAGCCGGTTTTCATGCGACAGCGCCTTGAGGAAGTCGCTCGCCTTGCGCGCATTGCGGAGAAGTTCGTCCAGCTCGGGAGAGAACTCCGCATCGCTCAGGAACTGGCTCTCGATCGCGGTCGCGGCAGAATGCGGCATGTCGGCTTCTTCTCAGTCCCCGGGGGGGCTCGCAAGCAGCTTCTCGATCAGGCCCCAGAACGTCGCATCGTTCATGTAGCCGGTGATGCGGCCAACTTCCTTGCCCCGATCGACGAGAACGAATGTCGGCGTAAACCGTACCGGGGTCCGCAGCGAAAGCTCCGGTGGCAAACGGTCGTCCAGGTTGACCTTCCGAAGGGGAGCGACCTGGCCTGCGGATGTCTTGGGGTAGATGGGCGCGACCTCGCGCTCGAAGCGGATGCACCAGGGGCAGCCGGAGCGTTCGAAGAAGACAAGCTCGAGCCGCCGGTCATCTGCGGCTCGGGACGAACCGAGGCTGATCAGAAGAAGGAGCCAGACGAGCAATGCACGCATGTCTAACGTATATCTCCATCCGCATGTTTATGCTAGGTCGCAGCTGACTCAGGACGTTCCGCCCATGGATCCAGGCCTTGCAATCGCCGCCGTGGCTGGGCTGGCCTCGTTTCTCTCACCCTGCATCCTGCCCATCGTTCCAGCCTACATGGCTTACATCTCGGGACAGGGCGCAGCAGCCGATTCGCAGCTGGCGCGCTCGAAGCGAATCGCGCTCGTCATGCCGCGCGCCGTGGCGTTTGTCGTCGGATTGGGCTGCGTCTTCGTGCTTCTCGGCGCGAGCGCATCGAGCCTCGGGCGGCTGCTTGCTGTTCATTTCGACACGTTGGCGATCTTTGCGGGGCTGCTTCTTTGCGCGCTTGGCCTGCAAATGCTTGGCGTGTTGCGCATTCCGGCATTCATGAAGGAATGGCGCATTGAAACTGCACGCCAACCGCGCAACGTCGCCGGTGCATTCGCGATCGGTCTCGCCTTCGGGTTTGGCTGGACCCCATGCGTCGGGCCGATTCTTGCCGGCATCCTGATGACAGCCGCCAGCACGGAATCGGCCGCCCGCGGCGCGGCGCTGCTGGCGGCCTACGCCGCGGGGATGGGCATACCGTTCCTGCTGGTGGCCCTGTTCGCCGCTGAGCTGGCTCCACTCCTGCGCAGGATGCGAAGCGGCGCTGCGGTCGTGGAAAAGATCGCGGGTGCCATCCTGCTGCTGACCGGTCTTCTGATCGCGAGCGGCAACATGGGCCGCGCTGCCACATGGCTTTACGAGACGTTTCCTGTCTTCCAGGCCATCGGATGAGCAGACGGGCGGCGCTTGCCGCGCCGCCACGCCGCCCGGCCCGCTTACTTGTTGACCGGGCTTTCCGGGTCGAAAAGGTAGGCGACCACGTCCTTGATCTGCTGCTCGCTCAGGAACCCGTTATGCCCGAACCGGGGCATGGTCGAGCACGCCAGGACCGACTGGGCGTTCCAGATCTTGGCGTAGGTGGCCTTCGCTTCCTCGGGCTTGAACTCCTTGAGCTTGCCGTATTCGAGCAAGCTCGGACCGAGCGTCCCGTAGCTGACTTCCTGCCTCGAGAGCTGATGGCAAGCGTAGCAGTTGCCCCCGCGATATGTGTCGGGCTGGTCGGAGAATTGGCCGCCGGTGCCGCGCTGGGCCACCACCTGGCCCCTCTTCCAGTCCCCCATCACGACGCCGTCGGCGGGAAGCTTCACCGATGCGAGCTCGCGTGCGACGATGGCCTTGGCCTGTTCTTCGCTTGGGTTGTTGTTGGTTTCAGAGCAGATCTTCTGGGTCTCGTCCTGCGTGTTGCGCTGCTTCCACACGTCTGGCGCTTTCGCCCAGAGAGACGCTACGTAACGGTCAAATGTGGCCTGATCGATCTTAGCCTGTTGAGCGACGGCGTGCGATGACAGGACAAGCGCGGAGGCGGTCGCGATGGCTGCTGCAAGAATCTTCATGTCGTCCCCCCCCCTCAGCGCTTGATCGAGGGGACGTTGATCTCGCCGCCCTCAGCCATTTTCGCCATGTAGACCGTGAGCGCAGTGAGGCCGTCCGAACCATATTCCGGCACGGGATGCCGCATCTGCCGGTAGCAGTCCCACAAGCGATGTTGCATCGTGCGGGTCTGGCTCTGGCTGACACGATAGGTCGGCCACGAGCCCATGGTCTCGCGCGCGTCCTTGGTGGGCTGGGAGAAGTCGGGCAGGGCCTGCAGGCGGATCCGCTGTCCCGGCGCTGCGTGGCAGGTGGCACAGGAGAAATCCATCTGACCGGCCCTGCGGACAAAGAGGGCTTCTCCGACCGCAAGCATCTCCTTTTCCTTGGGATGAGAAAGCTGCGGCTCGAACTTCATGCCGTTCGACTTGTTGGCGATGAAGGCAACCAGTGCCTCCATGTCGGATTCGACACCAGGTCCGCCGAACCGACGGCGGATGACATCGGCCGTATCGAGACCCTGGATCTTGTCCATGCACCACAACAGCCGCTGCTCGAGATCCATCACCCGGTCCGCATCGGCGAAATAGCGGGGCAGCTTGGCATAGGCCCCTTCCAGCTTGCCCGGGCCCTCGCCCAGATCGCAGGTCTCGAGGCTCACATTCTTCGACCCCCGTGCCAGCGACCAGAGCTGCTCGCCGCGGTCGACTGCGAGGTAGCCCGGATTGGCCATCGGGTCGTTGATCATCGCGCGGTAACGCTCGATCTCCTTTTCGCCATCCAGCTCGGCGTTCTGCGCGCCCGCGAGGGGGCTTCCCGCCATCGTCGCCAAGGCGACGAGGGCCGCCGCAGCGGCCATCCTTCTCATCATCGATAACCTCCCCAATGCGTCGCCGGCTTCTGCGTCGGCCGACATTCGACTTTCGCCTCGGGAATGTCGGCTTCGAACGAGCTTGACATTCACGAAACGTCATATGAGGATTTAAAGAGTGAACAAAGAGGCCGGGCCCGTCAAGCGGCGCCGGTAGGAGGGAGGATCAGGATGACGTCACCCGATCGTGCGCTTACGCGACGCTCGACCCTCGCGGGTGCAGCCGTCGCATTTGCCGTCGCGGCGCTGTCGCCGAGGCTTGTTCTCGCGGACGCGAAGCTCGTCGAGGCGGAGATCAAGAAGCTGTATGGCGACAAGAAGCTCGCCGACGGAAAGATCAAGATCGACGCGCCGCAGATCGCGGAGAATGGTCTTGTCGTCCCGATCACGGTCGAGGTCGAGAGCCCGATGACGGAGCAGAGCTTCGTCAAGGCGGTCCACATCTTCGCCGACGGCAACCCGCTTCCTGGCGTCGCAAGCTTCATGTTCACTCCCGCAAGCGGACGCGCATCCGCCACGACCCGCATGCGGCTGGCGCAGACCCAGAACGTCGTGTGCGTCGCCGAGATGTCCGATGGCGCCTTGCACATGGCCAAGACCGAGGTGAAGGTCACCATCGGTGGCTGCGGCGGCTGATCGGCAAGAACGGGAGATCGACAGATGAGCACCAAACCCACCCCCCGCGTCCGCTTCCCTTCGACCGCGAAGAAGGACGAGATCATCGAGATCAAGTCGCTGATCAGCCACGAAATGGAATCCGGCCAGCGGCGCGATAACGCGGGCAAGATCATTCCGCGGCGCATCATCAACAAGATGACCGCAGCCTTCAACGGCAAGGTCTTCTTCGAGGCGGAGTGGCACCCGGCCATCTCGGCCAACCCTTATCAGGCATTCTTCTACAGGGCGACCGAGTCGGGTGAGTTCACCTTCACCTGGAAGGATGACGACGGCTCGGAGTATGTGTCGAAGGGCAAGCTCACGGTCGTCTGACCGTCTGCCGACCTGAATAACATGAGCGGCAGGCCATGATCCTGCCGCCGCGGGAAGGAAACCCCATGATCAGCCGCAGAGACTTTCTGCAGGCCGCTGGAGCGTTCGCGACGATTGCGGCGGCGAGCGGTTTTGGAAGCGTTGGCAAGGCCCTTGCGCAGAACCGTCTGACGCAGGAAGAGTTGCTCCGCTTCGAGCCGCTCGGTCAGGTCACGCTCATCCACCTCACGGATCTGCATGCCCAGTTCATGCCGATCTACTTTCGCGAACCGTCTATCAATCTTGGTGTGGGTGAGGTGAAGGGGCTGGTGCCGCACATTACCGGCGCCGACCTTCTAAAACTCTATAACATTCCTGCCGGTTCGCCGATGGCCTATGCGCTGTCGAGCGAGGACTTTGCCAATCTTGCTCGTCACTACGGTCGGATGGGCGGACTGGATCGGATCGCCACGGTCGTCAAGGCGATCCGGGCTGACCGCGGCGACGACCGGTGCCTGCTCCTCGACGGCGGTGATGCCTGGACGAATTCGTGGACTTCGCTTCAGACGAAGGCTCAGGATGTCGTCGATGCCATGACCCTGCTGAAGCCGGACGCCATGACGGCTCACTGGGAGTTCACGTTGGGGGCCGAACGCGTCAGCGAGATCGCGGAGAAGCTGCCCTTTCCGATCCTTGCGCAGAACATGCGCGACACCGAGTTCGAGGACAAGGTGTTCGAGCCGCGCAAGATGTTCGAGAAGGGGGGTCTCAAGATTGCCGTGATCGGCCAGGCCTATCCCTACACCGGTATCGCCAACCCGCGCTGGATGTTCCCGAAATGGCAGTTCGGCATCCGCGAGGAAGATGTCCAGAAGCAGGTGGATGAGGCAAGGGCCGAGGGTGCGGATCTCGTCGTGCTGCTGTCGCACAACGGGTTTGACATCGACCGCAAGATGGCGGGCCGTGTGAAGGGCATCGACGTCATTCTCACCGGTCACACGCATGATGCACTGCCGGAGGCCGTCAAGGTCGGCAAGACGTTGCTCATCGCGACGGGCTCGCACGGCAAGTTCGTGTCGCGGCTTGACCTCGATGTGTCCGGCAAGGAGGTAAAGGGGTTCCGCTATCGCCTGATCCCGATCTTCTCGGACGCCATCGCCCCGGACGCGGAGATGGCTGCGCTGATCAGGAAGCACCGCGAGCCCTACGCCAAGGACCTGGCGCGGGTTCTGGCGAAGACCGAAGGCTTGCTCTACCGCCGCGGCAATTTCCAGGGCTCGCTGGATGACGTGTTCACCGATGCGATGCTTGAGGTCAGGGATGCGGAGATTGCCTTCTCTCCCGGGGTCCGCTGGGGCGCGAGCCTGATCCCTGGACAGGACATCACGTTCGAGGATGTCACGAACGCCTGTGCGATGACATATCCGAACTGCTACCGCATCGGCATGAAGGGCGATATGCTGAAGACCGTCCTTGAGGACGTTGCTGACAACATCTTCAATCCTGATCCCTATTTCCAGGGCGGTGGCGACATGGTGCGGGTCGGCGGCCTTGGCTTCACCATCGATCCGAACAAGTCAGTCGGCAATCGCATCTCGAATCTCACCTTCCTGAAGACCGGGCAGCCCATCGACCCCTCGCGCGAGTATGTCGTCGCCGGCTGGGCCTCGATCAACGAGGGGACGCAAGGTCCCCCGATCTGGGAGGTCGTGACCCAGTATTTGACCGCGAAGAAGACCGTCACGCCCCGGCCGCTTGACGCCGTCAGGCTGGCGGGCGGCTGATTTGTCATGGATCGAACTCCGGAGCATCGCATGAGCAGTTCGAATCAGAAGACCGAGAACGGTGTCACCTCACGCCGGCAGTTTCTGAAGGGCGCGGCGGTTGCCGGCGCATCCGCTGCGGTGGCCGGCAGGGCCGCAGCCCAGCAGGCCGCACCGTCCGTGCCAGATCCGCTGATCACCGAGATCCAGGACTGGAACCGCGTTCTCGGCCCTGGGGTTGACGCCTCCCCTTATGGCAAGCCTTCGCCCTTCGAAAGTCACGTCGTCCGGCGCAATGTGCCATGGCTCACGGCCGATACGATCACGTCGATTAACTTCACCCCGCTGCACGAGCTGGATGGCATCATCACGCCGAACGGTGTGTGCTTCGAGCGTCACCATGCCGGCGTTGCCGAGATCGATCCGAGCAAGCATCGCCTCATGATCAACGGGCTCGTGGAAAAGCCGCTCGTGTTCACGATGGAGGACCTCAAGCGCTTCCCCGGCCGGATCAACCGGCCCTATTTCCTTGAATGTGCTGCCAATGGCGGCATGGAATGGCGTGGCGCCCAGCTCAATGGCTGCCAGTTCACCCACGGCATGATCCACAACGTGTGGTACACGGGCATCCCCCTGAAGACGCTGCTGGATGAGGCCGGGGTCAGGACAAACGGCAAGTGGGTGATGCCGGAGGGCGCTGACGCCTCGGCGATGACGCGTTCGATCCCGATCGAGAAGGCCATGGCCGACTGCATGGTCGTCTGGGGCATGAACGGGGAGGCGTTGCGTCCCGAGCAGGGCTATCCGCTGCGGATCGTGGTGCCCGGCTGGGAAGGGAACATGTGGGTCAAGTGGCTGCGCCGCATCGAGGTCGGCGACAAGCCATGGCATCACCGCGAGGAGACGTCCAAATACACCGATCTCCTCGCGGATGGTCGATCCCGACGCTTCACCTGGATCATGGACGCCAAGTCCGTCGTTACCAATCCCTCGCCCCAGGCCCCGCTTCGGCACAAGGGACCCAATGTGCTTACCGGGCTCGCCTGGTCGGGACGCGGGGCGATCCGCCGCGTGGATGTCTCGATCGACGGCGGCCGCAACTGGCAGACAGCCCGGATCGACGGGCCGGCGCTGCCGCTTTCGCTCACGCGCTTCTATATGGATTTCGACTGGGACGGCCGCGAACTGATGATCCAGTCGCGCGCCATGGACGAGACCGGCTACGTCCAGCCCACCAAGGACGAGCTGCGAAAGGTGCGCGGCACGAACTCGATCTACCACAACAACGGCATCCAGACCTGGCTGGTGCGCTCCAACGGCGAGACGGAAAATGTCGAGATCTCGTAAGTTCATCGCTCTTGCAGCCGTCGCGTCCCTCTCTATCGTCGGGTGGGGATTTGCAACTGCACAGACGGCCCAGAAGCCTGCGGCGCCGGGCGCACAACCGGCCGCGAAGAAGGTCGGACTTGGACGGCTGGCGCATCCCGACGAAATCAAGGCCTGGGATATCGATGTCCGTCCCGACGGAGTTGGCCTGCCACCCGGACGGGGCACGGTCAAGCAGGGCGAGGAAGTCTATCAGGCCCAGTGCGCGGCCTGCCATGGCGAGTTCGGCGAGGCTGTCGGGCGCTGGCCGGTGCTGGCGGGCGGACGCGGGTCGCTCAAGCACGAGCAGCCCGAGAAGACGATCGGTTCGTTCTGGCCCTACCTGTCCACTACCTTCGACTACATCAACCGGGCGATGCCCTATGGCAATGCCCGCTCGCTGTCGGCGGACGAGATCTACGCGATCATCGCCTACCTTTTGTATCTCAACGATGTCGTGAAGGATGACTTCGAGCTTACCCGGGAGAACTTCACGTCGGTGAAAATGCCCAATGCGGACGGTTTCTACGACGACGACCGGGAGACGACCGAGAAGCACTTCTGGAACAAGAATCCCTGCATGTCGAACTGCGCGCCGACGCCAGCCAAGGTCACGGCCCGGG